>NZ_JAFNPD010000008.1:0-107269 GCF_026535825.1 Lactobacillus sp. B4026
CTCAAGCTATCACGAGTGCAACTGATAGTGCTTGGAATACTCATCAAAATGTTACTGGTGATACTCCTGAAGAGATTCAAAAGAACGAACTCGATGCAGAAAAAGCAATTGCCAAGGGTGCAGTAGATGATGCTGCTGCCAATGCCAAGAACAAGCTTGATAAAGATGAGACCAAGAAACCGGATGGTTCGAAATACACTGACAAAGAAAAGAAGGATATTAAGGATCAGATTGATAAAAATTCTAAGGATGCTAAAGATCAGATCGATAATTCCGACGATTCTAGTTCAATCGACAAGCATCGAGATGATGGAATTACCATTATTGGTGGATCTAACGTTGAAATTGATAAGGCTGCTGCGCAAACTAAATTTGACCAAGACACTGCTAAATTGCAAAAGCAAATTGACGATGATTTAGCTGCTAAGAAGTTAAGTCAAGATCAATATGATCAGTTAAAGGAACAGATTAGTAAGGTCAAACAAGATGGTACAAAACGGATTAGTGAGTCGACTACTGCTGAAGAATTAGCTAAAGCACAGGAACAAAATCAAACTGATTTAAATAATATAAGTTCTGCTATTGCTAAAATTGAAGCAACAAATAATGGTTCATCTAATAATTCTAATTCGGGTGGCTCTGGAAGTTCATCAGACGGTTCTGGTAATTCACAAGTACCTGTAGCAACTAAGCCAGGAACTGGTGGAGATAAGGATGTTGATACCTCTGTAGCCAATGCCGAGGAAGTTACCTTAATGCATAATGCTTATGTTTATGATCTTGACGGTAAGAGGTGCAATAAGATTATTCTTGGAGCCGGTTCAATTGTTAAGACTTATGGTATAGAAAATATTAATGGCAATCAGTACTACATTTTGATTGATCGAGGTGATAATAATAGAAAATACTATTTGGCGATTGGCAATGTTAAGTATTTGGTACAAAAACTAAAGAATGATGCTTCAGTCTATGATAAGTACGGCAATAAGATTAAGAATCAGGGCGTTATTAAGAAAGGTGAGACCGTTCATACTTATGGTGATGTAGTCAACATTCGTGGTGAAAAGTACTTTATCATTGGTACAAACCAATACATTAAGGCAAGCAAGGTTAATATTGAGAAGATTGTTCCTAAGACAGAAAATGCTGAGGTTACGCCAGTAAGCGTTCCTGAAAGCACGAAAGAAAACGCAACTGTCGAAAAAACAATCATGCATAATGCTTATCTATATGATGAAAAAGGTGTGAGATGCAATAAATTGATTTTTGGAGCCGGTTCGATCATTGATACGGTTGGTATTAAGCGCATTAATGGTAAGCTCTACTATGGTTTAGCTGATGGAATGTATATAGCTGCTGGCAATATTGATCCGAAGCAATTGAAACTAAAGCATAATGCCTTTATTTACGGTCAATATGGTAATCGCATAAGTAAGAGAATTCTACGCAAGCATAAGAAAGTAAGGACTTATGGTGCACCAGTAAAAATTAAAAATAAGCTTTATTACATTGTTGCTAAAAACAAATATGTAAAGAAGGCCAATTTTTAAAAGCTAAATAGATAAAATAAAAGTGGTACAACTTGTTGAAAATACAGGTTGTACCATTTTTTATATTTGATTTAGTTTTGTCTTATATTATATGTATACATAGATACGTATAAACTGGATTTATTAATAAAAAAATAGGAAAAATAGGCCTATGATGATAATAATTTTAGCGTTCTAATAATTACTTTTACTATAATCTTTTATAAAATATATTAAAAAAGCTTTAAAATTGACTTTAATAATTACAGATATTACGGTATAGATGTATAGGCTATAGTTAATAGAAAGGATATCTGTATGTTAGGTAAAAATAATTTTCAAGAACGATTGAAGCAAATGGAAATGCAAGATAAGCATGACCAGTATTCAATTCGCAAATTGAGTATTGGTGCAGTTTCTGTTTTATTAGGCTTTTCATTTTTCGGTATAAATGCTGAATCTGTTAAGGCAAGCGAAATTAGTCCTGAACAACAAACAAGTCAGGTTGCCACAGATTCGACTACCAAAACGGCAAATAATGTAGTAAAAGAAAATAATCATACTGACTTAAATGAAGAAAAAAGTAATAAGCCAGATTTAACAACATATTCTGGTTTAAGCTTGTTTTTTAAAGAAAGCAATGTAGATCAATCTTCAGCTTCTCAAACAAAGCAGAACAGTAAGGTGTCGAAAGTCACCCAAAAAGCTACTAATGATTCATCTGCTCCCAACCATGAAGAGACAGAAAAGAGCAATTCTTCTACTGAAGTGGCCGACTCTAAGGAAAATAATGATACAAATGACAATGCTTCTGCTAACTCTGGAACTAGTAACAGTAACCAAAAGCAAGATAAGCAAAATAAAGGCGACCAAACTAATAATGATTTAGAGCAAAATAAGCTGCCAGATGATTCTTCCAATAAGCAACCAACTAAGCCGGCTAAACAACAACCTAAAGCTAACCAAAACCTAGGCTTGGTGGATATAATAGGTGATACACCGCAAGTAGAAGGCAATGTTGCTAAGGTATATAATTGGCGTCAATTTGTTAATGCCTATCAGCAAAAAAAGATTCCTGCTAATACGACAATTAACGAAATCGATATTATGAATGATATTTCTGCTGACCAAGATAATGGCACTACCGGTTTTGATTTTACAGGAAGAAAATTGCTGATTAAATCGTCTGGTTTGGGTAGACACAAAATTGATTTTAAAGGCAACCATCCTAACTTAACTTCTGCTAATTCTCTAGACTTGACCTATGAAAATTTAGATTTATACAGTGCTGATTTCTTTGGAGTTATTGATACGGCTAATGTTGGTAATCAAAAAGAAGCCGTAATTACATTTAAAAACGTTAATTTCCATGGTTCACAGATGGTTTATTCAAGTTCTAGAACGCACATCCATTTTGTTGGTGACCAAAACTTGGCGGAAACAATTCATTGCCCATATCCTGGTACTACTGCTTCCAATGGAGATAACCAGCAATTATTTGAGTTTACCAAATCTGATAACACAATTGATTTTGACGAAGGTAACTTTATCGGCAAAACAATTGCGGGTAACATCATTCAGATGGATGGTAGCAATAATACCGTCAACGTAGCTAAGGGTGCAACAGTCAACTTAGATCCTCGTGGCAATGCCGATGGTATTAATGCGACTAAAGCTAATCCAGCAGAAGGTACTGGAACTGTTTTTGCAATCGTAATGCGAGGCGATAAAGAAACGGTTAATGTTCAAGGCGATTTGAATATTAATATTGGTTCAGGTATCTTTTCAGATTACGATTACAAACAGGCTTCTGCCATTTATATTAATAAAACCACTAAGGGTAACACTTCCGCCTTTAATATTCTAAATGGCGGAAATGTCAAAATTAATACTAATGGTGATATTGCTGCTTTTAATAAGAGAAGAAATTTATTGTATGATGGTGGCGACATTAATATTCGACCAAGAGGTTCTTTAACCATCATTGGCCAGAACATGGGCGTATATAATGATACTTTGGTTCTGATTGAAGGAACTGCTACTGTTCAAAATGGTAGTTTTGAAGCTCGGCTAGAAGGAGTAGATACTGGTAGAAACGCTATTATCTTGGTGGATACTGGCCAGGGTGGTTCAATTATTGTTAATAACCCTCGTTCCTTAATATTGGATGCACATTTAAATAAGAATCCAGGAACCAGCATTATCGGGAACAATAAGATTTCAATTACTAACGTCCGCCAGGCACTTGATCTAGGTGACTTACTCAATGGGATTGGTCTTACGGGATCAATTGCGCTTCCGCCATACCATGTTTTGCAGGTTCAAAAGGGTAGTGACACACTCAACGTTAATAAAATTGAAATGTTAAATGGTAATACCAAGATTACATCTGATTATGTAAAAGAGTTAGAGAAAAAACCTGTTGTTTCAGCTATTTTAAACCAGATACCGTTCTTAAAGACAATTTTAGAAGATGCAGGTAAACAAAATTCAACTTTTGATACAGTCTTTGCTCAGGTAATTTCTAAGATTTTTGCCAATAGCTTACTTCCCGGATATAACAACGCTCGCTTTATTCCAGCTAATACAAGTGGTTTTTTGGACATAGATCCAACTAAAGTTAGTGTTGTCACCAATGAAGATGGCTCAAGAGAAGTCGTTGGTGCACCTGGATCTGTGCTAAATTATCAAGAAAGCAAGGATGGACCCGAAAGTGATGGCTTATTCAATAAGATTCTTCCGGGCGGAACTGATGCCTATATTTTAGCTAGCCTAAAGAGTCCTAGTGGCAAAATAACTAGCTGGTTCCCGAAAAACGAACAAAATGGCAATATGATTGAGAGCCCATATGGTAAAACCGCAGATTCCGATGGAAGTCTTAAACAAAAGCAATTTGCTGCCAAAGTCAACAATGACGGTTCCTTTAGGTTAGTTTTACCGACATCAACTACAGCTAATCTTGATGAAAAAACTCAAATTTTATTGACACCGCATGCTAACTTCGTTGAATATGATCCGCTCGCTCTTGATGAAGGATCACGGCCAGTTGCAATTGACTTGAAAATTGCTTCATTAGCTAATGCGCAAAAAGAAGCGGCACAAGCGATCAAAGCAGCAATTACCCAAGCCAAAAATAATTTACCGGCAAGCCTAACTCCAGAGCAGGCTGCTGCTTTCAACCAAGCAATGGCCCAGGCAGATGCTTACACGAAACAACCAACCGAAAAGGGTTATGATGAAAATACTTCTGTATATGGGGCAAAAGATCATTTGTCCGTAAGTAGTAGGCAAAAGAAAGCGCTAGCAATAATTCAAGCGGCAATTGATACGGCTAATGCTCATGATAATTTACAAACCCAAAAGTCTAAGGCAATTGACGAATTACAATCATTAGCTAATGATCAGTCGGCTGCTTATCCATCAATTAAAGACAAAATTAACCAAGCATTGGTAACTGCTACAAACAATATTAAGTCATCTACTACTACTGCAGATAATTTAGCTGACATTTTGGCTAGTGAAAAAGAGAATATTAACGGAGTTGTAAAATCTTATAAGAATAATTTTAAACAAGAACTGAGTGAGTCGTTAAGCAGTGTTAAAGATGATTTAAAGACTGCGGGGGGAGATAATAATTTAACTGAAACGCAGCAAACTGCAATTAATGGATTGATTGATGGCCAAGAAATTACTGCGGTCAATGATGTTATCAAACAAAAGGGTACCATTGATCTAGCTCAAAATGAAGACCAAGTCAAGACTGCAGTTGAACAAGCCAAAGGTAATCTCAAATCAGTTCAAGATAAAATTGCGGCTATAAAATTAGTTGAGCAAGAAGCCAATAAGCAAATTGAGCAGCACAGCCAAGATGCTAGTGAGATTAAGGACGCTTTAAATCAAGCTGTTAGTGCAATTCTTGCTGGTAGTGATCACGATGGTTCTGCAGGAAGGGATGCTATTGCCAATGTCCATAATGAAAAGACACTTGCCGCTGCTAAAATCGAAATAGCTAATGCTGCCAGTGCTGCTAAACTGAAATTGCAAAACAGTGGCTTAAACGTTGATGAACAGCAAAAGTACCTAAATGCAATTGATCAAGTTGTTTTAGTTGCGACTGCTCAAAAAGATTCTCCTTCTTTTGATGCAAATAAATCAATTTATGGTAGTAACAATGATCAAGAGATAGCAAATAAAGTTATGCAGGCCAAGAATCTCTTTGAAAAGGAAGTTGCTAAAGCTGAACTTGCCGCTTATGTTAATGAGATTGAGCAGGCATTAGAAACAACTACTGCTGAAAATGACAAAATTAGCACCGAGCAAAAAAATGGTACTGCCAATATAGATTCAGTAAGCGACAAGAATGAAGATGGTTCTATTGCTGATATTGCCGAAAAAGTTTCTGCAGCCAAAGCAACTGCAAAAGAAAATATTTTAAATGAAGTTAAAATTCTAGCAAAAAAGAGACTTGAGGACAAACGTGATACTGTTTTAGATAATATTAGAAATATTTCTGGTTTAACAAGTGAGAATATTGCTAATAACGAAAAAGAAGCTAATAACTTATTAACTTCACAAGACAAAACTGGCTATAGCGATTTAATTGACACTAGTCAAGACTTTAGTGAAATAAAGACGCATATTAGTGAAGGAATTAAAGCATTAGCAGATTTGCAAGCAGCTGCTAATGAAACTGCTCAGCGCAATAATGCCATCAGTAGCGCCAATAATGCAATCGTTGCTAAGCAAAATGAAGTCAATAAAAAGATTGACGAGTTAGATGTTTTAAATGATCAAGAAAAGCAGAGCTTTAAAGATCAAATTGCTGCTGCAATTGTTAGTTACAATAATGCGGTAGAAAAAACGCCAACTTCTGCTATCAGCAAGTTAGCAGATGCACTGGTTTCACAAATTGATAACATTCTTCAGGATGCAACTGGAAAAGTTTCTACCGAATTTAAGGCACAAAAAGAAGCTGCTTTATCTAGTATTAGTAAGCAGGCACAGGATGCTCGTGATCAAATCAGTAAAATTAGTGATGAGCAATTAAGTTCCACTAATAAAGAATATTATAATGACCTAATTAATCAAGCTGAACAGTTGGCAACAACCCAGATTAAGGCCGCACAAAATACTACAGATTTAAATGCGGCTGCAAATCAAGGAAAAGTTGATATTCAGGATGCTCTTACTAAGGCGTTAGTTGAGGCTGCAAGATCAGCAGCAATCAATGATTTGTTAACTGCCAAAAAGAAAAATGTTGCAGTAATTGAGCAGGCTTCAACGGATCATAAGATAAGTAAGGAAAGTGCACAAAAATACATTGATTCAATTACGGGCTATTATGATAAGGCTGTTGGTCTAGTTAAAAATGATACCAGTATTGTTGACATCAATTCAGACAGTACGCTGGGTATTAATAGCATGAACAGTGTTGCTAATAGTATTGCCGATGATGAAGAAGTTCAGCAACTAGCAAAGCATAAGCAAGATGCTTTGGCTGAACTTGACCGGTTGGCTAATTCTACATTAGCCGAAATTAAGGCTAATGCCTCACTGTCTGGCGTAGAAAAAGATCAGTATGAAAGCCAAATTACGGATGCACTTTCTCAAGCTAAAATAGCAATTGAGGCAGAGACTGCTATTGATGGAATTGATCGCCAAAAAGATGTTGCTAAGGCAAAATTAGCTAATATTGGTACGACAGCAGCATTCCAAGGAGCTAAAGAGGAAGCTTGGAACAAGTTAAATACTGCTAAGAGCATTGTGACTGATCAAATTAATAAGCTTGATAGCATTGATCTTCCAACTAAGAATAAGTTTTTGAAAGAGGTTCAAGATAGCTATGATAAGTCATATGCTGCAATAAAGGACCCTAATCCGGAAACGATTGAGCAAATTAAACAAAGTGCCGATGATGGGGTAACAGAGCTTAAAAACATTGTTAGTGATGTCAATGTTGCTATTGCCATCAGTCAGCAGAACTTAAACAATCACGTTGCCAAGGTAATTCAGGAAATTAATAATTCTAGCACTCTAACAGATGATGCTAAGAAAGAAACAATTGCAAAGATTGAAGATGCTTCGGCAACTGCAATCCAAAATATCGGAAAGGCTACTTCCGAACAAGATGCCAAAAAGGCGGAAACTGACGGAGAAAATGCAATTGATAAAATTGTTGCAGAAAGTTTAGACCTTGCAGGCTTAAAAGAGCAGGCGAAAGCTTCAATCACAACAGCGGCTAATAGTGCTAAGAGCGATCTAAAAACTCAATATGATCAGTTTATTAAAGACTATAATGATTTTATTCAAAATAATCCTAATTTGACTACTGCTGAAAAAGCAGCAATTAAAGAAGATTATGATAATGCAAGTAGTGCTTACGAAAAAGCGACGAATAGCGGACAGTTAATCGATACAGCATTAACAACTGCTACGACAAAAATTGATAAAGCTAAGAATAAGTCTGAAGTAAGCGATGCATTAGTTGATGGCAACCATCAAATTACAACTATTGAACAAGAAGCATCACTAGCAATCAATAAAGCACAGGCAAAACTTAATATTAGAAAGGCCAGCGCTGATGCCCATACTAAATTAACTGATGAAAAAGATATAGCTGCTTTAAACGATGTGGTTAACCAAGGTTTGGCTAACATTGATGCTGAAACTGATGCTGGACTTGTTGCTAAAGATGAAAAAAATGCGCTTAATGGCATTAACAACGTTATTTCGATTGCTAATTCTGAAAATACTAAGAAACAGCGAGAAGCTGCTTTAAATGAATTGGCTGCTATTTTAAATGGTGATCCTGAAACTGGCACGGAAGGAATTCTTAAGCAAATTGCTGATCTTTTAGATGAGAATGGAAAACAGGGATTAACTTCAGAACAAGTAGCTGCTTTTCAGCAAAAAGCACAAAATGCTTATGATACTGCAAAAGGTATTATTAGTGGTGCTGATGCAAAAGATATTGCCGGTTTAAAGGCAGAAGCAATCGCAAATATTAATCAAGCATTGATAGATGCTAAGTTGCAAGTTGCTAAAAATAAGGCAATAACTGAGCTCAATAACATTGCCGATCAGGCGCGCGATAATCCTGATGTAGGTGAAGATGATCAGAATGCAATTGAGCAGAGCCTAAAAGATGCAATAGCAACTATCAATCAAGCCACTGATGTCAATTCGGTTGATGCTGCTAAGTCAGCTGGTGAAAAGGCGCTTAACGGTATTGTAGCCCAAGCCAAAGATTCGGCACTGAAAAATGAAAAAGCGGCAGCTAGGGATGACCTGACTAAACAGGCCGGTAAACTCAAAGATCAAATTAGTCAATCGTGGCAAAATCATTTGATTGATCAAACACAATATGATCGCTTAACCAATCAAGTTAACGAAGCACTTACAGCTATCAATTTGGCTCTTGATGGTGCAGGCAGTATTGATGAAGTAAGACTTGCTAAAGGAAATGGGCAGACAAGTTTAGATCAGATTAAGACAGATCTTGATCAATCTGAAGCGTTAAACAAGGCCCTGAGTGATTTGGATAAGGCAAGTCAGAATGCATATCAAATCGTTGATCAGGTGGCAGCTCAAATTGGTAAGACCCCTGAAGAAATAAGTCAAATAGCTAATACAATGAAGGGTCTGATTGACAAGGAGCACGATAAGGCAGTTAACGATGTGAAGACGGCTCAAACCGGCGTAAAGCCAATTTCAACCATGAAGCAAATTGTTAAAGATGCCCAAGATGCTGTTACCAATTTGACTGATGGCTTCCAGCAGAAAAATGAGTTGATTGGCGAGTTAAATAAACATGCGGATGAAATTAAAGCAGCGCTGTCTGATCCGAGTTCCAAACTTGATCCACTTCAAATTACAGCTGGTGAAAATAAGATTGACCAGGCACTGCAAAATGGTATTTCTGCTATTCTAAAAGCAGATAAGACTGCTGATTTGCAATCATTAAAAGATAATGCAATTACAGCAATCGATAATGCTAAATTACCAAGTGATCTTTTGACTGAGAAGAACACTGCAATTGCAGCGATTAATGATTATGCCGTTCAAGCTAAGAAGACCATTGATCAAAATCAAAAATCTGATGAAAATCCGAATGGTTTGGCAAAAGAATTGATTGATTCGCTAAAAGATCAGGTTGAACAGGCTAGAAAGAAGACCATTGATCAGATTAATAACGTTAACTTAACTGCTTTAACTCCAGACAGTTTGAATGACGCCAAAGCTAATATTAGTGCAGCTTTAAACGGTAGTGTACCTGAAGGACAAGTTCCTGATTTTGGTAAAAAGGGAATTGACGTCATTGTTAATTTGACGAAACAAAAAGCAGGAGTTGTACAGGCAAAGCAAGAAGCAATTGCCAAGCTAGAAAATGAAAGAGCTGCTGCTTTAACTGCTATTATTAATTCTAAGCTGTTGCCAGATGAGCAAATACCATTTAAGAATAAATTGCAACAACTATATGACAGCAGTAAGCAAGCTATTAATGATCTTACTGATTCAGATGAACAGGAAGTTAAGAAGAAGGCAGATGACATAATTGCTAATGCTGGTTTTGCTGATTTAATAACGCAGGCAAAACAGCAAGGCAATAAGTCAACTGCTCTGCGTGACCTTGTTTCTAAAAAGGCCAAAGCATCTAAAATTATTAATGCTTCTCAACTATCGCCGGATGATAAAAAAGATGCATTAGCAGAAATTGACCAACTATTTACTGCTGCTAGTGATAAGGTTAATGAAGGTAAAGACATACCAGAAGATGTTGGTAAGGAAATTGATGAATTATGGCAAAGTGGTCATAAGCCAAATGACTGGTTTGCCAAAGCAAAAGAAAATGCTCTGAGTGGATCAGATCAGATTGGCGGCTTGCAAACCGAATTTAATAAATTGACTGATGAGCAGCGTGATAATGAAGCTTATAAACAATATCTTGCGGATATCAATGACGGTATTAGTGCATTTGGTCAAGCTAATACGATGGAAAACATCAATGACGCTTACGACAAAGGAATGACTGCAATTAACAAGCTTAATGCGCAGGAAGAGATTTCACGGAATCTTGAACGTGCTAAAAATGAAATTAACTCTCATCAAAGCTTGAGCCAGCAGGATAAAGATAAATTAATTGAGAAAGTAAATGATTATGCAAAAAGCAGCCGGAATGAGATTGATAACATTGTGGCTCCAGTCGGCGATACTACAGGTAAAGCTGAGCAGATTAAATCTGCAATTGATTATTTTAAAGCCAACATTGAAAGTTATATCAATCAAGCTAAGACTCTCGCCAAAAACAATGCTGACCAAGAAATCAAGGAGACGTATCAACATGCATTAGAGCAACTGAATGAAAAGTTCGGTTCACACGCAGTTACTGCAGCTACTGCTAAAGCATATAACGATCATGAACATGTAACAGGTGACACACCTGAAGCAATTGAGGCTGATAAGCTAACTGCAATTAAGGAAATAGCTAATGCAGCAATTACGGACGCAATCAATAGTGCACAAAAAGTTGTGGCTGAACTCAAGCATAAGGACGGATCTGATTATTCGGCTGCTGAAAAGGCAATTCTTACTAAGGAAATAGCTAAGCAAGGAAAAACTTTAACTGATAATCTTGCTTCGATATCCGATCCTGAGCAAATTAAAGCACTAATTACGCAAGCAGTTAGTCATTTATCCTTGATTAGTTCTGACCCTAAGACTATTTCTGAGATTTTGCAAAACAATTATCCAAAAGATAGCAATATTAGTAATCCTGTTGTTAATCCAATAACTAATCCGGATAATAAGATTCCTGAAAATAAGACAGAAGAAGTAATGTTAATGCACAATGCATACTTGTATAATGCTAATGGTCAGCGTGATAATCAAATTATTTTAGGTGCTGGCTCAATCGTTACCAGTCATGGCATTACCCGAATTAATGGCCGCGATTTCTACATTTTGGTAGATCAAGGTGCAAAGCAGAAGAAGTATTACTTAGCTGTTGGTAATGTGCAATCTACTAGCCGGATTTTACGTCATAATGCCTTTGTCTATAATAAGCATGGCAAACGAATTATGAGTGCAGGTATCCGTTATAAGGGCAAGCAAATTAAAACTTACGGCTCTCAAGTTACAATTAAAGGCAAGAAATACTATATTATTGCCCATAACCGCTATGTCAAAGCAGCAAATGTTGGTAGTAAACTTATTCAAAATGCTCAAACGGCTAATGTTGCCGCATCCAGCGCTTTAACTAGCCAAAATATCATTGAAAAAAGAGTTATGCATAATTCATATCTGTATGATCAAAGTGGTATTCGAGCTAACAGATTAATTGTTTTGGCAGGCTCAAAGCTTAATTTTGAAAAGCAAACGACTATCAATGGTCGTCCATTCTATCGTTTGAGTGATGGCTTGTATATTGCTGCCAACAATATTGATGGTCAAAGTGTTGGGTTAAAGCACAATGCATATATTTATAATCAACACGGAGAGCGTCAAACTAGAAGAATGCTAAGAAAGAGTCAGCAGATAAGAGTTTATGGTGATCCAATCAAGATTAATGGTCACAAATATTATATTTGCGATATCAACAAATACGTGAAAGCTGGTAACTTCTAGTTTTAAATAAGCGATAAAAAAAGAAGTCGTAAACCGATAAAGTCGGTTTACGGCTTCTTTGTGTTATAAAAATGCATGACTGGGCTTAATTATGAGACTTTTTACGTAAGCCTTCGTCTTGCATTTGTCGTAAAATCTCGTATTGCTTTTTAAGGGCTTTTTCTATTTTTGAATTTCCTTTGGGCGCAAAATATTGTTTACCAGTTAATTTGTCTGGCAGGTATTGCTGAGCCACCCAGTCGCCGGAGTATGAATGTGGGTATACATAGCCAGTGCCATGTCCTAATTTTTTTGCTCCAGAATAGTGTGCATCTTTTAAATCATCAGGGATACTGCCGTAATCAGTACTTCGAACATCATTTAAAGCGGAATCAATTGCGCTAATCGCACTGTTGCTTTTGGGCGATAACGACAATTCAATAACCGCACTGGCAAGAGGGATTCTGGCTTCGGGAAAGCCTAAACTTTGCGCAGCTTGAATGGCTGTAATGGCATGTTGGGCAGCAGCAGGGTTAGCAAGACCAATATCTTCATAGGCAATTACGCTAAGCCGGCGACAGATTGAGATTAAATCACCAGATTCAATTAAACGCGCTAAATAATGTAAAGCAGCGTCCGTATCAGAGCCGCGAATTGATTTCTGGAAAGCGGAAACTAAATCATAGTGACCATCACCATGAGCATCAAAATTTTGACTACGCATTTGAATTGAATTAGCCATCTCGTCTTGGTTAATAGTAAAACCTTTTTCGGGATCTTTTTTAGCCATAATGAGTTCTTGCTTTGTAGAACGCACAGCTAATTCAAGTCCATTCAGGGTAGAACGAAGGTCGCCATTTCCTTTTTGAATTAATAATTGCTTGGCATCTGCAGTTAGCTTAACTTTATATTTGCCTAAGCCTTCGGTCTGATCGCTTAAAGCACGGTCAATTGCTTTCGCAACATCAGTTTCAGCAAGCGGTTTAAGTTCAAAAATTTGGCAACGTGACCTAATGGCAGGCGAAATCGAGATATAAGGATTTTCAGTTGTAGCACCAATCAAAATGATTTGACCGGATTCTAATAATGGTAAAAGAAAATCCTGCTTAACTTTGTCTAAACGATGAATCTCATCGAGCAGGAGGATTACTGTTCCGCTCATTTTACCTTCAGCTGCAACTTGTTCAAGCTGTTTTTTACTATCAGTTGCTGCATTAAGTTTACGAAAAGCGTATTTGGTTGAACCAGCAATTGCACTAGCGATACTTGTTTTACCTATGCCCGGTGGCCCATAAAGAATCATTGAGGAAAGAAGTTTGGCTTCAACCATTCGGCGAATTATCTTGCCGGGCCCGATTAAATGTTGTTGTCCCACAACTTCATCTAAGTTTTGTGGTCGCATTCGATATGCTAAAGGTTTCATTATTTGTCTCCATGAAAAATCCGTTTCCAAAAACCGACTTTTTTAGGCTTAGTTGGTTGGCTCAGCTCCGTTTTAGGTATTTCTGGTGGATAAACTTGCGCAATTTCGATTCGCATTTTATTAATTGCTGTTTGCGCAACTACCAAAATCGCCGTATCATCTGGGCCAGTTTTAGCAGTTTCGTCACTGACAATGGTAAATGGAATGTTATGTTGACTGCATTGGGTTTCTACTTGACTTAAAAAATCATCATTCACATTGCAGTTAATTATAAGTGAATATTTAAGATAGTCCTGAAAGTGAGCTAAAAATAGGTCAGTTAATTTTTTATTTTCAACTTCCACATTTGTCATTCTGACAAAAACCCGCTCACGTAGTGATCCTAAGAAGCGCCGGCGTTCATCAGGCTTTGTCTGGGGGGTGATTCCTTGTGCTGCATTGGCAACTCTGGTATTTAAATCATCGGACATTGTTTGCTTGTTCCTTTCGAGTAACAAAAAACCCTTTCCATGTAGGAAAGGGGATTTGCGGATAAAAAATTAAAGTAACTTGTTGTAGTATTCAACAACTAAAGCTTCATTAATTTCTGGTTCCATTTCATCACGTTCTGGAAGACGTACAAGTGAACCTTCCAATTTGTTGTCATCAAATGAAACAAATGATGGACGGGATGCAGCTGCTTCAAGTGCATCTTTAACTTGTTGTAAGTTCTTTGACTTTTCCTTAAGGCCAATAACTTGACCAACTTTAACTTCGTAAGATGGAATGTCAACACGTTTGCCATCAACAGTAATGTGACCGTGGTTTACTAATTGTCTAGCTTGTTCTCTAGTAGTAGCTAAGCCTAGACGGTAAACAAGACTGTCTAAACGGCATTCAAGTAAAATCATGAAGTTAGTACCGTGCTCACCTTCACGGATTTTACCAGCGCGCTTGAACAAAGTTCTAAATTGACGCTCGTTTAAGCCGTACATCCAGCGCAACTTTTGCTTTTCGTGAAGTTGCTCACCGTATTCTGACAAACGACCACGTGAATTAGGACCGTGTTGACCAGGAGCATAGTTACGACGGCTAAGTTCCTTACCAGTACCTGAAAGTGAAATACCTAATCTTCTTGAACGTTTCCAACTTGGACCTGTATATCTTGACATAAAATCCTCCAATAAAATCTGATAACAGTTTTTGGAGTAAAATATTACGTATAAGTTCAACATTCGTGCATCTTAATTTTCATTTTCGCCTGTTGCAGCGTCGGTTACTCGTTCACTTAAACGTATTAAGATGTTGACGTTCTTGTCACTTATAGCTGCAAATATTTTACAACCCCTACATTATAGCGAGCTGTTCCTACTAAATCAAGAAAAAAGTTAAATGAATACTAATTCTGTAGTAAAGTCGTCAGTACTAAATTTTTACTTGTAACGAAAATAATCGCAAAAAACTATTATATAGGTAAATTTTAGTAAAGAATTAGCTCTGATAATTCATGAACTAGATACTTCTGGCACTTCTTGAAATCAGGTTCCCACACTGGTAAAGAAGTTTGGTATAATTGGAAGTAGTTTTGGAGGAAAAATATGTCATCAACTCAGTCAATTATTGTAATAATTGCAATTTTAATCATCATTCTAATTATAGCATTTATGCTCATCGTTAATCGAAAGCAGCTGCGGGAAATAATTGAGCTTGACGACTTGATTACCAAGATTGAGAAAATGAACTTGGACGCAGACATTATCAAGCTGGATAAAATGGATCTTGCGGGAGAGAGTTTAACGACATTAACTACTTGGCGCAAAAATTATGATCAAACCACAACGAAGAAGATTCCAGAAGTTCAGGATTTGATTGAAAAGGCTGCTGAACAAAACGCTCATTATCAGCTTTTTAAGGCTAAGAAAAATATCAATCAAGCTCAGGAAATTATGAGACCGACTTTTGATGATGCAAAAAATACTAAGGAAGTCTTTACTGAACTTTTAGAGTCAAATCGCGAAAATCAAATGCAGCTTGACGATTTAAATAAAAATTATCAGGATATGCGCAAGCAGGTTTTGGCTGATTCTTTTGAGTATGGTCAAGCATTGGACCAAATTGAAAGTGAGCTGTCTGCAATAGAAGGTGACTTTACCGAAGCCAAAAGCCTAACTGCACAAGGTGATCAAGTAGAAGCAAAACGAGTCTTGTCAAAAATCAAGGTTGCATTAACTGGTGTGAAAACTAAATTACCAGAAATCAGACAGGCTCGTCATGAACTTGATACGGTTTTCCAGGATCAACTACGGGAAATTTCTGATTCATACAAAAAAATGATGTCGTCGAAGTATTACATTACCAAGATTGATGTACTAGCAGAAATTAAAAAAGTGCGAACTGAAGTTGATGATGCGCGTAAGTTGTTACAAGATCTAAAAATCGATGAACTTAATGAGAAGATTAGTAAAATTCAAAAAGAAATTGCCAACTTATACGATGTCTTAGCGAAAGAATACAAGGCTCGTCCTTTTGTTGAGGAAAATCAGGACAAAATTCAGCGCCTTCTTTCTCACGAACAAGTTGAATCGAAAAAATTAGTTGAGAAGTTGCGTCATATTGATGAAAGTTACGAGTTAACTCACGGTGAATTAGCTGAAAGTCGGCAGTTAGAGCAAGAAGTAAATGACATGAATCGGCAATATACCGTTGATACTCAAAATATTGCTGACGGAAAGGGAGTCTATTCCGATATTAAGGCTTCTTGGTTAAGCATGCTTGAGCGTCTGCGTGAAATTTCTGATAAGCAGACCAAGATGGCACAAGACGTTGATGGCTTATATGATTCCGAAAATGTTGCCAACGATTCAATCAATCGCTTTAAGCAAGAAGTTTCATTAGTATATCGCCGCTTGGAGCGGAAAAATCTGCCGGGTAATCCTGATACTTTTGTGCAGATGTACACCTTGGTAGTAAATGAAATCGGTCATGTTGCTAAGGAACTTAGCGAAGTAAGAATTAACATGGAAAAAATTTCTAATGAATTAATTCAGATTTCAGATGACGTTGAACGTTTGAAAAGAGAAGCAGACGAAATTATTAACTGTGCCGATTTAGTAGAACTGACCTTGCAATATTCTAATAAGTATTCAAGTAATGAGACAATTAAAAAAGCGCAAACTAAGGCAATGGAATTGTATAGCCAAGAATTTAATTACAAAGATGCTCTTGACACCATCGCCACTGCTCTTGAAAAAGTGGAACCAGGATCATATCAACGCTTAGAAAATGCGTATTATTCAGATAAGAAAAATAACTAACCTTAAATTCGAAAAAGTACTGTATCAATGGCAAAATACGGTACTTTTTTGTTGGCAAAGTAAAATTTTTGAATTATTCACAAAAATAGTGTTACTATTTTAGAGCAATTTTCCATCTAATATTAAGGAAGCAGCGGTTCTTTCTTACTTATCACTGCAAAAAGAGAATTATAATTTCCTTATCTAAATTGCAATTGAAGCGTTGGGGCTTTTAAGTTACAATTTATTAGTTAACAATAGCTATTTAGAGCTTTTTGAGGGGAGTAAAGTTTGTGATTTATTTTGACAATAGTGCAACGACTAAAATTGATCCGTCTGTTTTAAGTACCTATGATCAAGTCGCGCAAACCATTTGGGGCAATCCGTCAAGCTTGCACAAATTAGGTGACCGGGCGTTTCAATTATTGGAAAGCTCCCGAAAACAAATCGCTAGTTTATTAGGAACACAAACCGAGGAAATCTTTTTTACTTCTGGTGGGACTGAATCTAATAATTTGGCGATTAAAGGAACGGCTTTTCAGAAAAGAAAATTTGGCAAACACTTGATAACTTCTAGTGTTGAACATGCGTCTGTCACAAATGCTTTTAATACTTTGGAGTACCTCGGCTTTCGGGTTACGCACTTGCCAGTTGATAAACAAGGGCGGGTTAATGTCAATGACCTTCGCAACGCAATTGATTCAGATACTACCTTAGTTTCAATAATGGGTGTTAATAATGAAATTGGCACCATTCAGCCAATTGATGAGATTAGCGATCTGTTAAGCAATTATCCGACTATCAATTTTCATGTAGATAATGTTCAGGCATTAGGCAAAAATATTTGGTCACGCGTATTCACCCCGCGGGTCGATTTTTCCAGTCTTTCGGCGCATAAATTCCATGGACCACGAGGCATTGGTGTTTTCTATAAAAGAGAGGGTAAGATGCTTGCACCCCTTCACGATGGTGGAGGGCAAGAAAAAGGCATGCGTTCAGGAACCGAAAATTTACCGGCAATTGCGGCAATGGCAAAAGCGATGCGTTTAGTTTTAACTGATGAAAAAGCTAAGGCTGGTAAAGAAGCAGCAATTAAAGCTAAGATTGTTGATTATCTGCAGAAAAAGCCAGGAATTAAAATATTTTCACCAGTTAACGATAATTTTGCTCCGCACATTTTATGCTTTTCACTAGAAGGCATTCGGGGCGAAACACTTGTCCATACTTTGGAAGAACATGATATTTATACTTCCACAACCTCTGCTTGTGCTTCGACCAAGGTAGATGAGGCAAGTACTCTTATTGCTATGCATATTGATGATAAAATCGCGACTAGTGCCATTAGGCTGAGCTTTGACGAAACGAATACACTTGAAGAAGCGGATGAATTTATCGCGGTTTTTGACCAGATTTACCGTCACTTTGCTCGAATTAATCATTTAGGAGAATAATTTTTAATGAAATATACTGAAGTTATGGTTCGCTATGGTGAACTTTCAACTAAGGGAAAAAATCGCAAAGATTTTATTGGTCGTTTGGCTGGTAATGTTACCAAAGTATTGCGCGACTATCCACAAGTTGAGATTCACCCTAAACATGACAGAATGCACATCGTATTGAATGGTGCACCGTTTGAAGAAATAGACCAACATTTGAAAAAGGTGTTTGGCATCCAGACATATTCACCGACAATTAAGGTTGATAAAACGCTTGAGGCAATTGAAGAAACTGCTCTTGCCTTGATGAAAGAAACTTACCAAAAAGGCATGACATTTAAAGTCAATACCAAGCGTAGTGATCATCATTTTGCTTATGATACCAATGAATTAAATTTAATGATTGGTGATTATCTTTTTGATCATATGTCTGATTTAAAAGTTGAAATGAAACATCCCGATCTTGTTTTACGTATAGAGGTTCGCCAGGACGCAATCTATCTTTCAAACCAATTATTGCGCGGCGCAGGCGGAATGCCTGTTGGAACAGGTGGGCGTGCTGTTATGATGCTTTCTGGTGGGATTGATTCTCCTGTCGCATCGTATCTTGCCTTAAAACGTGGCGTTGATATTGAAATGGTCCACTTTTACAGTCCGCCTTATACGACAGAGAAGGCTTTGAATAAGGCCAAGGAGTTAACAGGAATTTTGGCTAATTATGCCGGACGAATTAACTTTATTGCTGTTCCGTTTGCGGAAATTCAAGAAATAATTAAAGAAAAAATTCCTGAAGGTTACTTAATGACGGTTCAGCGCCGCTTTATGTTGCGACTGGCTGACCAAATTCGGGCAAAAAGAAAAGACCTAGCAATTTTCAACGGTGAATCTGTTGGTCAAGTTGCTTCGCAAACGCTTGAATCAATGACAGCCATTAATGATGTAACAACGACTCCCGTATTGCGTCCCGTTGCTACGATGGATAAAACAGAGATTATCAGTTTAGCTGAAAAAATTGGAACATTTGACTTATCAATTCAACCATTTGAAGACTGTTGTACAATTTTTGCTCCCCCACGTCCTAAAACTAAGCCTAGACTTGATAAGGCACGGGAATATGAAGCTCGGCTTGATGTTGATGGCTTAATTCAGCGTGCACTTGCAGGTATTAAAGTAACGCCAATTTATCCTGACGAAAAGTTCTTGGCTGATAAAGCCGAAGAAGATACTGCACTACTTTAAAAAACATGTTATAATGCTAGCAAAGCAAAAATCAAGAGGTATTAACCTTATAAATAGAGAAAGGCCCAATGTTGGTGAAAGGCCGAATGAAGGTTAATTGGTAGCTTGATTAAGCTGGTTAGCTGAACTATTAGTAGGCTAATCCGGTAAGTTCACCGTTATCACTTTCAAGAGAAGCAAGTTTTAACTTGCTTAACCTTAGGTGGTACCGCGGTTAAATTAGATCGTCCTAGACAATTTGTCTAGGATTTTTTTATTGGGAGAAAAATTATGTCAGATTTAGCACCTAAATATGATCCCCATGAGGTTGAAGAAGGCCGGTATCAAGAATGGCTTGATCAAGATCTTTTTAAACCTTCTGGAGATAAAAAAGCTCACCCTTATTCAATTGTTATTCCTCCACCCAATGTTACTGGTAAGCTGCATTTGGGTCATGCTTGGGATACAGCGATTCAAGACACATTAATAAGATATAAACGAATGCAAGGTTATGACACACTCTATTTGCCCGGAATGGATCATGCCGGAATTGCTACACAGGCTAAAGTTGAAGCAAAACTGCGTAAGCAGGGCAAAGACCGTCATCAGATGGGCAGAGAAGCTTTCGTTAAGCAAGTTTGGGACTGGAAAGATGAATACGCCAATATTATTAAGAGTCAATGGGCAAAGATGGGCTTGTCACTTGACTATTCTCGCGAACGGTTCACTTTAGATGAAGGCTTGTCCAAAGCTGTTCGGCGGGTTTTCGTTCAACTATACAACGAAGGATTAATTTACCGTGGTGAATATATCATTAATTGGGATCCAGAACTGCAAACGGCACTGAGTGATATTGAAGTTATTCACCAAGACGATAAAGGTGCTTTTTATCATATTAAATATCCATTTGCCGATGGTTCTGGGTTTGTTGAAATTGCAACTACTCGTCCAGAAACCATGTTTGGTGATACTGCTGTTGCGGTAGCTCATGGAGATGAACGATACAAAGATATTGTCGGTAAAGAATTGATTTTACCACTTGTTGGCCGTCATATTCCGATTATTGAAGATCAACATGTTGATCCGGAATTTGGAACTGGTTTAGTAAAGATTACACCAGCTCACGACCCGAATGACTTTGCCGTTGGCAATCGCCACAATTTGAAGCGAATTAATGTCATGAATGATGACGGTACGATGAACGAAAATGCTGGTAAATACGAAGGCATGGATCGTTTCGAATGTCGTGAAGCAGTTGTCAAAGATTTAAAAGATCAAGGCTATTTAATTAAAGTTAAGCCAATTGTTCACTCTGTTGGTCACTCAGAGCGTTCTGGTGTTCAAGTTGAGCCGCGTCTGTCTACCCAATGGTTCGTTAAAATGAAGCCGTTAGCAGAAAAGGTTTTAGAAAATCAAAAGACTGAAAATAAAGTAAACTTTATTCCTGAAAGATTTGAGCAAACTCTTAATCACTGGATGGAAGATGTTCATGATTGGGTAATTTCGCGCCAGTTATGGTGGGGTCATCGTATTCCTGCATGGTATAACAAAAAAACTGGCGAAATGTATGTTGGCGAGCATGAACCAAAGGATAGCGAAAATTGGGAGCAAGACCCAGATGTTTTAGATACTTGGTTTTCAAGCGCATTGTGGCCATTTTCAACGATGGGCTGGCCTGATGAAAATTCTGCGGATTACCAACGCTATTTCCCAACTAATGCTTTGGTTACTGGATACGATATTATCTTTTTCTGGGTTTCACGTATGATTTTCCAAAGTCTTCATTTTACCAAGAAGCGTCCGTTTAAAGATGTTGTTCTCCACGGCTTAATTCGTGATGAACAAGGCAGAAAGATGAGTAAATCGCTCGGTAACGGTGTTGATCCGATGGATGTTGTTGATCAATACGGCGCAGATGCCCTAAGATGGTTTTTACTTAATGGAACTGCTCCTGGCCAAGATACACGTTATAACCCTAAGAAGCTTGCTTCGGCATGGAATTTTATTAATAAAATTTGGAATGCCGCACGGTTTGTAATTATGAACTTGCCAGCAAATGCCCAGCCAGCTCATATGCCAGATACTGCCAATTTTGACCTGGCAGACAGTTGGATTTTCGACCGCTTAAATCACACTGTTAGTGAAGTTATTCGGTTGTTTGATGAGTATAAATTTGGTGAGGCTGGCCGAGAATTATACAACTTTATCTGGAATGACTTTTGTGACTGGTATATTGAAATCTCAAAGGTTGCTTTAAACAGTGAAAATGAAGAACTGAAGACAAGAAAGCAAGCTAACCTCGTTTGGATTCTTGACCAAACTTTGCGACTTTTGCACCCAATTATGCCGTTTGTTACTGAAAAGCTTTGGCTGTCTATGCCGCATGATGGTCAGTCAATCATGACTGCTAAATATCCAGAAGTACACCCAGAATTTGCTAATGAAAAAGCAAATCACGATATGGCTTTCTTAATTGAAGTGATCAAGGCTGTTCGGAACATCCGTACTGAAGTTAATGCTCCATTATCATCACCAATTGACATCATGATTCAACTTGAAGATGCCGAAAACGAACAAATTCTGACTGATAATGAAGAGTACGTTAAGAACTTTTTGCACCCAAAGAAGTTGACTATTGCAACTGAACTTGCTGCGCCAAAATTAGCTAAGACAGCAGTTATTTCAGGAGCACAAATCTTTGTTCCATTAGCTGATTTGGTTAACATTGACGATGAAATCAAGCGAATGGAAAAAGAAGAAAAAGATCTGGTTAGTGAAGTTGAGCGTTCAACCAAGAAGCTGAACAATCAAGGCTTTGTTGCCCATGCTCCTGAAGCTGTTATCGACAAAGAAAAAGCTAAAAAAGCTGATTATGAAAGTCAACTTGACAGTGTTCGCCAGAGAATTGAAGAATTGAAAAAGAGTGAATAATGTGAATTTTACCAATACTCAAGATGTGATTAGTTATTTATATTCGCTACCGAAGTTTCATGAAAAAGCAGATTTATCATACATTAAAAGAACTTTGGCTGCTTTACACAATCCTCAGGATAAAGTAAAAACCGTTCATGTCACGGGCACTAATGGTAAGGGTTCAACTTGTTATTATTTAAGTAATTTGTTGCAAAAGGCTGGTCAAAAGACCGGCCTTTTTGTTTCACCCTATGTTTTCGAATTTAATGAACGAATTCAGTTAAATGGACAAAACATCAGTGATGACCGTCTCATTGATTTGGCTAATCAGATTGAAAAAGTTCTTAGCAAGATTCGTCAAACTGAACCTGACTTTGCATTAGCGACTTTTGAATATGAAGTGGCGATGGCTTTTCTTTATTTTGCTCAGGAAAAGTGTGACTTTGCCGTGATTGAAGTGGGCATAGGTGGTGAACATGACAAAACTAATGTGATTACCCCAAAAGTAAGTGTCATCACAACAGTAGGGCTTGATCACGAACAAATTATTGGCCCAACACTTAAGGATATTGCCCGCGAAAAAAGTGGCATTATCAAGAAAAATCGGCCGGTAGTTTTAGGCAATATTCCCGAAGAAGTATTACCAATTATTTTAGCTAAGGCCAATGACGAAAATGCCCCTGTGAAGCTCTGGAACAAGAATTTTAGAATGGAAACTGAGCAAAATAAGGACATGATATATCGTGACGGAAACAGCGCCCTATCTTTTATCGCCCGGCCTAAGGTAGAAGGAATTGATATTTCCGTGGCGGTTCAGGCTTTTAAGTTATTAAATTTGAAGTTAACTGATCTTCAAATTGAAAGAGCAATTAATGAAACTGTTATTCCAGGTCGTTATCAAATTTTGGCGACCAAACCGCTAATTATTCTTGATGGTGCTCATAATATTCAAGCAATGAAAAATCTGTTAACTTTTGCTCACGAGCAGCAGCAAAAACGGCATGGAATAATTAGAATTTTGATCATGATGATGAAAGATAAAGATTTAACAGAAGTTTTTGCTCTATTTAAACCTACTGACCGCGTCATGCTTACAACAATTGACTATCCACGGGCGGCTAAAGAAGCCGATTTTCCACCAGAAGTTCGGGAAAAATACGAATATCATTCGGATTGGCAAAAAACCTATACCCAGATGAGACAAGCTAGCCAGGCAAATGATATACTGCTAGTAACAGGTTCGTTTTATTTGGTGGGCAACATCCTGCAAATGGAGGAAAAGAATGAGGATAGAAAACAGCACTGACGAAATTAATGGTGTGCTTCTTGATATGGATGGCTTACTGGTTAATTCAGAAGAATTATACTGGCAGGCGAATATTCAAGCGTCTCATGAAGCCAATTTATCAACTCCAGATGATATGTACTTAAAGTTGGTTGGTTCAACTAATAATGATATGCAAAATTTTTATAATGAGTATTTTGAAAGTAGTGCTCAACGTGATCGGTTTATTAAAAGAACTGATGAACTGGTGTGGCAATGGACTGACCAGGGAAAGCTGAAGCTGCGTCCGGGAGTGCAAGAAACCTTAGATTTTTTGTATGAGCGTGACATACCGATGGCTATTGTCACTAGTAATACAGAGAATGTGGTAGAGCATAATTTATGGGTGACGGGAACGCGAAATTATTTTCAGTTTCACTTAAATTATGATGACGTTTTAAAAAATCACGTTAGACCTAAACCAGCACCGGATATTTACTTGTTGGCTGCCAAAAAAATTGGGGTTGCAAAAACTAATTTGCTGGCATTTGAAGATTCTTCACCAGGGCTGCAATCAGCGGTAAACGCTGGAATCAAATGCATGATGGTTCCAGAACTAATACCGGCTAGCAAAAAGGATCATGAAATTGCCACGTGCATTTGTAAAGACTTTTTTGCAGTTCTAAAGCAATTTCGGTGATTTTATACGTATTTAATAGTGAAAGGAATGATTTAATGAAAATTATGAAGTCCAAGCACTATTTAATTAATACGGATATGGAATTGTTGAGTACTTTATTTGGTCAATTAAAGGAAGAGGGAATTACTGAATTTGAACAACTAATCCAAAAAATAAAAGGATTAGGGTTAAATGATTTTAACGATTTATTTAAATATTTATCGGGCGCAAATTGTCCTGAGAATATAGCTATTATAAGTGAAGATTTGCTTGAAAGATTGCGAATGGCGTCGTTTGATCGTGATGATGTGTTGACTTCTAGTAATGAGGTAGGCATGTATCTGACTAATAAATTAGCCAATCGCAAGCAAGAGGAACTGTGGGCTTTTTATATTGATAACAGCAATCATATTATTGCTGAAAAATGCCTGTTTAGGGGAACTTTGGATAAATCTGTTGCACATCCACGTGAGATTTTCCGCTGGGCAGTAATATATCCTTGTGCAGGTATATTCGTAGTTCACAATCATCCCAGTGGTAACTTGATTCCTTCACAAAGTGATTTGGAATTAACCAAAATGTTGCAAAAAGCATCAGAGATGATGCATGTTGATTTTTTAGACCATTTTATTGTAGGAAAAGGGCGTTATTTAAGTATGCGCGAACACCAATTGTTTTAAGTTCGTCTTAAAGTTACACCGCAAATCTTTTTTAAATTGCACTTTATGCTATAATTATTCAAGATTTAGAGACTGCAGGAATAAGGAGAGATTTTCGTGTTTGGATTAGGAGCAAAAAACATTGGCATCGATTTAGGAACCGCCAATACGCTTGTCTATATGGAAGGCAAAGGTATTGTATTAAGGGAGCCTTCCGTTGTTGCCAAAAATACACAAACTAATAAAGTGATTGCTGTCGGTTCAGAAGCAAGAGAAATGATTGGTAGAACACCATCATCAATTGTTGCAATTCGACCAATGAAAGACGGTGTGATTGCGGATTATGATACAACCGCATCGATGCTCAAGTACTTTATTGAAAAAACAGTTGGTAACGCGAAACCTTCAGTAATGATTTGCGTTCCTTCAGGAGTAACTGAAGTAGAAAAGCGGGCTGTCATCGATGCTGCTCGTGTTGCTGGTGCTCGTGAAGCTTATGTAATTGAAGAACCTTTTGCCGCAGCTATTGGTGCCGGTCTTCCAGTAATGGACCCAACTGGCTCAATGGTTGTTGATATTGGTGGGGGAACAACTGATGTTGCTACTATTTCGTTAGGCGGGATAGTTTCTTCAACTTCAATTCGTCAAGCTGGTGATAAGTTTAATGCTGCTATTGTGAATTACGTTCACTCAAACTTTAACTTGCTTATTGGTGAACGGACAGCTGAAGATATTAAAATCCAGATTGGCTCAGCTTCGGTTGATAAAGCAAAGGATATTGAGGCAGTGAATATTCGCGGACGTGATTTAGTCACGGGTCTGCCAAAATCCGTTGATGTAAAAGCTGTCGATGTTTCTGAGGCAATTCAGGATGTTGTCCAAGATATTATTGTTGCAATTAAAGAAACACTTGAGCAAACTTCACCAGAAATTGCTGCTGATGTGATTGATCACGGAATAGTTTTAACTGGTGGTGGCGCACTGCTTAAGAACTTACCAGATGTAATTTCAGAAGCTACTAAAGTTCCTGTCTTTATTGCCCAAGATCCGCTTGACTGTGTTGCAATCGGCACCGGCGAGTCTCTTAAAAATATCGAAGTAATGCGTAGAAGTCGCAGATAATATTAAAAGTCGGCTGTTTATGCCGGCTTTTCTTTAGGGATCAATTCCAGATGAAGAAGTTTCTACAAAACAAAAAATTATTATCAGTTTGTATTGCCGTTATCGTGATTTTTTCAATCATTGGCGGATCTGTAAGCTTGCGGAATAAAAGAAGCACACCATTAGTTGTTCAAAGCTTTGGCAATGATATTGTTGCTGTAGGAGCAAGAATTGTTGATTTTCCAATTGGACTTGTCTCTGGCAGTTTTAACACGGTTCATGACTTACTAAATACACAAAATGAAAATAATTATCTGAAAAGTCGGGTAACGGAGTTAGAACAAACGAAGACACGGAATGCCAGTCTAGAGGCTGAAAATCGTCAATTAAAAGAAGCGCTAAAAGTGAAGAAGACTCTAACCGACTTTGATATGATTAATGCTTCTGTGATTTCTCGTTCACCTGATAGTTGGACAGATTTACTTGTGATTAATAAAGGTGCAACTGCCGGCCTCAAGAAAAATATGGCGGTTATGTCTGGTGGCGGTGTTATCGGTCGGATTATTGAAGTCAGTGCAGCTTCAGCAAAAGTTGAATTGATTACTGCGACTGATAAGTCTGCTAACCGGTTTGCTGTCGAAGCAGAAGCAACCAATGGCAAAAAGGTTCATGGCATAATTACTGTTATTGGTAATAAAACTTTAGCTTTCACTCAAGCAATTGATAGCAAAAAGCTAAAACAGGGGACTAAAATTTATACCAGTGGAATGGGTGGTAATTCTCCTAAGGGATTATTAGTTGGTAAAGTAGCAACTACGACTCATGATTCCTTTGGCTTATCAGATTTAATTAGAATAAACCCAGCTGGTGAATTGAACGATCCGTCTGTTGTAACCGTTATTAAAAGGACGGTGACGGATTAATGCGTTCTTTACGAAAATTTACGCTGGCTCTATGGTTATTTGTGGCCTTAGTTTTAAATGGTAGTCTATCAATGTACTTGCATCCTTTTTTCAACGTGGGTGTAAATCAACTAATGCCGATTGGGATGATGTTGATTGCCTTATTTGATGACACTAATTCCAAAGAATTATGGTTAGCCATAGGAGCAGGTGTAATTAGTGACATTTACTTTTTTGGTGTTTTAGGACTTTATTCTGTTTGCTTGCCTTGTGTGTGCTGGCTATTGCAAAAGGTTGCACGTTTTTTTCCCGAAGTTTTTTGGGTAAGGCTGATAGCAGTCTTACTAGGTACAATATTAATTAATAGTTATAATTGGTTAGTTTTGAACTTAATGGGTATCAGCAACATTTCCGTTTCTGCATTACTTGGCAGTTTTTTGCCAACTATTGGTTGGTCACTTGTATTTGCAGTAGTTACGTATAAAATTTGGGGCAGTCTAGCTGATAATTTTCCATTTATGGTAAAACTCGAAAATTATCAAAATTAAAAAACGTGAGAAATTATTTCTCACGTTTTTTATTCGAAAATTCCCAGGCCCATTAAAACGTTAACTAAAACAGCCGCTAAGGTTATAATTGCCATTAGCCAAGCCATGAAGATAGTTAATCTTTCAAAACCTGATTTTTTCTTTTTGTGTTTCCGTGCCATTACTAGACCTCCTATTTGAACAATATTTTATTCTACTTAATGGTTTTTTTCAAACAGCTATTAAGCTAAAATGGAAATTAAGTAATAGTAGAGGACAAAAATATGCTTTTAATTTTTTTATTACCACTTATTGGGATTTTTTTGGCAGTTTTATTAAATAGGCTTTTTCCAAAAGCACAGTTTCATGGGTATGATATTCTCCCATTTTTCTTAGTGATTGCCTGCCACTTAATTGTGGTTCAGGAAAAAAGACCTGAATTTTTACCATACGGATTTTTGTTGTTTTTTATTTTAGTAATAATAATCGCAATATCCGAGGCAGTTAAAAACAAAAATATTTCTTTGGGCAAAATTTTTCGTGAAATCTGGGACTTTCTCACCATGAACACGATATTCTGGTACATCGGATTATTATTTATGATGATTTAATGGGCTGACGTGACACCAGCAAAATAACCTTAAAGGGTCGAAATCTCGCATGGGATTTCGATCTTTTTTTGCTTTTAAACATGGATAAATAAAAAATGTAAATTTTATACTAAAAAGTGGTAGGAAGTGGTGAAATGTGGTAAATTATTATTTGGAAGGGGGCTAGACCATGTTCATGGGTGAATATCATCACAATCTTGACAGTAAAGGGCGGTTAATTATTCCCGCTCGTTTGCGTACTCAGATTGGTGACAAGATGATTTTTACTCGTGGAATGGAAGGCTGCATTTTTGGCTATACTACTGAAGCATGGCAAAAAATTGAGGCTAAGTTAGCACAACTTCCGTTGACTAAGAGAAATGCGCGTAGTTTTACGCGTTTGTTCTACTCTGGTGCAATGGAATGCGAATTCGATAAGCAGGGACGTGTTAATCTGACCACAACACTGAAGAAACACGCATCCCTGATTAAAGAATGTGTCATTGTTGGCGTTTCAGACCGGATTGAAATTTGGTCAAAAGAACGTTGGGAAGAATTTAGCGACCAAGCTAATGATAACTATGATGACATCGCAGAAGATTTGGACGATATTGAGCTTTAATATGACTATGGAATTCAAACACACCAGTGTACTCTTACATGAAACAATTGAAAATTTAAAACCCCATGATGGTGGTCTTTACGTAGACGCAACTTTCGGTGGTGGCGGACATGCAAAATATTTGCTAAGCAAAATTGATCGAGGAACACTAATTGGTTTCGACCAAGATGAATATGCAATAAAGTCAGCACAGTTAAACTTTGCGGATTTGTTAAATCCTGATAGTGAACCCAAGTTAGAGCTTGTACACGACAATTTTAGTCATTTGAAGGAGAACCTAGTAGATCTTGGTTATCAAAATGGCATTGACGGTATATACTATGATTTGGGGGTTTCATCTCCTCAATTTGATCAAGCAGGACGCGGCTTTTCATACCGTTTCGATGCTAGACTAGATATGAGAATGGATCAAAGCCAAGAACTTGATGCATACCAATTAGTTAACAATTCGAGTCAGAAAGAATTAGCTAATATTTTGTATAAGTTTGGGGATGAAAAATATTCCCGTCAAATTTCTCGCAAAATCGTCGAAAGAAGACAAAAGAAACCAATAGAAACAACTTTTGAATTGGTAGAGGTTATTAAGGAAGCGATTCCTGCGTTTGCACGCCGGACTGGAGGGCATCCTGCAAAGAAGACATTTCAAGCTTTAAGAGTGGCAGTTAACCACGAACTTGATGTTTTGCAGGAATCACTTGAAGAAGCCATTGAGCTTTTGAAGCCAAGCGGTAGAATTAGTGTGATAACTTTTCAGTCTGACGAAGACAAAATCGTAAAAAACATTTTTAAGAAATACTCAGAAGTTGAAGTTCCGAGAGGAATGCCGATGATACCAGATAGTATGAAGCCAACACTTCGCTTGGTTAATCGTAAACCAATCATTGCTTCAGATGAAGAGTTAAAAAACAATAACCGCTCACACAGTGCAAAGTTGCGGGTTGCGGAAAAATTGTGAAGAGGAAATAGCAATGGCTGATAGTTTAGCAAGAAAAGTAGAATTTAATCCTAATAAACAACAAGAGCCCGAGCAACGAAAAAGACAGGTCTTAGATCATAGTCGCGTTGCTTGGAATGGCCTAGAAAAGTTTTTACTTGTTCTAGGAACCATTATTACACTGGGATTAATGACCCTATTAGTTTCTTCAAGCATTTCTGCCACTTCAGCACAACATGAATTAACCAGTGTGCAACGTGCAGTTGCAAAAGGGCAAAATCAAGTTAGTGATTTACATCAAGAATTAGGTGAGTTAACCTCAAGTGCAAGAATGAATAAAATTGCTAAGAGTAAAGGGTTGACTCTAATTGAAAAAAATATTAGGACTATTCGCTAATGAAAAAGCACAATAGTAATTTAAATTCGCAAAAATCCAAAGCTCACAAATACCGTTTTACAGTAGGTAGATTCCTCCAGGTAGCCGTAGCTTTGGTTTTTCTTGTATTTATAGGCAGATTTTTGTATATTGGAATCTCCAAGACTGTTAGTGGAGAAGATTTAACTAAAAAGACAGAACAGCTTTATATGCGTAATCAAGTTCTGAAGGCAACTAGGGGAACGATTTATGATCGAAATGGTTTAGCGGTTGCACAGGACTCGCATCTATATACTGTTTATGCCATCTTGGATAAGTCTTCGATCAATTATAAAAATAAGCCTGAATACGTTGTAAATAAAGAAGAAACGGCTGCCAAGTTAGCTAAGGTGCTGCCATTATCAAGTAGTCAAATACTGCATTATTTGAATCCTACTCATCCTGTTTTTCAAGTTCAATTTGGGACTGCGGGAATTGGTTTAACCAAGAAGCAAAAGGATCAAATTGAAAAGATGAAGCTTCCGGGAATTAAATTCTTCGAAACGCAATCGCGCCTATATCCTAACGGTAATTTTGCTTCTCATGTGATTGGGATAGCAAGCCCCGAATATGATAAGAAGAAGCGAACTCAGAACTTAGTCGGTACAATGGGCTTGGAAGCATGGTATAACGATGAACTATCAGGTAAGGATGGTTATCAGATTTCATCAGTTGATGCGTCTAATTTTCAAACTCCGAATAGTGTTCAAAACTTCCAACCACCCAAGAATGGTAATAATCTTTACCTAACTATTGATTCTCAACTTCAAGAATATCTTGAAAGTCGCTTGTCGTATGTTCAAAATAATTTTGCCCCAGTTTCAATGACGGCTGTGGTTGAAGACATGAAAACGGGTAAGATTTTGGCTGCTTCACAAAGACCAACTTTTAATCCGCAAACAAAAAAGGGCATAGAACATTCTTACCGTAACATTTTAGTGCAAGATACTTATGAACCGGGTTCAGTTTTCAAGGTATTAACGCTATCTGCGGCAGCTAATAGTGGTAGTTACCATCCAAATCAGTACTATAATTCAGGATCAGTCACGGTTAGTGGTTCTGTAATTCATGACTGGCAACCGCATGGCTGGGGTAGTATTCCATTTTCTCAAGCATTCCCACGTTCCAGTAATACCGGGTTTGTTCACATTGAGCAACAAATGGGTGCAAAAACTTGGCGTAAATATCTGAATAAATTTCATATTGGGCAAAAAACGAATGTAACGTTACCAGGGGAACAACCAGGTTTAATTGCGTTTAAGTCGCCAATTGACCAAGCGGTTACCAGTTTTGGTCAAGGTGTTAACGTCAATGTGATGCAAATGATGCAGGCATTCAGCAGTTTGGCTAATGACGGTCAAATGGTTAAGCCCCAATTCGTTGAGAAAATTACTAATGCGGAAGGCAAAACAATTTCTGGCTACCAAGTAAAAAATGTTGGCCAACCGATTTATTCAAAAGAGACGGCTCAAGTTGTTTTGGCAAATATGCGGCGGGTCTTAAATAAACAAATTGGGACAGGTTCTGTTTACCGCATTAAAGGTGAAAGTATTGCCGTTAAAACCGGTACGGCACAAATCGCTAATCTTAAAGGTGGAGGCTACCTCAAGGGCGATAACAATTATACTTTTTCAGTTGTCGGTGTGACACCAGCTAAGCATCCGCGGTATTGTATCTATATTACTGTAAAGCAGCCACGTAAAATGACTAAACCAGCAGAAGTAATCTTGTCATCAATTTTTAAGCCAGTGATGAACCGGGTCATTTTAATGTCGAAAAATGAGGTCGATGATTCAACGATTGTTAAAATACCTGACTTCACAGAAATGCCTTATTCTGAGGCACAAAAAAAGGCTCGTCAACTGGGCTTAAGGCTTGCCAAGATAGGTAGTGGTGATAAAATAACTGAACAGTCAATTAAACAGAACCAGAAGCAAGAAGCTGGAAAGCGAATGTTTGTTATGACTTCCGGCAAGATTACTTGTCCAAATATGAAAAACTGGACAATTGACGATTTGCACCAGTTTGCTGACTTGACTGGCGCAAAAATTACAATTCAGGGAACTGGCATCGTGCAAGAGCAAAGTCGTTCGGTGAATTCAACCATAAAGTCGGGAACAAAAATCAAAGTTAAATTAAAGGAGTAGCACTTTTTATGCTAGTAATCAGCATCATTGCATTAGTTAGTTCATTAGTCTTAACCGGTATTTTTTTACCGTGGATGATTATTTTTATGCGGAGCCATCATGAAGGACAAGAAATTCGAGATGAAGGTCCAAAGTGGCACGAAAAAAAATCAGGAACGCCAACGATGGGTGGTGTTGTTTTTGTTCTTTCGACGGTTATTTCCACCGTATGGGTTGCCTGCTGGCAAAATCAATTAAATAAATTAATCTGGATTTTATTAATCAGTTTATTAGGATACGGTATTATTGGCTTTTTAGACGATGGTATTAAGCTATTTTATAAACGCAATCTCGGATTAAAAGCCTGGCAAAAGTTTGCACTACAGATTTTGATTGCAGTCATTATTATTGGTATTGCAGCAACGGATCACTTTAGTTTTGGTCTATATATTCCCTTTATTGGCACTGTCACTAGCGTTGTTCTATTCACAATTTTTGAAATTTTTTGGCTGGTTGGCTTTTCAAACGCAGTTAACTTGTCAGATGGGCTAGATGGGCTAGCAACAGGGTTATCAATCATTGCATATGCGACATATGCCTATTTGGCTCTTAAGCAAAAGAATTTTGCGGTTCTCATTTTCTGTATGAGTGTTATCGGCGGTTTAATTTCATTTTTTATTTTTAACCATAAACCTGCTAAAATTTTTATGGGTGATGCCGGCTCCTTAGCACTTGGTGGCGGATTAGCTGCTGTTAGTTTATTCTTAAATAGACCGTGGTCATTGCTTTTGATTGGAATTGTTTTTGTTTGCGAAACGGCTAGTGTAATTCTTCAAGTTATTTCTTACCAAACTACAGGCAAAAGAATATTCAAAATGACGCCGATCCATCACCATTTTGAGATGCTCGGCTATTCCGAATGGAAAGTTGATATCATTTTTTGGATTGTTGGTTTAATTGGTAGTATTTTATATTTAATAATTTGGGGTTAAAAAAATAATGAGGCAAATAAAAAAATATGTCGATAAGAATATTTTAGTTTTAGGCCTAGGAAAAAGCGGTTTTGCAGTAAGTATGTTGTTGCTTAAACTTGGTGCAAAGCTGACTTTGAACGACCAGGCAGAACTTGCACAAAACGAGCATGCCCAAAAGCTCAAGGAATTAGGTGTACGCGTAATTGGTGGTCATCATCCAGTCGAACTATTAAGTGACGAGCATTTTGATTATTTAGTCAAAAATCCTGGTATTCCTTATGACAATCCAATGGTAAAAAAAGCTCTTGATTTGTCTATTCCAGTAATTACTGAACCAGAAATTGCCCTAAACGTAAGTGAGGCACCTTATGTTTGTGTCACCGGTTCAAATGGTAAGACTACGACAGTTATGCTGACGCAGCAAATACTTGAGCATCATTTAGCCCCGCAAAATCACCATGCTTATGCTGTTGGTAATATCGGAGTTCCAATTTCTGAGGTGGTCGAAAAAGCTACCAAAGATGACATTCTAGTTGTTGAAATGTCGAGCTTTCAATTATTGGGAGTGACTGATATTGATCCTAAAGTTGCGGCAATTGTTGATATTTATCACAATGTCCACTTGGATTACCACAAGACATTTGCTAATTATGTTAATGCCAAATTAAATGTTACGCGAACGCAAACGTTCCAAGATTATTTTTTGGCTAACTTTGATCAAAAGGAAATTTTAGCAAAAGAAAAAGAAGCAACCAAGGCCAAGGTACTAACCTTTTCTGAGAATGATCAAGCAGCAGATTATTTTATCGCTGATGGTTATTTGCAGAGCCATGAAGGTAAGATTATGAAGACGCAGGACATGAAACTCCCAGGAATTCATAATCAGCAAAATGCTCTTGTCGCCAGTGCAATTGCGCAGATGATGGGCGCAAATGATGACGATATTCGCAAGGTGCTAGCTACATTTACCGGAGCTAAGCACCGATTGCAATATGTTATGACATTAGACGATCGAAAAATATATAATGATTCAAAGTCAACTAATATCGAGGCTGCAAGTGTGGCCATACCTTCTTTTAGTGAACCAGAAGTGTTGATAGCTGGCGGCCTTGATCGCGGATTTAATTTTGATTCATTGGTGCCGCTACTAAAAAAGCACGTCAAAGCAATCGTGCTGTATGGTGAGACGCGCTATTTACTGGCTGATGCAGCTAGAAAGGCCGGTATCAAGGAAATTGTTATTGAAAACTCGCTTCAAGAAGCTGTCCCTAAGGCCTATGAGTTAACCAGTCCAGGTGATGTTTTGCTATTTTCACCAGCCTGTGCTTCTTGGGATCAGTTTAGAACCTTTGAAGAACGTGGCGATTATTTTGTAAATTTTGTTAAGGAACTTAAAACGAAGTAAAATGAGGATTATTTTTACAGGTGGCGGTACAGGTGGCCACATTTATCCAATAATGGCATTAATCGAGAGATTAAAAGAAAGAAATATTGCAACAAATGATGAAATTCTGTTTGTTGGGACAAAAAAAGGACTTGAAGCGAAGATAGTTCCTGCTGCAGGGGTTAACTTTCAGACAATTGAAATTCAAGGATTTAGTCGGAAACATTTATTAAGTAATTTTGCGACTGTTAACCTATTTATGAAGGCTACTAAAAAGGCTAAGAAGATTATTACTGATTTTAAGCCTGACGTAGTTGTCGGAACTGGTGGCTATGTTAGTGGAGCAATAGTCTTTGCTGCAGCCAAATTGCATGTTTCCACGATGATTCACGAATCTAATTCAGTTGTCGGTGTGGCAAATAAGTTTTTAGGTCATTATGTTGATAAAATATGTTACACCTTTGACGATGCTGCTAAACAATTTCGGGAAAAGAAAAAGCTGGTTAAAACTGGTAACCCTCGTTCGCAGCAAGTTTTAGGTTTGGCTGCCTCGAAGGTGGATTTGCAGAGTAAGTGGGGCTTAAATCCTAAAACTCCTACCGTCCTAGTCTTTGGGGGTTCCCGTGGAGCATTAGCGATTAATCGGATTATGTTAAAATCGTTAACTAAACTGGAAAAGAAGCCTTATCAAATTATTTGGGTAACTGGAACTTATTATTATGACGAAATCCAGAAGAAACTAGCAGGTATTGATTACGGAAAAACAATTAAAATTCTTCCTTATGTCAAAGATATGCCAGCGTTACTACCGAAAATGACGTGTGTAGTTTCAAGATCAGGTGCGACAAGTATAGCGGAATTTACTGCTCTTGGCGTACCGGCAATTTTAATTCCGAGTCCTAACGTGACTCATAATCATCAAATGATTAATGCACTCGACCTTGAGAAAAAGGGTGCGGCAACAGTAATTGCTGAAAACGACCTTAATCCTAATAACTTTATTTCTTCAATCGACCATATTTTGCTTGATAGCAAATATGCAGATGAAATGAGTAATGCTTCTAAAAAGCTTGGCGTTCCAAATGCTTCTGACCAAGTAATAAAGGTAATGCAAGAAATCGCAAAATAATTAAGAGTGGAGGTGAGACAGTTGACAAAAAAGCGGATAACTAAGATTGATCCCAAGGAAAAGCTGTCACGCTATTTGGATCATCAATCTAAGCAAAAGAAAAGAAAAAACCAAACTAAAATCTCTGCCTCACTTTCTAAATTGCACAGTGAGCGTAAAAACGCTCTTTTTAAGCGACTAGGCTTAATTGTGGGCATCTCTATTTTATTTATCATTGCCTTGGGCTATTATATTTCACCACTGGCCAACATTCAGAGTGTCAAAATTGAAGGTGGAACAGATTTACCACTTAAGGAAGTAGTTAAAACTTCCGAAATTAGACCGAGTGACAAGGTTATTGATTATTTACTTCATTTAAATGATGTTAATAATAAGTTAACTGATAAATATACCGAGGTAAAAAATGTTAATATTAGCGTAAACCATTTTAATCAACTAGTTTTACAGATTAATGAATATAAAACGATTGGTTATATTAAAAAAGAAAATGGATATTGTAAAATATTATCCCACGGAAAGTTAGGTACGCAATTATTACCTTGGAATAAAGTAAGTCAAGATAAGCCGGTTTTTATTGGCTACAATCATGAGGTTTCGTTGAAAAACAATCTCAAATTATTTAATAGCTTGCCAAGTGACTTTCAGAGTCAGATCAAGCTTTTGAGTGGAAATACCCGTCGTAAATCGCAAGTGATTTTTTTGATGAAAGATGGAAACGTAGTCATCGGCAACGTCTCAACCCTCAAAAGCAAATTAAAGTATTATAATGAAATAAAGACTAAAGTAGGAAAAAACAGTTTGATTGATTTGGAAGTAGGAGCATTTAGTCGCCCACTTACTCCAAATGAAAAGCGGGCTTATGGCTTAACATAAGCTGAATTTATGCTTTTTTTATGTTAAACTTTTTAAAAGAGCATCGACGGGGGGTTAATTTTGGACAATACAAATCTTTTGGTGGGACTGGATATAGGTACTACCAGCGTTAAAGCAGTTGTTGCGGATTCAGGCAAAGTAATAGGTGCGGTGGCAGTTCCGAATAAAGGAATGCGGCATGGTAATATCGTTGATATTGATGAAACAGCGGATGCGATTGGACGAGCATTAAAAGAAATTGCGAATAAGACTAATGCAAAAATTTATCGTGTTGTAACGGGCATTCCGGTAGGAATGCTGCAGCTTGAAACAGCAAGCGATTTAATTAATGTGAGTGACAACGGTCAAGAAGTCGGTAATAACGATGTTAGACGGGTTGTTCGAGCAGCAATTAAATCAGCAGTTAAAAGTGAAAGGGAACCAATCGCCTTTTTACCTAGTCGATTTTTAATCGATGGTAGAACCGAAGTTGACGATCCCCGTAAAATGATTGCACATTCTTTGGCAGTGCAGGGGATTTTGTTAACTGCGCCTGCGAGCCCGTTGCATAATATCAAAAAGGCAGTCGAGCGTGCGGGCTATCAAAATAACTTCTTTATCCCAACCCCTCTTGCTATTGCTAGTGTTGCTCTTGATGAAAGTGAGCGCACATTTGGTTCAATTATTCTTGATTTAGGTGGTGGAGTTACCACTGCAACAGTTATTCATAATGGCCAGATCAAGTACGCAAATATTGACTTTGAAGGCGGTAGTGATATTTCAAATGATGTTTCTGCCGTTTTGAGCACATCTAAGAGTGATGCAGAGCAAATTAAGCTAGATTATGGCTACGCTGATCCAAATTTAGCGTCAGCTAAGAATAAATTTGCGGTTAACAGTGTTGGTTCTAACGGCCAGCAAATGGTTGATGAAGTCTATCTAAGTGAAATTATTAATGCACGAATTTTGCAAATTGTCAGTCGAATTGAAAAAGGCTTAGTAAAGCATGATGCACTCAAACTTCCGGGTGGGATTGTGATTACTGGTGGCAATAGTTTGCTTCAGGGAATTGATAATATCATTGCTTCGAAACTGAATATTAAAACGCGGATATATCAACCTGATCAAATTGGGATGCGTAATCCAGTTTATTCGGCTGCTTATGGTATAGTAAACTATGCATATAAAATGTCTGATATTGACTTTTTGGTTATCAGTGCCATTTACGGTAAAGACTTACTGGGAGAACCAGAAGAGCACAACGAAAAAATTGCTAAAAATTCAAAAAGAGCAGTTGCTGGTAATGAAACCAAAGTAAAAGAAGAATATAATAGACATGAGTTGTTAAAGCGAGAGAAGAGATCGCAAGGCAAATCAAAAAATAATACGCAAAATAAAGATAAAAGCATTAAGAATTTCTTTAAAAAGTTCTTTGATTAAAGGTGGTTAATTAGATGGATTTCACATTCGATTCGGACGACAATAAAAATGCTGTCATCAAGGTGATTGGTGTCGGCGGTGCTGGTGGTAATGCTGTTAATCGAATGATCGATGACGGCGTACAAGGAGTTTCTTTTGTAGCTGCGAATACTGATGTTCAGGCTCTTAATAGTAATAAGGCAGAAACTAAAATTCAGCTTGGGCCAAAACTAACTCGTGGTTTAGGTGCAGGTTCACATCCTGAAGTAGGTCAAAAAGCTGCAGAAGAGAGTGAACAAACAATCGAAGATGCACTAAAGGGTGCAGATATGATTTTTATTACCGCAGGAATGGGTGGTGGTACTGGTACCGGTGCCGCACCTGTTGTGGCAAAAATTGCGCGTGAAACTGGTGCCTTAACTGTTGGTGTAGTCACACGACCATTCACATTTGAAGGCCCGAAGCGTTCAAAAAATGCGGCTGAGGGTATTTCGCAATTAAAGCAATATGTTGATACACTTGTTATTATTGCAAATAACCGGTTGCTTGAGATGGTTGACAAGAAGACACCAATGATGGATGCCTTTAAAGAAGCTGATAATGTATTAAAGCAAGGTGTGCAAGGTATTTCAGATTTGATTACTTCAACTGATTACGTTAACCTCGACTTCGCTGACGTTAAGACAGTTATGGCTAATCAAGGGGCTGCTTTAATGGGAATTGGCCGCGCTAGTGGTGAAAATAGAACAGTTGAAGCTACTAAGTTGGCAATTTCTTCACCACTTCTTGAAGTTTCAATTGATGGTGCTCGGCAAGTTCTATTGAACATTACTGGTGGACCTGATTTGACTCTATTTGAAGCACAAGATGCTTCAGAAATAGTTTCGAAGGCCGCTGGTGATGATGTCAACATTATCTTTGGTACTTCAATTAATCCTAATTTAGGCGACGAAGTTGTTGTGACTGTTATTGCAACAGGAATTAGTTCGCAGGCTGAAGAAAAGGCTTCAAAGCAGCTACCTGGCCGCAGTCATCAAGTTAAGGCTCAGCCAAGCAAAGAGTCACGCTCACAAGTACCAGAACAAGGTACTGCAAAACCTGCTGCTGAAGAAGAAACGGCGGTTAACCAACAAACACAGGTACAACCAGCACCTAAGCATAAGACTATGGTTGACCCTACAAGTGTTTGGGGCTTAAATAGTGATGACACCCAAGAAACTAGACGTTCGACACCAGCCAGTGTTGAATCTAGTGAAAGACAGACTTCTTTTGATGATGACGACCAAAGCAGTATTTCACAAATTGAAACGAGTGCTATTGACGACGATGATACAGATGATATCCCGTTTTTTAGACACCGTGGTGAAAACTAATAGGAGGCAATGTAATGGCTTTTAGTAAAATAGGTAAGTTTTTCGGTGTTTCTGATGACGAAGACGAGTTATTAGACGGCGAAGAATATGTTGATGACCAAGAAATAACCGATGAGGATAATATTCCAAATGGTGCGATTGATCATGATAAAGTGGTTTCCATCAAATCTGGAATCAATTCTGCTAAAAGCAAAATTGTTTTGTATGAACCCCGTGTTTATTCAGACGCAAAAGATGTTGCACAAAACTTGCTGAGTAATAAAGCAGTAATTATTAATTTCAGTCGAATGGAAGATGCCTCAGCGCGTCGAATCGTTGACTTTATTACTGGCACTGTTTATGCGTTAAATGGCGAGATTCAACGTATTGGTGACAAAATTTTCTTGGCAACCCCGCCGAAGTTTGTTACTAATGGTAAAATTAGCGATTTAGTAGATAAGAAAGATAATTTGAGTTAATGCTTACAGCAATTTATTACATCCTAAATACCATTAAGTGGATTATTTGGGTATACAGTATTGTTATGGTTATTGATGCAATTATGAGCTGGGTGCCGATGCTACGCGATTCATTTGTAGGTCGACTAATTGATCGTCTGGTTGACCCTTATGTAAATCTGTTCCGCAAAGGACCAATTCAAACTTTAACTAATTCGACTGGTTTGGATATATCGTTTTTAATTGGATTGTTAGTGCTTTATTTTATTCAAGATTACGTATTGGGCTGGATTGCTAATATTTTATTAAGGATCTTTTTATAATGAAGAAACGGCAAGCTAGCAAATTCTATCCATATTTTGATTCAGAAGAAAAATCGGTTATTGATAAAATGACCGGTTTTTTCAATAGCATTGTTTTTAAGCATCAACCTATTTTGACTGATTTTTTAAATCCTGGTGAACGAGATATTTTAAAAACAATTAGTGGTAACGACCTGTTTATTCAAGAATTTGGTGGATACACTAATGCTGAGAAAAAACGGGTTTATATGGCTGAGGACTGGGTCAATTTAGCTCCTTGCGCCTATGAAATTACACCTTGCGAAATAGTGTATCCGCAAAAATTCGCGCACTTATCGCATAGTGCGATTTTAGGTAGCATAGTTAATTCTGGAATCGAAACTGATACTTTTGGTGATATCATTACTGACAATGCGGGTCATTGGCAAATCTTTGTAAAAAATGAGTTAGTTACTTTTTTTCAGGAAGAGATTAGCCGAATTGGCCGCTCGCAAGTTAAAATTCGGCCAATTGCTGCCAAAGATATTTTGCATGCTGAAGATGATAGTACTGACGCAACGATTATCGCTGCATCGTTAAGAATTGATGCAGTATTATCGGGCATTAGTAAACAAAGTCGTAAAATGATCAAAGACGCAATTACCGCGAATTTAGTGAAATTAAATTGGCATGGAGTGCGAGATTCTAATATAATAGTAAAAGAAACTGATATCATTAGTTTGCGACATTTTGGAAGATGCCAGGTAATGAATATCTCGTCTACGAGAAAAGGTAAATTTAAGGTGGTGCTGAAGCTGTGGCAGACAAGAAAAAACAGACAAAAAAACTAACCCCCATGGACATTCATGATCAAGAATTTAAAAAACGAGGCCTAAGTGGCTATGATCGGCATGAAGTTGATGCGTTTCTAGATCGGATTGTTGATGATTATGGAGATGCACTTGATGAAACGGTTGATTTGAAAAATCAAATTACACAACTAAATCATCAAGTTGAAAAATTACAAGCGGAAGTAACCAGGTTTCATAATAATGAATCAGCAGCCAAGGCTCAACTAGCTGATGCACATGTAAAAGCCCAAGAAATCATTAATACAGCTACGCAACAAGCTCATAATGAAACTGCTCAAGCTAAAGTTGATACTGAATACCAGAAGCAGCAATTAGATACAATCAAAGCAGATTATGATCGGGTTAAAAAAGAAGTTGCGGGTTATAGACGTTACATTCAAGAACTTTTACAACAAGCAATCAAAAATCTTGATGATGAGAAATGGCAAAAGGCCCTTGATAAATATTTTTCGACTGAACGTTTTTACCCACCAGATGGTGCTGAGCCTATCATGTTAACAGATGCAGAAGAAGTTGTTGATGAAGATGACGACGATGATGTTACTGTTGAGGTTGACAATGGCGGAGATGATGAAGTAAACTTTGATGAAGACACCGCAGATGATCCTAAGCCAATGGCTGGAGATAGTCCTAATTCTGAAACGGTGAATTTACGAGAAAATGAAAATGCGCCAATTGTAGAACCAGGTGCGCAAATTATTTTTCCCGATAGTGATAAGAATCATAAATAATAAACAGGCAGTAAAACTTGAAAGCAAATCAGCGAATTAGCGGTGGTGTAAGGCTAATATAAGAGCTCGATAGTTGATCAGCTGCTAACTAAATTGTTTATTCGGTAATTGCACGTTACGCAATCTATAAGTGGAGTTTAAAAGCTCAATTTAGGTGGTACCACGATGAATAAACCTCGCCCTAATTTTAGGACGAGGTTTTTTGACAGAAAGGAATTTAAATGAGAGTGAAAGATACGCTGAATTTAGGTAAAACTAAGTTCAAAATGCGCGGCAATCTTCCAGTTCGTGAAGCCGAGTGGCAAAAAGAATGGGATGAAAATAAATTATACGAGCAACGGCTAAAATTAAATGAGGGTAAACCACGGTTTGATTTACATGATGGTCCTCCGTTTGCTAACGGCAACATTCACATGGGTCATGCTTTAAATAAGATTTCAAAGGATATTATTGTTCGCTTTAAAAATATGAGCGGTCACTATGCTCCTTATGTTCCTGGCTGGGATACGCACGGCTTGCCAATTGAGCAGCAATTAGCGAAACAGGGCGTTAACCGCAAAGAAATGAGTCGAGCAGATTACCGTCAATTATGTGAAGACTACGCTAAAAAAGAAATCAAAAAGCAAATGGCTGATTTTAAGCGCCTTGGTGTAATGGGCGATTGGGATCATCCTTATATAACGTTGCAGCCGGAATACGAAGCTGAAGAAATTCGTGTTTTTGGTAAGATGTATGAAAAGGGCTACATTTATAAGGGTAAAAAGCCAGTTTATTGGTCACCATCAAGTGAATCCACTTTAGCGGAAGCCGAAGTCGAATATCATGATGTTAAATCACCTTCAATTTTTGTTGCATTTCCGGTTAAAGACGGTAAAAATATTTTAGATCCAAAAGACACCTACTTCTTGATCTGGACAACAACGCCATGGACTATTCCTGCAAACCAAGGTATTACTGTTAATCCAAGCTTTGACTATTCCGTTGTAAAAGTAAATGACAAAAAATATGTCGTTGGAACTGACCGCTTAAAAGCAGTTGCCGAAACTTTAGGTTGGGATAATTATGAGGTAGTTCAGCATCTAGCAGGCTCAGATATGGACCGTATGCTGGCAACTCATCCATTATATGGCCAGGATGTACTGTTGATGAACGCTATGCACGTTACCGCAGAAGATGGTACAGGCTTAGTTCATACAGCTTCGGGCTTTGGTGAAGATGACTATAATGTAGCCCAAAAGTATGGTTTGCCTGTCTTTAGTCCATTGGATAACAAAGGCTGCTTTACGTCTGAAGTACCAGATCCCGATTTAGTGGGCATGTTTTATGATGATGCAAATAAAGTAGTTGCAGAAAAATTGCGCAAATCCGGCAATTTGCTAAAATTGAGTTTCTTTACCCACTCATATCCACATGATTGGCGTACCAAGAAGCCCGTAATTTATCGCGCCACAACTCAATGGTTTGCTTCAATCGAAAAATGTCGTCAACAAATTCTTGATCAAATTGATAAAGTTAACTTCACACCTGCGTGGGGTAAAGTTCGTCTGCATAATATGATTAAGGACCGGGGAGACTGGGTAATTTCGCGTCAACGTGCTTGGGGTGTTCCGTTACCAATTTTCTACGCCGAAGATGATACGCCGATCGTAACGCCAGAAACAATTGAGCATATTGCGCAAATCTTTGCTAAAGAGGGCTCAAATGCTTGGTATAAGCACACTGCCAAAGAATTATTACCGGAAGGCTTTACCTCTGAGCATTCACCAAATGGTGAATTCAGAAAAGAAACTGACATTCTAGATGTTTGGTTTGATTCAGGGTCATCACACCAAGCTGTAATGGCTAAAAGACCAAACTTGCGTTTTCCTGCCGACTTATACCTTGAAGGTAGTGATCAATACCGGGGATGGTTTAACTCAAGTTTAATTACTTCAGTTGCTACTACAAGACAAGCGCCATACCGCAGTATTTTATCTCAAGGGTTCGTCCTTGATGATAAGGGACATAAAATGTCTAAGTCACTTGGTAACGTTATCGCACCAAATGATGTAATCAAACGGATGGGAGCCGAAATTATTCGACTCTGGGTTGCTTCTGTAGATGCAACTTCCGACGTTGCCGTTTCGCAGGATATTTTGCAGCAGACCTCAGAGAGCTACCGGAAGATTAGAAATACATTCCGTTATATGCTTGCCAATACGTCTGACTTTGATCCAGAAAAAGATCGAATTCCGTATGAAGAGTTAAACTCAGTTGATCAATATCTCGAAGTACTTTTGAACCAATTGGTAAAAACTTGCTTAGATAAATACGAGCAATATGATTTTAATACGGTCTATAAGAAGGTCTTTTCATTTATTTCAAATGATTTATCTGCGTTCTACTTGGATTTCGCTAAAGATGTTTTGTATATTGAAGGTCAAGACAGTCATGCTAGACGCTCAATGCAAACCGTTATTTACGATGCAGCAGTCAAATTAGCCAAAGTATTAACGCCAATCTTGCCTCACACGATGGAAGAAATTTGGTCATTTTTAAAAGAAAAAGAAGACTATGTCCAATTAGCTGACATGCCAGAAGTTTCCGAATATCAAAATGAGGCGGAACTACTAGCAGACTGGAAACAATTTATGAGTATGCGTGACGATGTTTTGAAGGCTTTAGAGCAAGCACGTGATAAAAAGTTGATTGGTAAGTCATTTGAAGCTGCAGTGACAATTTATCCTGATAAGGAAACTAAAGCTGTTTTAGCTAAACTTGATGCCAACTTCAGACAAATTTTAATTGTTTCTAAATTAACCATTGCAACTGCCCCAGCACCTGCAAATGCCGAAAAATTGACTAATGGGGCATATATTGTTGAACGTGCTGAAGGCGAGGTTTGTCCACGTTGCCGGATGATCAGAACTGATATTGGTGAGGACAAAGATTTGCCACTAATTTGTGGACGTTGTGCTAAGATAGTCAAAAGTGATTATCCAGATATTGTCCAAGAAGGATTAGAGGAATAATGCGTTTAGGTACAGTAAAACAATTTGATCAAAACAGCAGTTTTGGTTTTATTGAAGATAGTGAGAACCATAAATCGTATTTTGTATTTTATACTGCAATTAAAGAAGAGGGCTATCGTCGTCTTCAAGTTGGGCAAAAAGTTAAATATCAACTTGCTCAAGGAAAAAATGGGCTTCAGTGCGTAAATGTTTACTTGGCCCAATCTACAGGAAAGTGAATAAATGGATTTAACAGAAACTGAAATTTCTTCAAAACAGATTTTCTCAGGTCGAATTGTTGACCTCTCGGTTAGAACAGTTAAATTACCTAATGGTGAAACTACTCTTAGAGAAGTGGTTAAGCATCAACCTGCAGCGGCAGCTATTGCCGTAAATGAAAAGCAAGAAATGCTTTTAGTTGAACAATGGCGGGAACCAATTAAGGAACTAACTTTAGAAATTCCTGCAGGTTTGGTTGACGAAACTGATGCGAGTCCTTTGGACGCGATGAAACGGGAACTGAATGAAGAGGGCGGCTACCATGCCGATTATTGGGAAAAAATCACAGATTTTTATTCGTCACCTGGTTTTACCAACGAGAAATTGTATTTATTTTATTGCGATACATTAACAAAATTGACTGATAAAAGGCCACTTGATTCTGATGAATTTTTAACTGGCCATTGGTTCAGTTTAGAAGAGTTGAAGAGACTTTCTGCACAGGGTAAAATTGTTGATGCAAAGACATTGTATGCAATGAGCGTATGGGAAAATATGCTTTTAACAGGTGCAAACGCAAAGGATTAAGATGACTGAAAAACGATCAGATTACCGTAAGAAAAATAAGCATAAAAAGAATAAGGGCTTTTTCAATACAATTAAATCGGCATTTGATGGCAATGATGAGGAAGTTGACGTTAACCCTGAATTTACTCGGTCTGAAAATGAGGGTGCGTCGAATGTTCAGCAGCCAAACAGGGAAAATACGCGCGAAAAGCGGAGAAAACAAGGCAATTTTAGCCAAAAAACTGCTAATTCGCATATTTCCCCGAATGACCGTGCACTTACTAGTGAACAAAAAGGTCTTAGACTAAAGAAAAAATTGAATCGAGCAATTTTTATTATGCTAGTTTTAATTATTTTGGTATTACTGGCGTTATTTCATCTATAAAATTAACGAGGGTAAAAATGAAGATAGCAATTATTGTCCCGATGGAAATTGAGGCAGAATATTATCACAAGTATTTTCACTCTGGTAGCAAAGAAATGTTCGGATCAACGTTATTCGAGCATTTTTGCGTTAACCATAATGATATTTATATTGGTTTGAGTGGAATAGGTAAAGTTCAGGCTGCGATGAACCTAGCTAGCTTGCTAAGCAAAGTGGATATTGACTTAATATTCATGACTGGTTCCGCTGGATCTTTACAGGCGAAAGTGCACAAAGAAGATTTGATACTAGCTAACGCTTTTGCTTATCATGATGCGCATAACACTCTTGCTGGCGATTATGTTGAAGGGCAAATTCCGGGAGAACCCGCAGTTTTTAAACTAGATTCACCTGCTAGAAAACGATTTGCTACTTTTTTAGAGCAACAGAACGTTAAATTTCAAGAAGGTTTAATAGTTACTGGAGATTCTTTTATCGGCTCTGAAGCGCAAAAAGAGGCGATTAAGGCGAACTTTGCAACTGCTTTAGGAGTTGAAATGGAAGGAGCAGCTTTTGCACAGGTTGCCGCTCATTTCAATAAACCATTAGTAGCTATGCGTGCTATTTCAGATAATGGCGATAATGATGCAAATGAAGATTTCGATCATTTTGCGCAAAAGGTAGGGGCAAAGGCTGCTAAGTTAATTTGTGCCTATTTAGAAGAGATGAATTAAATCATGAAACAAATATATCTTGATAATGCAGCTACAACACCGATGTCTCCCAAAGTGATTGATGTGATTACCAAGGAGATGAAGGATGATTTTGGCAATGCCTCTAGCACTTATGAGTTGGGGAGAAAAGCACGGCATGTAATTGATCAGGCTCGTTCAAAAATTGCGGCAGCGATTAATGCCAAGGATAATGAAATCATCTTCACCTCTGGGGGCTCCGAAAGTAATAATACCGCTATTTTAGGTACTGCTCACAGTCGGCAAAACGAAGGTAAGCGTATTATTACGACTAAGATTGAGCATCCTTCTGTTTTAAATCCAATGAAAAAGTTGGAGCAAGAAGGCTTTGATGTAATTTATCTTGATGTAGATGAACATGGTCATATTGCTCTTAATGACCTAAAAAAAGCTTTAACGCCTGAAACGATTCTGGTATCAATCATGGCGGTCAACAATGAAATTGGGGCAATTAATCCATTAAAGGAAATTGGGGCAATTGTAGCTCAAAGCAACGCTTATTTTCATGTTGATGCGGTTCAGGGGCTGGGTAATATTGATTTGGATGTCAAAGAAATGAAGATAGATTTGTTGTCTACTTCAGCCCATAAAATAAATGGTCCCAAATTTCTTGGCTTTTTATATGAAAATAACCAAATTAAGTTACCGCCACTCGTTTACGGTGGAGAGCAAGAAACTAAAAGGCGGGCTGGAACGGAGAATGTTCCTGGTATTGCTGGTTTTGGTGAAGCTGTTACAGAAATTACTGCTATTGATAAGAATGATTTGCAGAATAAATATCAAAAATTACAAAAAATTATTTTAGACAAATTGACTGCAGAAAAAATTGCTTATCAGATTAATGGTGGCGTGGGTGAAAATGTATCCCATCACGTTCTAAATTTACGCCTAAATGGTGTTTCAACTACAGTGCTGCAGGCTAATCTTGACCTAGCTGGTTTTGCTGTCTCGGGTGGCTCCGCTTGTACAGCTGGTTCACTTGAGCCGTCACATGTGTTAATTGCGTGTTTTGGTAAAGATTCTCCTAGAATTTCAGAATCAATCCGAATTTCATTTGGCCGGTATAATACTGAAACAGAAGTAGAGGAATTTGCTGAGCAACTAAGCAAGATCGTTAAAAAAGTCCAACAAAGGGAAAATTAGTTGCTTTTTAAGAAAAATTAACTTATTATTTGTAAGCAAGAGGTGTAATCATGGCAAATACAGTTATAATCAATGGTGATAATCGTAAATTTACGCTTAGTCCAGAACTAAAGCTTTATGCATTAATTGATGCGGGCTTTGTTAAAACAGTTAAAGGGAATTTTAATTACGAACATCCTTTGTACAATGATTCACCTTATAATGCGCCAACCAAGCTTAAGATGACGATTAACAAAGATTTAAACCATTTAACGATGGTCATTACGGATCGTAATGGTTTGCAAAAAGTAAATATTTTTAAAAACAAGCAATTAGCGCCCACGGTTGAACTTTTGAACTATATTTTAAAAGATCTTGAAGAGCGTAATATTATTGTTGCTGTAAAGGATTGATTTAATTGGCTAAAAAGACCAGAGTTGTTGTTGGAATGAGTGGCGGAGTTGATTCCTCTGTATCTGCATTATTGCTTAAAGAGCAGGGCTATGATGTTATCGGTGTTTTCATGAAGAACTGGGATGACACGGATGACGCCGGTGTTTGTACCGTAACTGAAGATTACGAAGATGTTAAAAAAGTTGCAGATCAGATTGGTATTCCATATTATTCAATTAACTTTGAAAAAGAATATTGGCACCGTGTTTTTGAATATTTTTTAAACGAATATCAAAAAGGACGGACGCCTAATCCTGATGTAATGTGTAACAGTCAAATTAAGTTTAAATCGTTTTTAGAATTTGCTTTAAATTTGGATGCTGACTATATTGCTATGGGTCATTATGCTAAGACCGTGACTGATAAAAACGGTATTACTCATATGATGCGTCCAAAAGATGGGAATAAGGATCAAACCTATTTTTTAAGTCAATTGACGCAAGACCAAATAAAACGGGTAATTTTTCCGTTAGCAAATCTAACCAAACCGCAGGTTAGAGAAATCGCCATTAAAAATGGTTTAGTAAATGCTAAAAAGAAGGATTCTACTGGAATTTGCTTTATCGGTGAACGTAATTTCCGAAAGTTTCTGAGTGAATTTTTGCCAGCACAAGCGGGTAAAATGGTTACTCCTGACGGTAAGATCGTAGGCGAGCATGCTGGTCTGATGTATTACACCATCGGTCAACGTTCAGGTCTAGGGCTTGGCTCGACTAAGGAGTCTACTGCACCTTGGTTTGTGGTCGGGAAAAACTTAGCTAAGAATGAACTAATTGTGGAGCAAGGCTATGATAGCAAGTTGCTTTATGCGACTGAGCTTAAGGCAAGCGGGATGACGTTTTTTACTGGTCAGCCTGATCATGACCTAACGCTTCATTGTAGCGCAAAGTTTCGTTACCGTCAGCCAGATGTTGAAGTAACAGTGGATTACCACGCAGCAACCAATACCGCGACGGTTTACTTTGCTGAGCCGGCTCGAGCAGTTACACCTGGTCAGGCACTCGTTTTATATAATGGTGAAGAGTGTCTTGGTGGCGGCAATATTGATTGTGCTTATCAGAATGAGCAAAAATTACAGCTAGTTTAAACAGTAATAACAATTAAGAAAAATGTGTATAGAGCATTTTTCTTTTTTTGTTGGCTTTTTCAAATACAACATAAGATTGTTAGTCTTATTGAATTTTTTGCTTTTTTCAATTGCGTTAATTAAATGATAAACTATGAAGGTAACAATAAGAGGAGATTGATCGATTAGTAATGCAGATTTATTTTATAAGGCATGGAAAAACAGAATGGAACTTAGAACGAAAATTTCAGGGAGCACATGGTGATTCTCCACTCTTACCCCAAAGTTTAATTGATATTCAAAAACTTGGACATTATTTAAGTCAAACGGAGTTTGCTGGCTTTTATTCTAGTCCGATAAATCGTGCATATGAAACTGCCAAAAGATTAAAGTCGAGTATGTCTTCTTCTTTAATAATTAACCGAGACAAGCGTTTACGCGAATTTGACTTGGGTAAAATGGAAGGACTTAATTTTTCAGAGGCTGCTAGGCAGTACCCACAGCAAGTCGCGGATATTTGGGATAGCCCTGAAAAGTACGATGGCAAAAGTATCGGTGGGGAAAATTATTCAGACGTGATTCAGCGTGGATGGAGTTTTGCGCAGGAAATTGCTCGAAAATACCCTGATGATAGCGATAAAGTAATTGCTGTAAGTCATGGTGCAGCTTTAAGCGCGATCATGGGCGGACTTTTAGCTTATCCTCTTTATGATATTCGTCATAATGGCGCCCTCAGTAATACTAGTTTAAGTATTTTGGAAACGACCGATCAGGGAAAAAGTTTTCACTTACTCGTTTGGAATGAAACTAAGTTTTTAGGAAGAAAAATATTAGGAACAGATTCACTATGACAAATGACCAAAATAACCAAGCAAAAAATAAGCAGCAATCTGAAAAGCAGATTCATGATCTGATTACTAAAATTGATGCAGACCCGCAAAATACTGAAAATTACCTAAAACTTGCTACTTGTCTAATTGAACAGGGGAGTTTTGACCAAGCAACGCAGCTTTTAGAACAAGCAAAACATCTTGTTAAAAATCCGCAAGATTTAGACTATGATTTGGCAGTTTGTCTATATCTGCAAGGCGATTTTGCTAAAGCCCTAGAGTTACTAAACAAAATCCCAAATGATGACTTGGTCTTATACCAAAAGGCTCTGGTTTTTCTCAAATTGGGACAAAGACAGAAAGCTTTAGCCCATGCATTAACAATTAAAAATATCGATAATCGGGTTAAAGAATTGCTGGGAGATATTTGGTTAAGCTTAGGTGATTTAACTAGTGCAAAATCGAGCTATCAGCAAATAAACGAGAATCAAAGAAGTGCTAAGGTCAATTTCATGCTAGGCATAACAACTCTTAATGATAATCGCAAGGAAGCTGAAGAATATTTATGCAAGGCTAAACAAGAGGATCCTAAATTTTACCAGCAGGCTCAAGAACAATATGATGCAATTTTAAAAATGATTAACGATTCGGAAAAGAAAAATGACTAAGTTTAACGGTAAATTAAATCGAATAGTTTTTGAAAACGATCAGGATCTTTTTAAAATTCTTGATGTAACTATCATTGGTAAACTAGAAGATTATGATCGAGAAGAAATTAAAGTTACTGGTAGTTTTGGCGATATTCAGGAAGGTGGAACTTACACTTTTGACGGCAAGCTAGTCGTACATAATAAATTTGGCTTGCAATTTCGCTGTGACAGCTATAAGCAATCAGTTCCGCAAGAAAAAGGAAGTTTAACACGCTATTTAAGTTCCAGTAAATTTCCGGGAATTGGGAAAAAGGCTGCGGATACTATCATCTCAGCTTTAGGAACAAATGCTTTAACCGTGTTAAAAGATAATCCGGCTAAAGTGGCTACATTGCCATTAACCAAAAAGCAAAAGGACAGTTTGATTTCGGGTGTTAATTCAATGGACTCATACTCAGAGATTGTTCTTAAATTAGCACAATTTGGCTTAAATAAAAAAGTGGCAGCTAGACTGTATCAAATTTATCACGGTGAAACTCTAGCTAAATTGGAGCAAGATCCGTATGCCGCGATTGCAGAAGTTACGGGCTATGCGTTTAAAAGTGCTGATAGAATGGGCAGTAAATTAGGAATTGCTGCCGATGATCCGCGACGTATTAATGGTGCAATTTTCCAAATCTTACTCGATGAACTAAGTAAAGAGGGAAATACCTTTGTAAAGTTGGCTTTACTTCTAACGCAAGCAAGTAAGTTATTACAAATTAAACAATTTGATCCCATTGCTACGTGCGTTAACAATCTCCAGCACCAGGGCAAAATTGTTGTATCTGGTGAAGATGCTGCATTGCAGTCTATTTTTGAGACTGAAAACGAAATTGCTCTCACGATGAAGAATTTGATTGAGCGGAAGAATACCACCAAGCCATATAAGGAACGAGCAATTCAAACGGTCATAAAAAATGCTGAGAAGAAATTAAAAATTAGCTATGACGACACCCAAAAGCTGGCCATTAAAAATGCTTTAACTAACCCGATTTCGATTCTGACAGGTGGCCCGGGAACAGGTAAGACAACTATTATCAATGGTATTTTACTTTCATTGCGAGAGCTGGCTGAAATTCCTGCTTCGTCTTTGTACAGTAGCGATCCGCCTTTTTTGCTAGCTGCTCCAACAGGTCGGGCTGCTAAAAGAATGGAAGAGATTACCGGTATTACGGCCAAGACCATTCACAGGATGTTGGGATTAGGAATTGGTGAAAATGACGCTACTGATTTAAACGAATTAAACGGCGAAATTTTAATTATCGATGAAATGTCTATGGTTGACATGTTTTTGTTTAAGCAACTGATTTCTAGCATTAATGATACAAAGCATATCGTTTTTGTTGGGGATAAGGACCAATTGCCATCGGTTGGTGCAGGCAATGTCTTTAGTGATTTAATTAAGGCTAATGCTTTTCCTACAACTGTTTTAAAGCAAATCCACCGTCAAGGAGACGACTCGAGTATTATTACGTTGGCTCATGATATTAATGAGGGTGAAGATCAGCAATCTTTGTTTACTAAAACTAAAAATTATTCTTTCATTTCTTGTCCGCCGCATGAAGTTGATCATGTAGTAAGCCAAATAGTTGAAAGAGCTATTGCCCATGGTTTTGCTAAAGATGACATTCAAGTCTTGGGTGCCATGTATCAAGGACCAGGTGGAGTAACCAATCTGAATAATGTTATACAGGAAATTATGAATCCGGCTAAACCTAACGGTAAAATCCTCGAAGTTCATGATGAAGCTTTTCGGATAGGGGATCGGGTTTTACAGTTACAAAATAACCCTGAAAAAGATATATATAATGGTCAAATTGGTAAAATTTTAGCGATTGATGAAAAAAATCCGCAAAAGTGTATGACTGCAGACTTTGATGGACGGGAAATAAACTTTAGCAAAAAAGATTTATTTGATTTGACCAGAGCTTATGCAATAACAATTCATAAGGCCCAAGGTTCGGAATTTCCACTAGTAATTTTGAGTTTAACAATGCAAAATTATGTTATGTTGAAACGGAATCTGCTGTACACGGCGGTTACGCGTGCCGAAAAAAACTTGGTTTTAATTGGCGATCCTCGGGCGTATGTGATGGCGCTTAATACTTCTGGTAATGATCGGCAAACTGGTTTAAGTCAGAAATTGCAAGAGCAATTAGGCGTTGTTAGTCAGACAACCCCTGAGAAAAAGGTAGAAACACCAAAAGTAGACGAGCAGGTAGAAGAAAAGCCTAAAGATTATTTACTTACTTCTGAATTAATTTACGCTGGTAAAATCGACCCAATGATTGGAATGGCTGATATTAAGCCAGGAATGAAGCATTAACTCAGAATAGGAGAAACTTTTTAAATGAACCAAAATTTTGCTAATGAAAGTCAACAATTAAAAAAGGCAATCGGCTCGTGGGTCCAGGACCAGACGCAAATTTGTCAGATCGCAGATAATGCTTGGGAAATTGTTACGTTTGTTCAAGATGCAATGGGTGAGTCAATCTATTGTTTTGTAGAACAAAAAGATAATTATTTCCGGGTTGGCGATGATGGTCGAACTCTTTTTAAAATTGATCCCAGTGCCAGTGATCAAAACTTGCTAGATTCGGCAGAAGAACTAATTTTAGCTGATGGCTTTGAATATGATGCAAATACGGGTGAAATTTGGGCTCAAGCAGATGAAGAAAGCTTAGTTGCGGTCATAATGGAATTAGTCCAACTTGCCGCAGCGATTTCCTACCTAAGTTGATATTGTTACACTTCAATGTTATAATTCATTAATTCTTAAAAATTAATGAAAAGAGGACTTGCCAATGGCGCTAAAATTTGAGCAACTAACAAAAAAATATGGCAAAAAAATGGTTTTAAATCAAATTGATTTAACAATTAATGTTCAGCCAAAAGTTGTAGGCCTAATCGGCCCAAATGGTGTAGGCAAGTCTACACTTTTGCGTCTTATTGCAGGAGTTCTGGAGCCAACGGAAGGCCGAATAACCAATGATCAAGTAGCCCAAGATTATGCTAAATGGGCAAGTTCACACACGTCTTTTATTGCTTCTGGTGAAAGAGGACTAATTAACCGGCTGAATACTTGGGAAAATTGTCAATTTTTTGCCTCAATTAAAGGTGTTGATCCCAAAGTTGCCCAAAAGAGCATTGCCAAATTGGCTGCTGAATTGAATTTTTCTCCAAATATGAAGACAATTTTTCAAGAATTATCGACAGGTCAAAAGAAGAAGGCAGCTGTTCTAGTTGGTGCCGCCATGCAAACGGATTTTGTCCTCCTTGATGAACCATCAAATGGCTTAGATATTTCTGCGCAAAAGGATTTGGCAGACTTCATTTTGGCACTGAAAAATAATCAGCATAAACTAATTTTCGTTTCGTCGCATGATACTCAGATGTTATCGGGGGTCGTTGATCAATATCTCTTTATTAAAGATAAAGTGATTCCGCGTGTAGTTGATCATCATCTCGAAGAAGCTGATTTGTTGGCAATTTACCATAATATATACAGCTAGAGTCAAGGGGTGAATTAAAGGGGTGAATTAAATGAATAAGTTAAAACAGCTGGTAACTTTGTTTGTGGTTCAGCTTAAGCTGCAGCTAAAAATTAAACTGCGTTATCTCAGTGCAACAATCACCGAAATGATCATATATGCTGGTGCTTTGCTACTCATTTTATTCGGAGCAAACGGTAATAATATTGGTCAGCAATATGGGATCAAGGGCAACATCTTGATAACTCTAATCGGCTATTTGTTCTGGAGCAATGGTGTTTCTGCCTTAAACTCATGTAGTAGTAGTGTCGAAAGCGATGAAACATCGGGAATATTTGAAACTGAGGCGCAATCAGCTCTTCCCTTATGGCTAATCTATTTAGTCCAAACAATTGTTGAAGAACTCTACACCTGGATTTATTTAATCATTATCAGTATTGTCACGAGCTTTTTTGGTCATTTTTCATTGCTTGACTTGTGTATTGCTTTTCTACTAACATTTGTTTTTACCTTGATTTCAAACTTAGGAATGTTTGGTATCGGGCTGATTTTTGCCTCCGGTTCAATTCATTATAAGCGAATGGGACAGTGGGCAACAATATTGCAGGCCTTACTGGTAATGTTTTCCAATATCTATCAACCAATGATTACGCCTTATCAGCAGATTATTCCCTATGCCAGTGGTATCGAAATCGTACGGAGCTTATTTATAGGTAAAAGCGTTCCGCTTAATACCTACATAATTTTTGTAGTGGTTAATTTGTTTTGGCTAATTGTTGGCATTGTTATCTTCAATTATTGCTTTAAAAAGGAAAAAAAGAATGGTTCGTTTGATGCATTTTAGATTAATTTTTAGAGAGAAAGAAAGGGTATTATTTTAAAATTTAAACAGGTTAAATGGTTATCTGCTAATTATCGGAAAGTTAAAAAACTATATTTAAGTGCTTTCCCGCAAAATGAGCGATTCCCACTTTGGCAGTTGCAGTTATTGTCCTTAAAAAAAGCAGTTCAATTTGATGGTCTGTATGATCAGGATCAGTTCATTGGTCTCACTTATACTGCGGTTGATGAAAAGGCGGTTTATCTTTTCTATTTAGCAATTGACCCGACCAAAAGAGGACACGGGTATGGCAGTCAGGTACTGACTTTACTAAAAGAAAGATACCCCGCTAAGCAGATCTTCTTAGATATTGAGCCCGTTACTTCTGAGGCCGACAACTATGAACAGCGACAAAAGCGCTTAGCATTTTATCAGCAGAATGGCTTTAATTTGACTAAGCATCGCTTAATTGACGATGGTGGAATTTATGATATTTGTACTACTGGTAGCCATGTCAATCTTCAAGAATTAAACAAACTTACACGTAAAATGAGTATTTTTGCTCAATCCAAAATCGTATAGTCTTTATCAAATTTAAAGCAAAAAAAGAATCATAAAGATAAATTCTTCATGATTCTTTTTGTTTTTACCGGTACAGTCTAAATTGATCAACAGCAAACTCAAGTTTAAAGGGCTGTCGTTTTATTTGCTCGCCATCAACTTGGGCGAATTCTTTTTGATTAGTTATAACCGTAATTTTATCTGCCTCAATATAATGAAATTGCGGATCATTAAGATGAGAACCATCTTTTAATAGATCAAGAAAAAGCTTAACTAATTTTTTTAAGCTATCTTTTTCAACAATGACCGTGTCAATTTTATGACTATCAATTTTAGCGCAGGGTAATAGAGGGATGCCACCACCAAGATATGGGTGGTTAGTTGTAGTTACTAAAAAGGCATCGTTATAATGCCATCTTTTACCGTTAGCCTCCAGATCAACGTGAAAGGTATCCTGCTTGTACAAGGCCGATAAAATATGAAGACCGTAGATTAACTTGCCTTCATTTAGTTTATTCAGCAGTTTTTTTAGGTTAGAAATATTGCTAAGGTGGTTCACATATGCGTCAAAGCCAATCCCAAAACTATTCGCAAAATAATAAGTTTGCTCACTAATCTCGGGAAGTCTAAAGGAGCCACAATCAGTTAGGGTGGGGCTAAAGACGTGCTGTTTTATATTGTCAAGAAGCACTTGCGGATCACTCGGAAGATTAGCAGCACGGCCAAAGTCATTTCCGGTTCCGGCCGGTAAGTAGGCGAACGGGGTTAACGGATTCTGCGATCTTTTGATACCGTTTAATACTTCGTTTAGTGATCCATCACCGCCAATAATAATTAAAACTTCGTTATTCAAATGCTGCTTGTCAGCATATGTTTGTGCTAACCGAATGGCTTCACCGGCAAATGCACTCTTTTTAACATCAAAAGTTATTTTTTCCTTTATCAGCAATAAAACCATGCGATCTAATATCTTTTTTGCACGACCATTACCAGCAGTTTCATTGACGAGTAGGTGTATTTTTAAATTAGAATTCATTTTGTTTTTTACTTTAAATAAAAAAGCCCGTTTGGGGCTTCAATTATTTTTTCTCAACTATCATCGGCAAAATCATTGGCCTTCTTTTAGTTTTGGAATATAAGAAATCCGCTAAATTCTCAATAATTGCCTTGCGAACAACGCTATCTTTAGGCGTTTCTACCTTATCCATTTCGCTTTTGATAATGTGATAAATGTGTTTTTGCGCTTGATTGATTAATTCTGTTGACTCCCGCATATAGACAAAACCACGACTTAAAACATCGGGGCCAGCCAATACTCGTTTATGCTTGTAGTCAACTGTTGCAACTACCACGACTAAGCCGTCTTCTGATAACACTTGGCGATCATGCACAACCACATTGCCCACATCTGCAGTTCCGGACGTATCAACATAAACATCGCCGGCAGGAACATGACCTGCAATTCTTGAACCTTCTGGGCTAAAGCAGAGGACTTCGCCATTTTCTAAGACAAAGGTGTGATCTTCCGGTACTCCAGCAGCTTGTGCCAATTCCGTATGTACAACTTGCATTCTATATTCACCGTGCACAGGAATCATATATTTTGGCTTAGTCAATCTGACCATCATCTTCAGCTCTTCCTGACCACCATGTCCAGATGTGTGAACGTTATTGATGCGGCCATGAATAACGTTTGCGCCACCTTCCATCAGTTTATTAATGAGGTGGTTAACACTTAAAGTGTTACCTGGTATTGGATTGGAAGAAAAGATTACGGTATCGCCCGGCTGCAAACTAATTTGCCGGTGCGTACCATTGGCTATGCGGGAAAGAGCGGCTAATGGTTCTCCCTGAGAGCCAGTACAAAGAATCATTGCTTGTTCAGCTGGAGTATGATTGATTTCATTAGCATCAACGATTAAACCTTCAGGTACATTTAAATAGCCGAGGTCAATTCCGTTTTGGACGCCATTTTCCATACTTCTACCAAAAATGGCAACCTTTCTTCCGGTATCAATTGCCGCTTCGATTGCTGTTGATACCCGGTAGAGGTTGGAGGCAAAGGTGGCAAAAATAATTCTGCCATGAATGCCTGTGATTATATCATGCAGTGAGTGGGCAACGAATCTTTCCGATTTAGTAAATTGCGAAACTTCGGCATTAGTCGAATCCGAGAGAAGGGCCAGCACGCCCTCGTTACCAAGTTTAGCCATTCTCTGAAAATCTGGTGCAGGTTGGTTCATTACTGGAGTTAGGTCAAATTTAAAATCACCAGTAAAAACAACCGCACCCAGTGGTGTGTGAACCGCGATTCCGAGTGTATCAGGAATTGAGTGAGTAGTTCTAAAGAAGGTAACAGTTAATTTCTTAAATTTCAGAACCGTATCTTCATGTTCTTCATGAAGTTCAGTTGTCCGCAAAATACCATGTTCTTCAAGCTTTCCCTTAATTAATGCAAGTGCAAAAGGTGTAGCATATACGGGGATTTCAGGTATTTTTTCTAAAAGAAATGGAATCCCGCCAATGTGGTCTTCGTGTCCGTGGCTAACTACCAAGGCTTTGATTTTTTTCCGATTCTTAATTAAATAAGAATAATCGGAAATAACATAATTAATACCAAGAAGGTCATCCTCAGGGAATTTAATTCCACAATCCATGATGATAATTTCATCTTGGTATTGAACACAATACATATTTTTGCCGATTTCGTGCAACCCCCCGATTGCAACGACAGCGACTTCATTATTTTTAATACGCACTTAAACTACTTCTTACTCTCGAAAGACGTCAATTTAAAATCAGCGTGCTCTTTTTCATATTCGAGTGAATTTCCAGCTAATTCTTGGATGAGTTCAATGTTGTAGGGGGTATTTTCCTCAACCAAAGTTCTAGCTGTGACTAAATTTTCAGCCTCTAAGTAAAGAGTCTGAGTAGTTTCACGACGAGGGTTAACTACCTTATCTTTTTGATACAAAACTTTGTAGATCATATTTGTATTCTCCTTATTCAGTTAATAAAACGTTCTTGTTTGGGTAGCTTAAAGTATCCAATAGCTAGTAAAATTTTACCATAATTGTTATTTCAAGTATAGAATCGAGTTCTAATAGTTTAATAAAAAAACCGTCAAACACCAGCTGACGGTTTAATTTCGGGTATATTCAATTAATAAATAACAACAGTATCATCATCTAATTGGAACGGATTTTGTTTGTTAATCCGGTCATAAAAGAGGTGACCACGTAAGTGCTCAATTTCGTGTGAAGCAACAATGGCAGGGTAGTCTTTAAGCCGAATTGTCTTTTCTTCACCATCGACTGTATAATAATGAAATTTTAATTTATCAGGTCGTGGTACATAACCATCAATCACTTTATCAACACTTAAACAGCCTTCGCCTTCGCTGAGACATGCTTGACGAACGGATTCAGATAAAATTTCTGGGTTAACAATTGTTTCTTTAAAAATAATTTCGTTTTTATCGTTGGGTACGAGCAAGGATGCCATTTGGACGCTTTCGCCAACCTGCGGCGCTGCAAGTCCAACACCGGCACGCAATTGGTGCTTCTTAGCGATTTCTGGATCTTGTGAGTTAATTAAGTATTCCATCATTTCATCAGCAAGATGGCGATAATGGTCGCTTAAAGGAAAAGTTAGCGGTTTTGCTACTTGTCGTAACACAGGATCACCGTCGCGGGTAATATCTTTCATTAAAATCAATTACATTCACTCTTTCATAAAAAGTTATATCTATATTTTTACCATAAGTTAGGCTAATTTGTCTGCTTTTTATTCTATACTAAATTTTTAATTTGAAAAAGAGGGATAAACGTTGACCAGTATATAGTTAGGTGTTAAAATCAATGAGCGTAAATATACAGATATGAAACACTTCGATTAGCATGTTTTTGACGTGCCGCCGAAACTGTGACATTGTCACAGTTTTTTTATTGAGGAGTGGAGGAGGAATACTTTTGTCAGAAAAAAGAAGAGACGATATTAGGAATATAGCTATCATAGCTCACGTTGACCATGGTAAGACAACTTTGGTTAACCAATTATTGAAACAATCCGACACTCTGCCCGAACATATGGCTCTGGAAGATCGTGCAATGGATTCTAATGATATTGAACGTGAACGTGGTATTACTATTTTATCTAAGAATACTGCGGTTAAATATGGTGATACTACCATCAATATTTTGGATACGCCTGGACACGCCGACTTCGGTGGTGAAGTTGAACGTATCATGCACATGGTTGATGGGGCTTTGCTATTGGTGGACGCCTATGAAGGTACAATGCCACAGACTCGTTTCGTGTTGAAGAAGGCGTTAGAGGCTGGTGTTAAACCAATCGTTGTGATTAACAAGATTGATCGTCCTGGTGCTCGTCCTAAAGAAGTTCTTGATGAAGTTCTGGAATTATTCATTGAATTAGGTGCAAATGATGAACAACTTGACTTTCCGGTTGTTTATGCTTCAGCATTGAATGGTACTTCCTCATATGATCCGGATCCAGCAACTCAAAAAGAAACAATGGACCCAATTTTCGACACAATCATTAAAGCTATTCCAGCTCCACTTGATAATGCTGATGAGCCACTTCAATTCCAAATTACAATGCTTGACTGGGATGATTATGTTGGCCGTATCGGTGTTGGTCGTATTTACCGTGGTAGTGTAAAAGTTGGCGACAACATTACAGTTATGAAACGTGATGGTTCACAACAAAACTTCCGGGTTACTAAATTATTTGGTTTCTTTGGTTTGAAGAGAAATGAGATCACAGAAGCTAAGGCTGGTGACATCATTGCAATCAGTGGTATCAACGATATCTTTGTCGGTGAAACTATTGCTTCTGCTGAAGATCCTGAAGCATTGCCATTTCTTAAGATTGACCCACCAACTTTGCAAATGGACTTTGTTGCTAGTGACTCACCATTTGCAGGTCGTGAAGGAGACAAGGTTACCCCAAAGAAATTGGAAGACCGTTTAATTAAGCAAACGCGGACAGATGTTTCTTTGAAGGTAGAACCAACTGACCAAATTAATGCGTGGACAGTATCTGGTCGTGGTGAATTACACTTATCAATTTTAGTTGAAGAACTTCGGCGTGAAGGTTTTGAATTGCAACTTTCCCGTCCAAAAGTAATTTACCGGGAAATTGATGGTCAAATGTGCGAGCCTTACGAAGCTGTGCAAGTTGATACGCCAGATGAATATGTGGGTTCGGTTATCGATACGCTTTCCCAACGTAAAGGTGAAATGAAGAACATGGAATCAACTGGTAATAACCAGACTCGCCTTGACTTCTTAGTTCCTTCACGTGGGTTAATTGGTTATAACAATGAATTTATGTCTCAAACTGGTGGTTATGGTATTTTGAACCATAGTTTTGACTGCTATAAACCAGTTGTTAAGAACTGGGAACCTGGTCGTCAAAATGGCGCATTGGTTTCAATTAGTCAGGGTAAATCAACTACGTATTCATTACAAACTGTTGAACAACGTGGAGAACTATTTATCGGTGCCGGTGTTGAAGTTTATGAAGGAATGATTGTCGGTCAATCATCTCGTGACCGTGATATTGCAGTCAATGTTATTAAGGGTAAAAACTTAACTAACACACGTGCTGCTGGTAAGGATCACGCTGCCGCAATCAGAACGCCAAAAACTTTAACTTTGGAAGAAGCTATTGAGTTCTTAAATGATGACGAATATTGTGAAGTAACACCTGAATCAATTCGGTTACGTAAGAAGATCTTAAACACTTCTGAACGGCAAAAAGCTGATAAGAAACGTAACAAAAAGTAAATATTATCAACAAGAACGGCACTCACTGATGAAGTGGTGCCATTTTTGTTTTATAATAAGGGATAATAATTTACAAAAAAGGAGGGCTACTTTTGCGACAGAAATTTCAACATCTGGACTATAAAATTTTAGTTCCTTATCTGTTACTGGTTGTATTTGGCATTATCATGGTCTATTCAGCTAGTTCTGATATTTTGCTCGTAAATGGTTTTAAGCCGGCAACATATGGAATCAAACAAGCAATATATGCTGTGTTTGCTGTCTTCCTTTTTGCGGCAGTAACTTTCTTATTAAGGCTCGAAATCTTCAAAAATACTAAGTTTGTGGCTTGGTTTTTAGGTATCAGTATGATGCTACTGCTATATTTGATTATCCTGAAGATTTTTAAAGGTTCTGACGCAGCAGTTAACGGAGCGGTAGGTTGGATTGATCTGAAAGTCATCAAAATACAGCCGCTCGAAATTGCTAAGTTAGCACTGGTGCTTTATTTAGCTTATTATCTTGATCGTCATGACGGTTCTTTTAATCAAGGATATATTATTCAAAATCTGTCTAGACCAGCAATTTTAGCCGGCGTAATGATGTTTTTGGTTGTTCTTGAGCCCGATTTAGGCGGAACAGCGATTTTGGCAATGATTGTAATAGTGATGTTTTCTGTTTCTGGAGTTCCAGCAAAGAAAGCAGTCCTTTGCTTGTTAGCAATTGCTATTGGTGTTTTTTTTCTTGTTTTTTTAATCATTAAATGGAACCCCAAGTTTTTACAAGATAGTTACCAATATCGGCGACTCATGTCATTTATGCATCCCTTTGAGCTTGAGCAAAAAGGCGGAGCCCAATTGGTCAACTCCTATTATGCCATCCATAATGGTGGACTGTTTGGTGTTGGCTTAGGAAATAGCATGCAAAAGCGGGGCTATTTACCTGAACCATATACTGATTTTATTTTAGCTGTGGCGGCTGAAGAAATCGGGGTAATTGGGGCTTTAGCCGTTTTAGCGCTGTTGTTTTACTTGATGTGGAGCATTATGGATGTTGGTATTCATGCCGAATCACAGTTTGATGCGTTAGTTTGTTTTGGTGTTACAACCATTATTTTTACAGAAACTTTATTTAATGTTGGGGCTGTTCTAGGTTTACTACCGATTACTGGTGTTACTCTGCCATTTATTTCCTATGGTGGATCTTCCTTAATCGTGCTTTCGACTTCAATCGGACTAGTCTTGAATATCGCTGCAAATGAACGAATTAGAAAAGAGGAAGAGGCTATTAATGAGCATTAACCATGATTTAGTAGCTAGTAATGTAACTAAGAGGCAAGGCTTAATCGTTTACCTGAACTCTGTCAGCAATCAATATAAATTGAGACGCTTTGGCGATATCGTTTATTTTTCGAAAAAAATGAACTATTGCGTCTTATACGTTGATCAAAAAGATGCTGATAAAACTATTGCTGTTTTGAACTCACTCGATTTTGTTAATGGTGTTGACCGTTCCATCGGTGAAAATATTGATTTATCAAGTACACATATTGAACAGCAGATTAAAGATTTAGCCAGTGAAGCAGAAGAACAGTTGCTTGAAGAACAAGAAAAAAATACGGAACAGTTATCATGAGAATTATTGCAGGTAAATATGCTAAGCGGAATTTATTGACGCTTAAAAGCCAGAAAACTAGGCCAACAAGTGATAAAGTCAAAGAATCGCTTTTTAATAGCTTAGGGCAATTTTTTGCGGGGGGCCAGGTTCTTGATTTATACGGAGGCAGCGGTGCACTAGCAATCGAGGCGGTTTCACGAGGATTAGAGCATGCCACAATTGTTGATATCAATTACCAGGCCGTTGAAATCATCCGTAAGAATGTCGCATTAACTAAAGAAGAGGATCGGTTTACTGTATATAAAATGTCTAGTAATGCTGCTTTAAAAAAATTGGCAAGTGAAAAGCAAAAATTTGATTTAGTCTTCTTAGATCCCCCTTATGCTAAGCAAAAAATTGCAGCTGATATGAAGAAAATGCTTGAAAAAGATTTGTTAACTAATGCGGCAATTGTGGTTGCAGAAACAGATGATGAAACCAGTATTGGTGAAGTTGAAGGCTTTTCTTTAACGAAAAAGCATCATTTAGGTAAGACAATTGTTCGTTTTTATCGAAAGGAAGATAAATGAGTTTCGCACTTTTTCCGGGTAGCTTTGATCCCATTACTAATGGTCATGTCGATGTGATTAACAAAGCCGTTAAAATTTTTGATAAGGTTTACGTTGTGGTAATGACTAATACTTCAAAAAAATATCTTTTTGATGTTGATAAACGGGTTAGTCTTGTGCAAGATGCCACCGAAGGTCAAGCAAAAGTCGAGGTTTTAAAACGACCGGATAAATTAACTGTTAATGTTGCGCAAGAGTTAGGGGCGTCAGTAATTATCCGGGGCGTGCGTAATAGTGAAGATTTTCTGTATGAACAGGAAATCGCAGCCATGAATCATGATTTAAATCCTAAAATCGAAACGGTTTTATTTTTTACGGAACCTAATAATAGTTATGTCGCTTCAAGTGTTATCAAGGAGGTTGCACAGTTTGGTGGAAATATTAGCAGCTTTTTACCAGCAAGCTCGGCAGCGGCTTTAAAAGAGAAGTTGAGGAAGGGCTAATGAGCGATCATCCAAAACCACAAGGTAAAAAGACTAACAAAAAGCGTAACTGGCTACTCGCCATTTTGGCAGTTTTATTAGTTGCCATCGGGTTAAGCTGGCCAACTGATTACTATATTGAAATGCCAGGAGAAGCTGTTCCCATTAACCTATTTATGAAGAGTAAAAACAAGAAGCCCAATAATTTTTACTTGGTAACGGTGAGTGAAACTACGCGTCCCGCCTCAGTTTTGCGGTACCTGCTAAGTTATACGCAAAAGTTTTATACGCGGGTTCCCAAGGAACAATTACTCGGCGATGCCACTAGCAGCCAATACCAAGAATTACAAAATTGGTATATGGAAACAAGTCAGCAAAATGCGATTTACTATGCAGCCAAAAAGGCTGGATTAAAGCCTAAATTGAATTATGAGGGCGTTTATGTCATGCAGGTTCAAAAAAATTCCAGCTTTAAGAGCAAGCTGCAGATTGGAGATACCGTCCTCGGAGCTAATGGCAAGAGATTTCATTCTACTGAGGAAATGATCGCTTATTTTCAAAAAATGCAAATCGGTTCGAATGTCGTTATTAATGTTCTACGCAACGGTCGCGAACGCAAATTTACTGGTAAGATCGTGAAAGTTGCTGGGACGAATAAGCCAGGAATCGGAATCCAATTAATTGAACACGTTAAAATCACCACTAAGCCAAAATTAAGTATTAATGCTGGAGCAATTGGCGGCCCTTCAGCGGGATTAATGTTTACCCTAGCTAGCTATGAAACTTTTACTCAGCAAAACCTGGCAAAAGGGCATAAAATAGCCGGGACGGGAACAATTTCTGTTAAAGGCCAAGTTGGTGCGATTGGCGGCGTAGACAAAAAAGTTGTGGCCGCAGATAAGGCTGGCGCGGAGGTCTTTTTCGCACCAACTGATACCACGGTTTTAAAAAAGAGCGAAAGTAACTACGCGGTTGCTTGTAAAACTGCTAAAGAAATTAAAACTAAGATGAAAATTGTTCCTGTTGGAACCTTTGAAGATGCTTTAAATTATTTAAATAAACATTACCGCTAAAAAGTTCAGAAAAAATTTCTGGGCTTTTTTTCGTACTTATTATTAGAGGTGATAAGTATGAATTGGCAAAAAATCAAAGATTTCCTTCTGGAAAACAAAAAATATGTCTTGATTGCTGGAGTTGCTATTATCGCTTTCTTTTTATATTTACACCAAAGCCAAGGTGAGCAAGAAAGTGCCAACAATATCGTCAAAAGTGAACCCAAAGTGGTTAATTCAACGTCTTCTGTCAAGCAAGATTTAGATGATAAAAAACAAAAGGAATCAACTTCAGTTAATCAAAAAACAAGTGAGGTAACTTGTGATATTGGGGGAGCAGTTAAAAATGAAGGAGTTTATACTTTAAAAAATGGTGCTCGCTTGAATGAATTGATTATGGCAGCAGGTGGTTTAAGTAGGAATGCTCAATTAAAAAATGTTAACCGGGCATTAATTCTAAAAGATCAAGACAAGATCCACATTCCATATCGCGGAGAAAAAGTGAGAGGCAATCAGATTGTTTTATCAGTTAATGAAAGTTCTAATTCTTCCGCCAATAATGCAAGAAGCGAAGAGACACCAGATGCGAAAGAACAAGAAAAAAGCAGCAAGGTCAATATTAATACAGCCAATGCTCAAGAATTACAAAAGCTGAACGGGATTGGCGAGAAAAAGGCAGAATTAATTGTGGCTTACCGCCAGAAAAACGGCCAGTTTGCTAGTATCGAAGACATAAAGCAGATTTCTGGAATTGGAGACAAGACATTTGCGGCGCTTAAAGATCAACTCGAAGTTTGATGTCCTTGAGCCTGGTCTGTTCTTAGTTGCCGCCTTATTACTAGTTGATTGCAGTTTTTTGCTTTACCAATGCACGACTATCATAGCTAAAGTAGTTACTGTTTTATTAGCTGTCTATTTATGCGGATTGGTCATAGTGAAATATCGCAAACTTGTATGTGTCCTTTTATTGCTTCTAACTAGTTTTTTGCTTGCAAACTGGTTTACTGCTCGTCCCAGCTCTTTATCTCTTACTAAAAATTCGGTGATTAAACTTTACCCTGATGAAACTAAACTCAGCGAGGACTGGCTTTCAGGCCAAGGAACATTAAATGGTAAAAAAGTCTTAGTGACGGTTAAATTAAGTCAAAAACAAATTTGGCAAGCAAAACAAGGAAAAACAATCTGGCTAAGTGACTTGCAAGGCGAAGTAAATTCAATTGAACCGGCAACAAATTATGGTCAATTCGATGCGCAAAAATACTATGCCACTAAGAAAATTTGGCAAAAAGTTAATTTAAAAGCATGCAGAATATCCTTTAAAAGAACTGGTTTAATTGATTACTTGCATCACTTGCGCTACCAATTACAAAGGTATTTTCAAAGAATGCCGCAAATTTTAGGATTTTTTAGCAGCGAACTAATTTTAGGAGAAAATCCTAATTCAGCTAATCAAATTATCTTAAATAATTATCGAGATCTGGGAATTATTCATATTCTAAGTATTTCTGGACTTCATGTTGGCATTTACACCATAGTAATTACAGCAATTTGTTCCTTTCTTAAGATGACCGAAAAAGAAAGTTTTGTTAGTTGTTTGCTAGTATTAGTTATTGGGATTTTTTTAAGCAAAGGTCAGGCCGGCTTTATTCGAGCTAGTTTAACTTTTGTTTTAAAGCAAATCTTCAAATTTAAGAAAATTCCAATCGCACAATATGACGTCTTGGGGCTCGCCTGCATAATTCACTTACTATTTGATCCGCGATTAATGAGTGGGGTGGGTGCTTTATTGAGTTATGTATTGGCACTAGGATTAGAAATGACTAATAAAATGTCCAGTATTAAACAGTCAATAGCTTTAAATGCTTTGCTATTGCCATTATTACTGTTTTACTTTTTTCAGTTTAATTTTTTAACCGTTATTTTTAACATTTTCGCGGTACCATATTTTAACTGGATTGTAATGCCGTTAACATTTTTAAACTTATTCATTTTTGCCAAACTACCAACAATATCTGGTTTTTTTGAATTCATTTTAGAAACCGGTGAAAAGATGATTGGTCAGATTTCGACTACACAATTGGGCTTATTGTCGTTTGGTAAGATTAATTGGTGGCAATGTGGGGGATTGCTTTTAGTGACGGGTGGAATAATAGTTTGTCTGAATGACGGTGTTTTACTTAAAAAAATTAAATTTATTGGCGGACTTGGTCTCTTGTATGGGTTGCTTTTTTGTACGATTCACTTTCCTTTAACGGGACAAGTAAGTTTCATTGATGTTGGGCAGGGAGACAGTATCTTAATCACTACGCCTTTTCCGCGAAAGGTCTACCTTATCGACGTCGGCGGCAAACTTAATTTTGGCAAACGAAAATTTACCCCGCAGGTCAATAAAATTACACTTCCATTATTAAAAGCATTAGGAATAAATCAAATTGATGGCATTTTTGTTACTCACCAAGATGCAGATCATGTTGGTGATTTGGGTCCGCTCTTAAGTCAAATTAAAGTAAAAAAGCTGTATATGGCTGCCGGACTCATTAAAAACCCATCATTTGCCAAAAGAATTGCGGGGCATCTTACTACTGACCAATTAGTGGAGCTTATTGCCGGTGATCAAGTAATTGAGCCTCAGATTAGTTTTAATGTTGTTTATCCTTTTAAGCCCGGTCCAGGGAAAAATGAGGATTCTTTGTCGTTAACTTTTAAATTAAAAAATAAAAGATGGCTTTTCACGGGAGATCTAGGTCAAGAAGGCGAAAAAGAGATTATGGCCAATTTTCATCTAAGAGCTAATTATTTTAAACTAGGCCATCATGGTAGTAAAACTGCTTCAAATCCCATTTTCTTAAAGCAATTGCAACCGGAAATGGTCTTTATTTCTGCCGGAAGAAATAATCATTTCGGGCATCCTCATCCAGAAACAATTGCAACATTAAGAATGCAGCATATTCCTTATGCGTCTACACAAGACTGTGGAATGATTACTTGGACTTATAGCAGGTTTGCAAGTTCGAAGTTCTCTAGTTTTTTACCAGTAAAAGCAAAATAAAAAAGCCCAATGCAGAAAGCAATAGGCTTTAATAGCTAGAAGGTAGGTCGGATAAGTGAGGTATCTGGGAAACTAAAGTTAGTTCTTGGAATGTGATATGATTATTACTGTTTATAAAACTAATAGCTTTAAGGTGAAGAAACAAATGACACTACTTTCCTTATTTAAAAATACCGCCAGCAATAATCCGCAGACGATACTGGTTGGGGAAGATAGCTTTTTAAATGACTATCTTTCCCGTTCGTTGATGCATGAAGAGCGCTTTTCTTCCTATGAAAAAGTGATAATAGATTGTGAAACTGATGGTTTGGATAATCTAATTGCCGATATCACGGAATCTAGTTTATTTAGTCAAAAAAAGATGATAATCGTGAAGAATCCTTTTTTCCTGACTGCCAAGGTTCCCAAAAAGTACCAAAAGCAAGTAAATCAATTGCAACAGATTTTTACTAATATGGATCAATTGGATGATGTTCTGGTATTAGTAGCCTCGTATGAGAAATTAGACCGCCGAAAAAAATTAACGAAAACAGTTTTAAAACAGTTTAATGTCATAGAGACAAAAGTTAAGACCTATGAAATTAGTAAAATAACCAAATCATTAATTACGGCCGAAGGTTATCAAATTTCAAAGTCTGCTTTACAGTTGTTGCTTGAACGAAGCGACCAAATTTTAGATACGATTTTAAGCAACTTTAATAAATTGAAAGTTGCTGCGGTCGATCAAAAAATTACTGAAACACTAATTAAGCAGAATGTTGATCTATCTTTTGCCCAGAATGTTTTTGCAATACTAGAAACGGCATTAAAACATCATTATCGTGAAGCGTTAGATCGGCTAGATAATCAGTTGCGTGAAGGTAGCAGTCCCGTTCAATTATTAGCCGTTTTTGAAAATCAATTAGAATTGATTTTAGTAGCTAAGATTTTGAAAAGTCGGGGTAGGAGTGAACCAGAAATAGTTCGAGAACTTGCTGTTCATCCATACCGGATTAAATTGGCGTTAAACAATAATTTGGAAATAACGCAACTGGCTAGTTTACTAAAAGAGGCAATAAGGTTAGATTATAATTACAAAAATGGTCAATATCGTGAAGATAATTTTTTAAAGCTATTTATTTTAAGCGTCTAAAAAAGGCAGGGATGATTATCCCTGCCTTTTTAAAATTGATAGTTTAGTCAAATTTATTTAGCTAACTTAGCTAAGCGACTCTTGTCACGGCTAGCCTTGTTTTTATGAATAAGACCTTTTGAAGCAGCCTTGTCCAAAGCACGAGCAGCAGCAACATGTAATTCGGAGGCGTTTTCAGCACCAGCGGCTTGAGCAGTCTTGAACTTCTTAACAGCAGTTCTTAATTCTGACATTTGAGCAGCATTGCGCTTTCTAGCAGCGTCTTGAGTTTTAACACGCTTAATAGCTGATTTGATTTGTGGCATAAAATTCACCTCCATTGACCGTAATTTTACTTAATAGATTATACTGAAGAATAAATGCAGATGCAAGACAAATTATGCTTGCTTTTTAAAAAAATAATCTGTATTATACTATTGTTGTGAACCGTTAACGCTGTTTGCTCGCTCACACCTGACGGTTAACGTTGTTAACGGCAATTTATTTTATTGAAAGGTGAAAATTATGGCAATTTCTAAAGCAGAAAAAGATGAAATTATTAAGCAATTTGCTACTCACGAAGGTGACACTGGTTCAACCGAAGTACAAGTTGCTATCCTAACTAAAGATATTAACAATTTAACTGAACACATGAGACAACACTCTCATGACCACCACTCATACGTTGGTTTGCTCAAGAAGATTGGTCACCGTCGTAATTTACTTCGTTATTTACAAGACAACGATATTAATCGTTACCGTGAATTAATCAAGAAGTTAGGTTTGCGTCGTTAATCGCAAAAATAATTATTAAGAAGTCAGTTCTATAAAAGAACTGGCTTTTTATTTTTGTCATAAATGCATTTTATGCTAGAATAAAAAAAGATACTTTTTACGTTGTGATCACGCTGATCCATAAATTAACAACTGAATAGCAAAAAAAGAGAAGGAAATAAAATGACTGATCAAGTTAAGATAATGATTTTGAGCGGTGTTCGTGAGCAAGGAAAAGACATGTTCGCCGTTCAAGTTAATGACGAAATTTTTGTTCTTGATGCCGGCCTAAAATACCCTGATAGTTCATTATTTGGAATAGATTTGGTAATTCCAGATCTTGATTTCTTTGAACAATATGGTGATCAGGTTGTCGGCATTTTTTTAACTCATGGACACGCAGATTCAATTGGTGCGTTGCCATATATTTTACGCAAATATGATATACCTGTTTTTGGTTCGCAATTAACAATTGAGCTCGCAAAGATTACGGTTAAGCGGGAAAATAAACGGCTGAAAAATAGTCTGTTTCATGTTATTGATGCTGAAACTGAAATCGAGTTTAAAAATGCTAATATTTCATTTTTCCATACAACTCATTCAATTCCAGATTCACTCGGTATTGATGTTCATACGCCAGCTGGCGAGGTTGTATATACCGGCGACTTTAAATTTGATCCATCTGCGACACCGAAATATCGAACAGATTTGGATCGTTTAGCTGAGATTTCACAAAAGAAGGTTTTGGCACTACTCAGTGATTCTTCTAACGCAGAAGCATCATTTCCTAATGTTTCCGAGCAAGAAATTGGCGATTATGTCACTAATGTTTTTCGTAATGCTAAGGGACGCGTCATTGTTGCAGCTAAGGCATCTAATTTAATCAGAATACAAGAAGTTTTAAATGGCGCCCATAAAACTGGTAGACATGTTCTTTTAACAGGACGTGATGTTGCCAAAATAGTTAGAACTGCCATGGACTTAGGGTATCTAAAAGTACCGAAGAATCTCTTAATTCGGGTAAAAGATTTAAAGACTACGCCGGATGATAAAGTTGTCATTCTTGAAACTGGTCAAATGGGTGAACCGCTAAACTCATTACAGAAGATGGCTAAAAAGCGGCATAGCATGATTACGATTCATGAAGGCGACTTAGTCTTTATTGCTACGACGCCTTCACATTCTGTCGAAACAGTTGTAGCTCAAACTAGTGATTTGGTTTATCGCGCTGGCGGAACAGTCATTGAACTTGGAAGAGCTAAGCATACCAGTGGACATGCAACTGGACGCGACTTGCAAATGCTAATTGATATTTTGAAGCCGCAATTCTTGATCCCAGTTATAGGTGAATACCGCTTAATGGAAGTTCATAAAAACTTGGCAATTAGAGCTGGAATTGCCAAAGAAAATATCTTGATTACTAAAAATGGCGATTGTTTAGACTATGACTTTAAGCAGCACAAATTCCATCTAACAAACCCAGTGCCGGGAGAAGACATCATGATTGATGGCTCGGGAATTGGTGATGTTGGCAATATTGTTTTGCGTGACCGTGAAGTGTTATCTGACGATGGCATCTTTATTGCCGTAGTTACAATTGATCGGCGTAAAAAGAAAATTATTGCGCAGCCACAAGTCACTAGCAGGGGATTTGTTTACATTAAAGCAAATCATAAGCTAATGCATGACAGTATTGAACTGATTAAGACCACTATCAAAAATAATTTTGAACACAAAAAGTTCGACTGGACGGAAATTAAGCAGGATGTTAGAAACGATCTTGAAAAGTTTTTATACAAAAAGACTAATCGTCGTCCGGTAGTTTTACCAGTTGTTATGGAGGTTAACCAAAATCGCCATCGAGCTATGCAAAAACGTGGCAATAAAAACGAGAATGGTAAAACCAAGGAGCATCATCCCGTTGATGTCAATAAAACTGGTCAAAGAATAGTTAAGAAAGAATAACGATGACGACGTTAAGCCAAAAAAATTTGCTAAAGTTAGCGAAAAAGAATGAAGCTGAAGGTAATTTTTCATTAGCTATTCAAAATTGTGAAGAAGCTTTACGAGCTGGCGATAGTCAAGAAGTAATTCTGCAGCTGTGTGACTTATACTTGAAAGACAAACAAGAATATTCTGCTTACACGCTCATTAAAGAAGAAAAGGATTTATTTTCAAATCAGGCGATCTTTGATGAGTACAGCAAAATTTTGCGAGCCAATCATTTTCTAATTGAAGCTCTCCAAGTCCAAAAATTAAGTCAGGGCGAGTGGATTATTGAAGTAGAGCCCATTTCTGAAACTGAGCAGCAACAAGTAATGCAGCAATTCAGACAAAAGAACCAGCCAACTAAATTTGATTATGAACAATTATTTAAGCTGAATCTTGAGCATTTTACGACTTTCGCGCAAAGCTTATTGCTTGATCCGAGTTTAAACTTCGCCGTTCGTTTGGTTTTGTGTGAAGACTTAGCCCGGCTGCAGCTTAAAACGGAATTTACGGTTTTAGTGCTAGGTCAACAAGAAAAATTTGTTCCTGCTAAAATCAATTTATTGGAAAAAGATCCGATATACCGTGAAGTTGTTTCGGGGATTGGCTCACGGTATTATCATCGTCCTAGCCAATTGCCAGCCGTTTTAGGCGAGGTCAATCTAATTTTAGGTAGCTTATATCCGGTATTACCGAAATATATTACAGAGCCTGACAGTTTCGCTAGTGACTTAGCTTCTTATATTGATCATCATGATGGGCGCGCAAACCAGGACCTGTTCGTGCGAATCGATAATAGTTTGCCGAAATAATTTAGATAAAAAGTCTTTACTTTTTTTTCGTATTTAGTATAATATCAAAGGACGTTTTCATTAGGCATGGCTCTATGCATTAAAATACTAGGCATTTGCCAATGAAAGTAGTACAATATTCAACAGAGAACTATCCGTTACTTACTCAACGGACTTCTTGCAAATTTACAGGAGGGTCATTTTAATGGCAGAAAAAGAACATTACGTTAGAACAAAGCCACACGTAAACATTGGTACCATCGGTCACGTTGACCATGGTAAGACCACTTTAACAGCGGCTATTACTAAAGTTTTATCAGAAAAGGGCTTGGCAAAGGCTGAAGATTATTCAGAAATCGATGCAGCTCCAGAAGAAAAAGAACGTGGTATTACTATCAATACCGCTCACGTAGAGTACGAAACTGAAAAACGTCACTACGCTCACATGGATGCTCCAGGTCACGCTGACTACATCAAGAACATGATTACTGGTGCCGCACAAATGGATGGTGCTATCTTAGTTGTTGCTGCAACTGATGGTCCTATGCCTCAAACTCGTGAACACATTTTACTTGCTCGTCAAGTTGGTGTTAACTACATCGTTGTCTTCTTAAACAAGACTGACTTAGTTGACGATCCAGAATTGATCGACTTAGTTGAAATGGAAGTTCGTGACTTGTTGACTGAATACGATTACCCAGGTGATGATATTCCTGTAATCCGTGGTTCAGCATTGAAAGCTTTACAAGGCGACAAGGAACAACAAGAAGTTATCATGAAGTTAATGGACACAGTTGATGAATACATTCCAACTCCAGAACGTCAAACTGATAAGCCATTCTTAATGCCAGTTGAAGATGTCTTCACTATTACTGGTCGTGGTACTGTTGCTTCAGGTCGTATCGACCGTGGTACTGTTAAAGTCGGCGACGAAGTTGAAATCGTTGGTTTAGTTGACAAAGTTCTTAAGTCAGTTGTTACTGGTTTGGAAATGTTCCACAAGACTTTGGATTCTGGTGAAGCCGGCGATAACGTTGGTGTATTGCTTCGTGGTATCGACCGTGATCAAGTTGTTCGTGGACAAGTTTTGGCCGCACCTGGCTCAATTCAAACTCACCGCGAATTCAAGGGTCAAGTTTATGTCTTGAAGAAGGAAGAAGGCGGACGTCACACTCCATTCTTCTCAGACTACCGTCCACAATTCTATTTCCACACTACTGATATTACTGGTGAAATCGAATTGCCAGAGGGTACTGAAATGGTTATGCCTGGTGATAACACAGAATTTACTGTTAAGTTAATCAAACCAGCAGCCATTGAAAAGGGTACTAAGTTCACTATCCGTGAAGGTGGTCGTACTGTTGGTGCTGGTCAGGTTACTGAAATCCTCGACTAGTTCGAAAAAAACAGTTTAAAAAGATGTACTTCTTCATAGAAGTGCATCTTTTTTTGCCTAAATTTGTTTTTTGCGAGCGTTTAATGTAAGATAATTTAGTATGCAACGATGCAGTTTAACTTGACATTGGAGGTATTTAATTAATGTCTGTAAAATGGAATAAAACCGGTAAAACTACTGGCGAACTTACTTTTGATATTTCTCAAGCTGAGGTGAAGCTTGGATTAGATCAAGCATTCAAAAGAGTAAAAAAGAATTTGCGTGTTCCTGGCTTTAGAAAGGGTCACGTATCCCGTGTTATTTTTGATCAATACTATGGTGAAGAAGCCTTATACGAAGACGCTTTGAACCTTGTTTTGCCAAACGCATATGCAGCTGCTATCAAAGAAGCTGGTATTTCTGCTGTTGGCCAACCTCAAATTATTCCTGATTCAATGGAAAAGGGCAAGGACTGGACGATGAAAGCCACAGTTACTGTTGAACCAGAAGTTGAATTAGGCGATTACAAGGGAATTGAAGTACCTAAGCAAAACACTCGTGTTTACGCTAAAGACATCGATGCTGAGCTTAACAAGGAACGTGAAAAGAATGCTGAACTTGTTCTTAAGAAGAGTGCAGCTGCTAAGGGTGACACCGTAACTATTGATTATAAGGGTACTATTGATGATAAGGCCTTTGATGGTGGTTCTGCAGAAGATTATGCTCTTGAACTTGGCTCAAATACCTTTATCCCTGGCTTTGAAGACCAATTGATTGGTCACAAGGCTGGCGATGAAGTAGATGTTGTTGTTACCTTCCCAGAAGATTATGGTGCAAAAGATTTAGCCGGTAAAGAAGCTCACTTTGCTACCAAGATTCATGAAGTTAAATCAAAGCAATTGCCTAAACTTGATGATGAATTTGCTAAAGACGTTGACGACTCAGTTGACACTCTCGATGACTTGAAGGAAAAGATTAAGAAAGACTTGAAGTCTAAGAAAGAAGAAGCTGCTAAGGATGCAATTGAACAAGCTGCAATTGAAGGTGCGGTAAAGAACGCTAAAATTGATGAAATTCCTGATGCAATGATTCAAGAAGATGTTAATACTCAAATGAATCAATACTTGGGTAATATGCAACGTCAAGGTATTGACCCACAAACTTACTACAAGCTTACTAATACTACTGAGGACCAATTACGTGCTCAATTTAGTAAGGATGCAGCTGAAAGAGTTAAGACCAACTTAGTTCTTGAAGCAATTGTTAAGAAAGAGAATATCAAGGCTTCTAAAGAAGAAATTGATAACGAAATCAAAGATCTTGCTGGCGAATACAATATGGATGAAAAGACAGTTCGCAACACATTAACTGATGATATGCTTTCTCATGACATCAACGTTCGCAAAGCCATCGATCTTGTAGCTGATAGTGCAAAACAAGTTGCTAAATCCAAGAGCAAAAAAGATGATAAAAAATCTGAAAAATGATAGGATTTAAAATCTAGGTAAAAAGGTGGTCGTTGAACTGCCTTTTTATTTTTCTACAAGCAAATTATTCAAGCAATACTCTCGATGTATGATACTCTTATTCTTGTAGATATGAGGAGGAATATAATGGCATCACAGTTTACTGATCAGGAAGAAATTAAATGTTCTTTTTGTGATAAAACACAAGATCAAGTTAAAAAAATGATTGCTGGTAACGGGGTTTATATTTGTAATGAATGTGTCGACTTGTCAAAGAAAATTATTGATGATGAGTTAAAGTCAGATTCATTAAAAAAGGCTAGAGACCTTCCGAAACCAATGGAAATAAAAAAGCAACTTGATCAATATGTAATTGGACAAGAAAGCGCTAAAAAAGTTTTATCAGTAGCCGTTTATAATCATTACAAACGAATTAGTCAGATGGATGTTGATTCTTCAACTGAGCTGCAAAAATCAAATATTGCGCTCATTGGGCCAACTGGCTCTGGTAAAACTTATCTGGCACAAACTTTAGCCCGAATTTTAGATGTTCCGTTTGCCATTGCTGACGCTACCACCTTGACTGAAGCTGGTTATGTCGGTGAAGATGTCGAAAACATCTTGCTGAAATTGTTGCAAAATGCAGATTATGATATTGAACGTGCTGAACGGGGAATCGTTTATATCGATGAAATTGATAAAATTTCGAAAAAATCAGAAAATGTCTCGATTACGCGCGATGTTTCTGGTGAAGGTGTTCAGCAATCACTTCTAAAGATTTTAGAAGGCACTGTTGCTTCAGTTCCACCACAAGGTGGACGTAAGCACCCACAACAAGAATTAATTCAAATTGATACCACCAATATTTTATTTATCGTTGGTGGAGCTTTTGATGGCATTGAACAGATTGTTAAAGACCGCATGGGTAAAAAGATTATTGGTTTTAGTGCCGAAAACAAGTTGAACAAAACTAAAGATGATTCTTGGACGAAGCATTTAACTACTGGTGATTTAGTTAAATTTGGAATGATTCCAGAATTTGTTGGCCGAATTCCGATTATTACAACCTTAGATAAATTAAATCAAAAAGACTTAGTTAGAATATTGACTGAGCCTAAGAATGCGTTGGTAAAGCAATACAAGAAGTTATTGTCTCTTGACCAAGTTGAACTCGACTTTTCTGATAGCGCACTGAGTGCTATCGCCGATTTAGCAATCGAACGAAATATGGGTGCGCGTGGACTGAGAACAATTATTGAAAATGCGATGATGAGCATTATGTATCAGACACCTAGTGATCCAGATATTGAAAAAGTCGAAGTGACTAAGGATGTAATTACTAAAAACGCAGAACCACGAGTAACTCGGAGAGCTAGCGAGGACACCCAAGAAGTTAAGGCAGCAAATGATCATTAAAAGTAGCGATTATGCAATTAGTGCAGTAAAAGAAGAACAATACCCTAAAGATAATTTGCCTGAGATTGCCTTGGCAGGAAGGTCAAATGTGGGTAAGTCTAGCTTGATTAATTCACTATTAGGTCGCAAAAATTTGGCAAGAACATCATCACAGCCAGGTAAAACCCAGACGCTAAACTTTTACGTTGTCAATCAGGATTTTTATTTGGTTGATGTGCCTGGGTATGGCTATGCGAAAGTTTCGCAGGTGCAACGACAAAAGTTTGGTGAGATGATTCAGGACTACTTGGAAACAAGGGAAAACCTTCAGGGGCTAATTCTTTTAACTGATTCACGTCATGAACCAACAAAAGATGATGTTGCAATGTATAATTATGCTTTATACTTGAATTTACCAATTTTAGTTATTTGTACCAAAATTGATAAAGTTAAAAAGAGCCAGGAAAACAAGGTAATAGCTAATTTGAACAAGAAGCTAGATTTAGCTTATGACAATGTTAGTGTACTTACTTATAGTGCAGTTAAAAAGACCCATGTAAAAGAAGTATGGGATTGGATCGAGCAAAATTTATAAAATAAAAATGACTCTCCTTCTTAGAGAGTCATTTTTATTTACTCTTTTCTTTGCCGTCTTTCTTACTAAGCTTTTTCTTTTTATCCTTAGGAACAGTAGCAAATTTATCAAATAACTTTTCTAATTCATCTTGTTTTTTAAATGTTAAGCCCATATTTTCGTTCCTTTCATTAATTATCATCATTATAATAAATAAGCGGTTAACAAGCCAGTAATAATGTAGTTCGATTTAACCGTCATTTTATTACCCAGTCTTAGACTGTGGTCATTAAAAAATCATTAGTTCGCATTTTGTGGTAAAATTGATAGAGCAAATTTTGGGAAGGGGTGATTTTTTGGCATCAGAATTAATTGAAAATAAATTGAAACTTCTCCCAGCAAAACCCGGCTGTTATTTAATGAAAGATATTAATGGTAAGGTCATCTATGTTGGCAAGTCAAAAAATCTGAAAAACCGGGTACGGTCTTATTTTAAAAGTAAGCAAGTAGGTAGACGAGCTGAGCTGGTTAGAGAAATTCGTGACTATGATATAATCACGGTTTCAACTGACAAGGAATCTTTTCTGCTTGAAGTTACTTTAATTAAGAAATACCAACCATATTATAATGTGCAATTAAAACAGGGAACGGGTTATCCTTACATTGAGATTACCAATGAACGTGATCCACAAACTAAGTTGACAAGTATTGTCAGAAAAGATGGCGGTTATTATTTTGGACCATACCCAAATGTATACGCGGCGCAAGCAACATTGAAGTTTATTCAGAAAGTTTATCCTTTAAGACGCTGCAATGGGCGGCAGAAAAGACCGTGCCTTTATTATCATATGGGTCAATGCCTAGGTGCATGTTTTAAGACCGTTCCTAAATCAGTTTATAGCGCCCAAATTAAAAAAATTAAGAGCTTTTTAAATGGTGATATCGGGCGTGTTAAACAAGAATTGAATCAAAGGATGGTTGCAGCATCACAGAATCTTGAATTTGAGCGTGCTGCGGAAATTCGTGATCAATTGAAATACATTGAAGAAACAGTTGAAAAACAAAAAATCATCTCCAATGATAATACACAGCGTGATATCTTTAATTTTTATGTCGATAAATCTTGGATTTCAATTCAAATCTTTTTCCTCCGGCAAGCAAAGCTGCTTCGAAGAGAAACTAGAATGTATCCTTTGACGGATACTGGGGATCCGGAAGACACTTTTACCTCATTTATTGTTCAATTCTATGGCCAAAAAAATCGTGTTCTTCCCAAAGAGGTTTTAGTTCCTGCTGGAATTGATAATGAGGCACTCAGCGAAGTGCTTAAGGTTCCTGTTAGGACACCCAAAAGGGGACAAAAGCGGTCGTTATTATCAATGGCAAAAGAAAATGCCAAGTTGAAATTAGACGACAAGTTCCGTTTGTTAGAATTAGGCAATCGTAAAACTAAGGGAGCACAAAAAGAGATTTTTGCTGCTCTAGGGTTGCCATACGGACATGTGATTGAAAGTTTTGACCACTCACATATTCAAGGAACCGATCCAGTTTCAGCGTTAGTTGTATTCAAAGACGGCGAGCCCGATAAGAATTCATACCGTAAGTATAAGTTAAAGGGTGAAGTTGAACACCAAAATGGGGGCGACGAAGTTCGCAATACGCGTGAAGTTGTGCGAAGACGCTATAGTCGGCTTTTACGTGAGCATAAACCAATGCCTGATTTGATCCTAATGGATGGTGGGCAAATTCAAGTTGATGCGTGTGAAGATATTTTACGTAACGAACTTAATCTTAATATTCCCGTTGCGGGGATGGTAAAGGATGACAAGCACCGGACCAACCACTTGCTTTATGGGGATCCCATTAATGGGGTACCGATGAAATTAATTCCGATGGATCCAAAGTCACAGGGATTTTATTTGATGACCCGGATTCAGGATGAAGTTCACCGCTTTGCGATTACATTTCATCGCCGAACACATGCTAAAAACGCACTATCAAGTAAACTTGATTCAATTAAAGGCATCGGACCTAAGAGTCGTAATAAATTATTGCGCACTTTCGGTTCATTGAAAAAAATTAAAGAGGCATCGGTTGAACAATTATGTGATGCTGGTTTAACTCTGCCCCAAGCACAGACGGTTAAATTGACATTATAACCGGTAATTTTCCCACGAAAAATAAGCCTTTTGTGGTATAGTATTTAAAGTTAGAGCAGACGGAAGGAGAATTTGCATGCCTACATTTGTCGATCAAACCAAGATTGAAGTCCAAGCCGGTAAAGGCGGGGATGGCATGGTTGCTTTCCGCCATGAAAAGTACGTTCCAAATGGCGGACCCGCTGGTGGAGACGGTGGCCGTGGCGGTAGTATCATTTTTGTAGCTGATAGTGGCTTAAGAACCCTAATGGATTTTCGCTATCGGCGTAAGTTTAAAGCTGAGAGCGGTGAAAATGGCCGTATTAAGTCACAATATGGTCGCGGTGCCAAAGATTTATATCTTCGTGTTCCTGTCGGAACTACCGTATATGATTTTAATACTAATGAAGAAATTGGCGATTTGACTAAAAATAAGCAAGAGCTTGTTGTTGCCCGCGGTGGTCGTGGTGGTCGTGGCAATATTCATTTTGCTACGAGTGTAAATACTGCACCAGAAATTGCTGAAAATGGTGAACCGGGTGAAGACCGAGTTTTGCGGTTAGAACTAAAGGTTTTAGCTGATGTTGGTCTTGTCGGTTTTCCTTCAGTTGGGAAGTCAACGCTGCTTTCAGTAGTTACTAAGGCAAAGCCTAAGATTGCAGCTTATTCGTTCACTACTTTAACTCCTAATTTAGGTATGGTGATTTTGCCAGATGGCCGTGATTTTTCAATGGCTGATTTGCCAGGATTAATTGAGGGTGCTAGTCAGGGAGTTGGCCTTGGAATTCAATTCTTACGTCACATTGAAAGAACCAAAGTAATTTTACACTTGGTTTCAATGGATCCTGAAAATGGCCGAGATCCTTTAGAGGATTACCAAAAGATCCGTAAAGAATTATTGCTTTACGACCAAAGCCTAAAGGAAAAGCGTGAGTTAATTGTTGCAACTCAACTGGATTTACCTAATTCGGCTGAAAAATTGGCGGAGTTTAAAAAAGAACTTAGCCAAGCTGGAATTGACCAGCCTGTTTATGCAATTTCAAGCGTAACTCATCAGGGCGTTAGCCAATTAATGCAAGATACTGCAACGGTAGTGGCGGAAGTAGAAAGCAAGCAGGCTGAAAAGGAAGTCAAGCCGGCAGCTGGCGTAAAGGAATACAAATACCAGGCGCCTAAGAAAAACGAATTTACGATTACTAAACTTGAAGATCATGTTTTTGAAATTAAAGGTGAGAGTTTAGAACGACTAGTTGAACGAACGAACCTTGATTACCAAGATGGTGTCTTACGTTTAGCACGCAAATTGAAGAACCTGGGTGTAGATGAAGCATTGCGTGAAAAAGGAGCCGTTGACGGCGACGATGTAATAATTGGCACGTTCAATTTTGAATTTGTCCAATAATAATTAAAAAGAAAAGTAGAAATATGGCAAAAAATCGGTTTATTACAGGATATTCTGGACTTAGGGCGTTAGCAGTTATTGGGGTGATTTTATATCATCTTGATCCTAATACTTTTGTTGGTGGTTATCTTGGGGTACCGATTTTTTTTGTATTATCAGGATACTTAGTTACCTGCCAAATGCTTAAGGCATATGATGATCACGGCTTTTTTGATAACAAGAATTTTTATTTAAAAAGGCTGAAAAAGCTTTATCCGCCTTTAATTGCGCTATTATGGCTTTGTGCCGCTTATATTTTTGTCTTTCAGCGAAATTTATTGGCTAAGTTGAGTCAGATTGTGATAACGAATCTGTTAAACGTTTATAATTTTTGGCAGATTTTAAATGGTCAAAGTTATTTTGAGCGTTTTGCCGCCAATGAATCGCCTTTCGTACATTTATGGACAATGTCGATTAACGGACAATTCTATTTCTTGTGGCCATTAGTGATCTTTTTGCTGGTTAAATTTAGTAAAAAACGGGAAAACACTTTTTGGATTCTATTTAGCGTCTCAATGTTATCGGCACTAGAAATGGCAATCATGTATAAAACCGGTGTCGATTTAAACCGGATCTATTATGGCACTGATACAAGATTCTTTTCACTGGGACTTGGTGCCAGTTTAGCTGTAATCTGGCCAATGGATAAATTAAAGGCTAAAATCGAGCGAATTGATGCTAATTTGCTCGACATTAGTGGACTAATCTCGCTTCTTGCTATGATCTTTTTATTTTTTAGTCCGTTAATGAATCCGGAAAATGCTTTTCCTTATTATGGTGGGATGCTCTTATTTACTATTTTTACGGTTTTATTGGTTGGAATTATCGCACATCCTTGTAGTCATTGGAATAACTGGCTAACTAACCCACTTTTTAACTGGATTGGTTCTAGGAGTTACGGTATTTATCTTTACCAATTTCCCGTAATGATCTTTTTTGAAGATAAAGTAACTAATATGGCAGATCATGTCTTGCTGTACCATCTAATTGAAATTTGCTTAATTTTGATTTTGAGTGAAATGTCCTATCGTGTGATTGAAAAGCCATTGGGTAAGGTGACGTGGGCAAAAACTAAGAATTACTTAGATAGTCTTTTTGATAAAACAAGAGAAAGTAATGCCCCTCGAATTAAAGCCGTTATTGCCTGCTTAATTTTTGTAATTGGTAGCGTCGCAATTCTTGTTTCGCCAACAGCAAGAGCAGAAGATTATAATAAATCACAGTTAGCTCAGCGAATTAGTGCTAATCAACAACGGCAAAGCAGGGAAAATAAGACCTTAATTGCTAAACTGAAGAAATCAAATACTAAGGGGCCGAGGGCTGCTAAGCTGATTGCTCAGGCTAAACGTTCAGCTAAGAAGCACCCGGTAAATAAATCATTCAAAAAGTTCGGCATTAGTCAGGTGGATTTACAATTGGCTCATCAGGTACCATTGACTGCAATTGGTGATTCAGTGATGGCAGGCTCAAGTAATGATTTAGCTAAATTAATGCCTAAAGCCGTCATTGATGCGGCCGTTTCCAGGCAATTATCGGTAGCGTTTGGGCTAATTAACCAATATAAATTGCAAAAAGTTTTAGCTAATAATGTCTTAATTGCCTTAGGGACAAATGGCCCATTTCCAATGTCAGATTTAGATCATTTGATGACTGAAATTGGTCCAAAAAGACAAGTATTTTGGGTGAATACTCATGTTCCAAATAAGCCTTGGCAAAATCAGGTAAATAAAACTTTGCAAACTGCAGCTAAGCGCTACCACAATTTAACAGTTATTAACTGGTATAATCATTCGCAAGCGCATTCTAACTGGTTTTATGAAGATCAAACCCACCCAACGCCAGTGGGATCGAAGTATTACAGTGCTTTCATTGTCAAAACAATTGTTGAGCACGCTAAATTTTAGAATAGGAATTATATGGAATTACAATTTTTAGGTACAGGGGCAGGCCAACCATCAAAACAGCGTAACGTCTCAAGCATTGCGCTTAAAATGTTAGATGAAATTAATGAAATTTGGTTATTTGATGTTGGTGAGGCAACACAACACCAAATTTTACGGACTAATATTCGTTTACGGAAGGTCACTAAAATTTTTATCTCCCATAATCACGGTGATCATATTTTTGGCTTGCCAGGGTTACTCGCAACTAGATCATTTCAGGGTGATGTCGGCCCGATAACAATCTATGGTCCTCCTGGTTTAGAGCAATTTGTAAGAACTGCTTTAAAAATTTCGCGGACAAAGGTTTCATACCCCATAAAGTTTGTTGCCTTAGAGGAGGGCGGTTTAATTTTTCAAGGACAAGGGTTTAAGGTTTATGCCGAAAAATTAGCCCATCGCGTCCCCAGTTTTGGTTACCGGGTTGTCGAGGATGCACATCAAGGCGAACTTTTAATGGACAAATTAACGCAATATAATATACCTAATGGGCCATTACTTGGTAAACTAAAGAATGGCGAGACTATTACTTTGGATGATGGGACAATATTAGATGGAAATGACTTTTTAGGTCCAAATAAAGCTGGTAGAATAGTTACTATAATCTATGATACGCGTTCAACTCCTGTGATTGCCCAACTCGCCAAAAATGCTGATGTACTGGTCCATGAATCGACTTTTGCTGGCCATGAAGCTGATTTAGCTCGTTCTTATTATCATTCTACAGCAGTTGAAGCTGCAAAGATTGCGCGCGATAATGGAGTAAAGCGGTTGTATTTGGACCATATCTCTGCTAGATATCTAGGTGCTAAAGCCAAAAAACTAGAGAATCAGGCTGTAAAAATATTTCCTAATACCAAGCTAGCAAATGATTTTGATCGAGTTATAATTCCGATGAAAGGTGAGAAGAAATGAGTGATTCATTAAGAAATAAAGTTGTTGTTGTTACCGGTGCTTCTAGTGGAATTGGACATTCAATTGCTTTAGAAAGTGCCGGTCGCGGCGCTACTGTTATCTTAATTGCCAGAAATAAAAATAAACTGGAGAAAGTAGCCGCTGAGGCACATGAATTATCAGGTGCTCCTACCTATATTTTTGCTACTGATATGGGTGAAAGTGAGCAAATCGATGCTGCTTTTAATAATATCGTTAAGGTAACAAAACATGTTGATTACTTAGTAAATTGTGCTGGTTTTGGCAAGTTCGAGAATTTCGTCGAAATGGATCGGCGTGAAGTAACTGCAATGTTCCAGGTCAATGTATTAGGTTTAATGTACTTTACTAGACTGATTGGCAGGCTAATGATGGATCAAAAAACTGGTCAAATAATCAACTTTGGCTCAATGGCTGGTAAAATGCCAACCGTTAAATCTGCTGCTTATAGTGCATCAAAAGCTGCCGTTATTCAGTTTTCTAATGTTTTACGACTTGAATTAAAGCCTTTTGGCGTTAAAGTAATGACGGTTAACCCGGGACCGGTTTACACCAATTTCTTTAATATTGCTGATAAGAGTGGTAATTACGTTAAAAATGTTGAGCGCTATATGCTTGATCCCGATGATGTGGCCTGGCAAGTTGTCCATTTCTTTGGCAGCAATAAACGCGAATTGAATTTGCCGCTAAGTCTTGCATTTTTAGCTAAACTTTATAATCTGTTTCCAGCAATTGGAGATGAATTATCGCTTAAGTTTGCATCAAGAAAGTAGTGCAGAACAATGAAAGATAAAACTCGACAAATTAAAATGGTATTGATTTTAATCCTTTGCCTGTTGGCAGTGATCTTTGTTGTTCTCAATACCAACAATGTGGCCATCAATTTTGGCTTATTTAATGTGAAAGTGCCATTGATAATTATTTTGGTTATCATGATTATTATTGGTGTCCTCATTGGTTGGTTTTGTGGTTCAAACGGACATAATCAAGATAAGAATAACTAATATATCTTGATTTATTTAAGATACAATAGTATCATTAACAAACGTGAAGTGTTTTAGGCACTCTTTTATTAGTGACCTAAAAACGTAATTCTACAATAAAGGAGATCAAATAAATGGCAGTTCCTAAGAGACATACTTCTAAGCAAAAGAAACGTTCACGTCGTGGCCATATCAAGTTAGCTGTTCCAGCAATGCACTATGATGCAACTACTGGTGAATATCGTTTAAGCCACCGCGTTTCACCTAAAGGTTATTACAAGGGTCGTCAAGTTGTTAGTGAAACTAACGCAAGCGACAACAACTAATTAAAAAGGGCACCTATTATGTGGTGTCTTTTTTTTACCTAAAATTATTTAATTGCCACGGGAAAGGTAAATAATGAAACTAGTATTTTTGAGTTCAAGCGATATTCATGGTTATATTTTGCCAACTGATTATCAAAACCAGCATGACACTGATGCACCAATTGGGTTAGCTAGGGTGAGTGCAATCTTTAAAGCCGAGCAAGCTCGTTATGGGAAAGAAAATGTCATTCTAACGGATGCGGGTGATTACTTACAAGGATCACCACTTGCCTCTTATGTTCATTCGGTTAAGAATTACCGTGCTTTGTCTAAGTACGTAGCTTTTGACCAAGCAATTGGCTATGATGCTCGTTGTCTAGGGAATCACGATTTTAACTATGGGCTTGATTATCTCAAATATTTTCTTAGTCATAATTCCAGTCCGATCGTGAATAGTAACATCTTGGATCAGACGACTAACCAACCGGCTTTTGGCAATGATTATTTGATTATTGAAAAAAATGGGCTAAAAATCGGACTGATTGGTTTGACAACGCAAAAGGTCCCTAGCTGGGAACCGGCAGCGCATGTCGCTGGCTTACGGTTTGCTTCTGCCTATGAGCAGGCAAGTTATTATGCGCAATTATTGCGGCCTCAAGTTGATGTCTTAGCAGTTTTATATCATGGCGGTTTTGAAAAGGATCCAGAATCTGGTCAGATAACTGAACCAGCAACAGGGGAGAATGAAGGTTACCGAATATTAACGCAAATTCCAGAAATCGATATCATGTTAACTGGGCACCAGCATCGCCGAATGAGCCTAGTAGCTCATGATACCGCGATTGTACAACCAGGTTATCGCGGAGAAGCAGTGGGAAAAGTTGTTCTTGAAATTGATGAGCAAACAAGAAAAATTAAGACAAAAACGGCTTCGTTGATTGATGCTAAAGACTTTGCTCCTGATCCAGAAATAATCAACCTAGCGGCGACCTTGAATAAAGAAACGCAAATTTGGCTAGATCAACCTGTTGCTGAGCTTGCTCAACCGGCACCGATTAATAATGCCGAGCAAGCTCGCATCAAAGGAGCACCATTTGTCAATCTTCTGCAGCAAATGCAACTATATTTTACTCACGCTGATGTTTCTGCGACTGCTGTTATGAGCGATACAGCTAAGGGCTTTGGCAAAAGTGTCACCATGCGTGATATTTTATTAAATTACCCGTACGCAAATCAGTTATGCAAAGTTAAGCTTACTGGCCAAGAAATACGTGAGATTATTGAATATAGCTTATCTTTTTTAACAAAAGACGCTAAGGGACAAGTGACTTTTCTACCTGCTAAGCGTGATCAATTATTTAATTTTGATATCTTTTATCCCATTAATTATCAGGCAGACATTAAGAAAAAACCGGGCCACCGATTGACTAAGCTTGAATTAAATGGTCAACCAATTGAAGATAGAAAAATGTATTATTTAGCTGTTAATAATTACCGCGCAATGGGCGGAGGATTTTATCCGGGCTATGCTCCCGAAAAAATCACATCAATTCTTGCTAAAGATTATGTTCAAATGTTTCAAGAATTTTTGACTAAAGCTAAACCTCAAGTCGATTGCAAACCAAACTTTTTATTGCAATAAGAAAAGCCATTAACGCAAATGCGTTAATGGCTTTTACTATTTATCTATTTTATTTAAGCTTAGAATACTTGCTCTTATCTTTACTTGAGTGGGCGGTAATAGTTGGAATAATGGCAGCGAATAACACTCCAAAAATTAAACCAACAATCGCAGCTTCGCCTAAGTTAAAAACATTTTGTGTTAAAGGTGCGGCAATAAAACCGACGATTAACATATAAACAATGCTCCAGCAAATTGTTACGATATAACGACTCATAGCAGTTCCCTCTTTCATAGAAGAATTTTAGCAAAGTTTGTGCAGGTTTTCAAACTAAAAGAGAGGTTTTTGGTATACTAAATTTAAAATAAAGGAGGAGTCCAGATGAAAGTTGCGGCACTGCAAAATATTAGTTCATTTACATTGTTAGAAAGCCCAATTAAAATTAGGGACTTATTGAGTGCGGCCAAAAAGGCTGACTATGAAGCAGTTGCGTTAACCGATATTAACGTTACTTATGGTCTGGTCAACTTTTATGAAATTGCGCAAGAACTTGGTATTAAGCCACTGCTAGGGATGCAGCTTAGGCTAAACGGATTGATTGATAGCGCACACCACTATGATTTGATTGTTCTAGCTAAGACGGATGAAGGCTACCGCAATATTTTACGAATTTCGAGCAGAATTAATCTGTTAACTGAAAATGGGACAAAAAAGGCAGTTTTAACTTTAAAAGAAGTCCAAAAAGATTTGCATGATATCGTACTTATTGTTCCAGCTAACACGCATAGCGAGCTTTTACAGTTGCAAAAGCAAGATGAACAACTCGGCAATGATTTATTACGTCAATTATTGGCATTAGTGGACGATAGCGACTCAGTTTATTTAGGGGTTTATGGCTCAGAAAAGCAGCAGACTTATATCAATTATGTTAGAGCATTGTCTAAACAATTTAAGATACCACTTGTTAGTGTTGAAGATACGCAATATTTGCAACCTCACGATCAATTTCTTGCTAAGACATTGCGAGCAGTAAAAAAAGGCGAGGTGCTACAAGACATTGATGAACTAGCAAAACAAAAGGGTTCACACTATTTGCCTTCTGCCCAAGAACTTAGCAACAGATATCATGAATTGGATTTGGATGATGCCTTAAAGAATACGCACAAGCTTGCACAAGAATGTAATGCTAAAGTTATTTTTCAAACCCCTGTCTTACCCAAATACAAGCAAACTAAGTTTAAAACGTCGAAAGAATATCTTTACTACTTAGCACAAAAAGGATTACAGGAGCGCTTTAATGGTGGGCAAGCACCGGAAAAATACCAAAAGCAGCTTGATTACGAACTCCAAGTAATCGATCAGATGGGATTTAATGATTACTTTTTAATTGTGTGGGATGTAATCAATTATTGCCATCGAGCCGGAATTGTCACGGGGCCAGGACGAGGTTCTGCTTGTGGTTCGTTAGTTTCTTATTCTTTGCGAATTACGGAAGTTGACCCGATCGAATATCAGCTGCTCTTTGAGCGTTTTTTAAATCCTGCTCGGCATGAAATGCCGGATATTGATTTAGATATTCCTGATAATCGCAGAGATGACGTAATTAAATACATGTTTGAAAAATACGGAATGGATCATGCAGCGCAAATCTTGACTTTTGGAACATTGGCCGCAAAGCAAGTATTGCGTGATACGGGGCGCGCTTTTGGCTTAAAAGAACCGGAAATGGCAAAATGGTCGCAGAGTGTGCCTTATTCTAAGACTAAAATTTCACTACCAGAAGCTTACGAGAATTCGTCTAAGATGCGGTTACTGGTTGGAGCTAATACTAAAAACAAATTATTGTTTGAAACAGCTAAGAAGCTTGAGGGCTTACCGCGGCATTATTCAATTCATGCTGCTGGCTTAGTCCTCAGTGATAATTCAATCGCAGCTATTTCTGGCTTGCAGGCAGGGCAGCTTGGCATCCCGATTACCCAGCAAACCAAAAAATATGTTGAAGCGCTTGGACTTTTAAAAATCGACTTTTTGGGATTACGAAATCTAACCATTTTAGGCGATACCGTTGACATGATTCACAGTCAAGGAAAAAGAATTGATGTCAATCAGATTCCGTTAGATGATCCAGCGACGATGAAAATGTTTCAAGAAGGAAAGACTGACCTTGTTTTCCAATTTGAATCAGGCGGGATTAGAGGAGTTTTGCGCGAATTGCACCCCGATAACTTTGAAGATTTAGTAGCCGTCAACGCCCTTTATCGTCCAGGTCCGATGCAAAATATCCATTCTTTTATTGCCAGAAAAAGGGGAAAGGAAAAAGTTACTTACCCCGATCCTAGTTTGAAGCAGATTCTGGCGCCCACGTATGGTATCTTGGTTTATCAAGAGCAAGTTATGCAGACGGCCCAGATTTTAGCTGGCTTTTCGTTAGGAGAAGCCGATATCTTGCGGCGGGCAATGTCAAAAAAGAATCAGAAAGTAATTGAGCAAAAGCGGGCCGAATTTATTAATGGCACGGTCAAAAATGGTCGTTCACGTGAGGTAGGACAAAAGGTTTATAGCTACATTGAGCAATTTGCCAATTATGGCTTTAACCAATCACATGCAGTTGCGTACACCAAAATAGCCTTTTGGCTTGCCTACCTTAAGGTGCATTTCCCTGCAGAATTCTACGGTGCCATGTTAAATTCTAATAGTGGCAATCATTTCAAAGTTAGTGATTACATCATGCGGGCACAAGGCGCTGGGGTTAAAATCTTACCACCGGATATTAATAAAAGCGCACTAAGCTATCAAATTGTTAATGGCCAAATTTTAGTTGGTTTGCGAGCAGTTAAAGGTCTGAGAAATGACTTTCTGACTCAAATTATTAAGCAGCGTAACAATAAGCTCTTTGATTCGTTTGATGATTTTTTACGGCGGATCAATTCAAATTACTTGAAGATTAAAATGATTCAACCTATGATCAAGGCTGGTTGCTTTGATAACCTGAATGCCAACCGAAATGAATTACTGGAAAATAGTCCAGAAATTATTGAAAATATTCAGTTAACTGGTAATAATCAGGCACTATCTGAAAGTCTCGGTGGGGTACCAATTAAGCAGGCTCCTGAACCAACTAGCGCGGAAAAAGCAGATATGGAGCAAGAAGCTTTAGGCTTTTCCACGATGACTTCGCCTCTTGTTGCCGTTCAAAAGTATGCTGAAAAATTTAAGGCTAGGCCACTAGAGCAATATGAAATTAATGATTCGGGAGTTGCCGTGGGAAAACTGATGTCCCTAAAATTGATCAAAACCAAAAAAAATACCACGATGGCTTTTGGTAATTTTGTTGATTCGACTAGTCGCCAAGATATTGTAATTTTTCCTAATATGTATGAAAAAATTCAATCTATTTTAAAAGAAGGTAACATTTATTTATTGGGAATAAGAGTTCAAAATGACCGTTTTGATTCAAGTAAAAAGCAGTATGTTTTGACTAATTTACGGGTGGTTAATTACAAATAAGCATTTTTTGCGCATACTTGAGCAATTTCAGACTGATAGCGCTAACAAGCAAAAAGACTGGTAAATCAAGAAAATATCTCATTTTTTGTGAGATTTTTTTGGCAAAGAATGTTAAAATTTAGTGGATGTGAGAAATTACACAATAAATCTTAATGAGGTGAATTCATGAAACGAATTGGTATTTTAACGAGCGGCGGCGATGCTCCTGGTATGAATGCAGCCGTTAGAGCTGTTACCAAGACTGCTATTCATAACGGGCTTGGTGTCGTTGGTATTCGTTATGGCTTTGCCGGGTTAGTTGCGGGTGACTTTGTTACGCTAACTGCTGAAAAAGTTGACCACATGATAAGTTTAGGCGGCACTTTTCTTTACAGTGCACGTTTCCCAGAATTTGCACAAGAAGAAGTGCAAAAAAAGGGCGTCGAACAGTTAAAGAAACATGACATTGATACTGTTATCGTTATTGGTGGTGACGGTTCTTATCACGGTGCTTTGGCATTAACCCGTCTTGGCATTAACTCGATTGGTCTGCCAGGAACCATTGATAACGATATTCCTTGCACTGATTACACCATTGGCCTTGATACAGCCTGCAATACAGCTTTAGAAGCAATCGATAAGATTCGTGATACTGCTAGCAGCCATCACCGCGTTTTCATTGTTAACGTAATGGGACGTGGCTGTGGTGATATTGCAATGCGCGTAGGTCTAGCCAGTGGTGCAGACGCGATTGTTGTTCCTGAACGTCCTTATGATATTAAGGAAATTGCTCAGACACTAACACGTGGCTTTGCAGAAGGCAAGGATCATGGTATTATCGTATTGGCTGAAGGCGTAATGGATGCCGATGAATTTAGAACTGAACTTCTAAAATACGGCGATTTTGACGCCAGAGCTAATATCTTAGGTCACATGCAACGTGGTGGTTCACCAACTGTTTTGGATAGAATCAATGCGACAAAAATGGGTAATTATGCTGTTAAGTTACTTCTCGATGGTAAAGGCGGTTTAGCTGTCGGCATGGAGAATGGCCAATTAGAAACACATGATATTCTCGATTTGTTTGATGATACCCACCGCAGTGATGAGACGTTATTAGATATAAATGATGAAATGACTAAATAATTTAGTCGATTTTGGGGAGATTTTTACATAATGAAGAAAACTAAAATTGTTAGTACCTTAGGGCCAGCATCGAATGATATTGAAACTATTACTGCTCTAGCAAAATCTGGAGTAAATGTATTTCGTTTCAACTTTTCACACGGTGACCATGCTGAACACCTTTCACGGATGAAGATGGTTCGCCAAGTTGAAAAAGAAACTGGTTTAGTTCTTGGTATTGCTTTAGATACTAAAGGTGCTGAAATTAGAACCACTGATCAAGAAGGTGGCAAGTTCACTCTCAACACTGGTGATAAGATCCGCGTTTCAATGGATGCAACTAAGCCAGGTAACAAGGACATGATTCATGTTACTTACGACGGACTTTATGATGATACTCATGTTGGTGGTCATGTTTTAATTGATGATGGTTTAGTTGATTTATTAATTAAAGAAAAAGATGATGCTAACAGAGAATTAGTCTGTGAAGCACAAAATACCGGTGTAATCGGTTCTAAGAAGGGTGTTAATGCACCTGGCGTTGAAATTCGCCTTCCAGGAATCACTGAAAAAGATACTGATGACATTAAATTCGGTTTAGAGCACGGAATTAACTTTATTTTCGCTTCATTTGCTCGTAAAGCCCAAGATATTCTTGATATCCGTAAGCTTTGTGAAGAAGCTGGTTGTGATTACGTTAAGATTTATCCTAAGATTGAATCACAAGAAGGTATTGACAATGCCGATGAAATCTTACAAGTTTCAGATGGTTTGATGGTTGCTCGTGGAGACATGGGTGTTGAAATTCCATTCATCGATGTACCATTTGTTCAAAAAGATTTAATCAAGAGAGCTAATGCCCTTGGCAAGCCAGTTATTACTGCTACACAAATGCTTGATTCAATGCAAGAAAACCCACGTCCAACTCGTGCTGAAGTTTCTGACGTTGCTAATGCTGTTCTTGATGGAACCGATGCGACAATGCTTTCAGGTGAATCAGCAAATGGTTTGTATCCAGTTAAGGCTGTTAGTGCAATGGCTGAAATTGACGAAAGAACTGAGCAAGAACTTCTTAAGCGCAATACTTTAGCTTTACAAAGATTTGAAGAATACAAGGGTTCAAACGTAACAGAAGCAATCGGTGAATCTGTTGTTCGGACTGCTCAAGAATTAGGTGTCAAGACTATTATTACTGCAACTAATTCTGGTTACACTGCAAGAATGATTTCTAAGTACCGTCCAAATGCCAACATCTTGGCTTTGACCTTTGACGAAAAGATCCAACACTCACTCGGCATTTGCTGGGGCGTTCAACCAATGCTCACTGAAAAGCCTGAATCAACTGACGACATGTTTGAAGTAGCTGCTAAAGTTGCTAAGGAACAAGGTTATGTTAAAGATGGTGATTTAGTAATTATCGTTGCCGGTGTTCCTGTTGGTGATTCTGGTACAACTAACTTGATGAAATTACAAATCATTGGTAGCAAGTTAGCTCAAGGCTTAGGCGTTGGTAATGGTTCAGTTGTTGGCAAGACTGTTGTTGTTAACAGTGCTGAAGAAGCTATTAGCAAGACTAAGGAAGGCGACATCTTAGTTGCTAAGACTACAGACCCTGACTACATGCCTGCTATTAAGAAGGCTTCTGGCTTGGTTGTAGAAGCTTCTGGTTTAACTTCACATGCTGCTGTTGTTGGACTTTCACTTGGTATTCCAGTTGTTGTTGGTGTAACCGATGCAACTGAGAAGATTGCTGGTGACACAACTATTACAGTTGATGCACGTCGTGGTGCAATTTACCAAGGCGAAGTTTCAAACCTTTAATTTTGTGAACCAATATTAATGAAAAAGTTAGCAGGGATGCTAGCTTTTTTGTTTTTTCAAGAATCTAATACTCATTTTACAGGAGGCTACTGCTCGCTAATTAAATAAGATTAGCGATTGTCAAATTCTTTCGGTAAAATGGTATACTTGGTAAAGATGAAATATGTAAAATTAGGGGAGAAGTTTATGCTCGGCACGATTGCAAAAGGAAAAATTATTGACCAAAATGATGAAGCTTATTATGTTCAGATTGAGGGACTGACTTACGAATTAAAGCGCAAGGAAATTACTCAGGAACAGCAGCCTAAGCTTGGCGATGAAATAAAGGGCTTTTTATATGACGACAAGCAGCATAACCGGGAGATGACACAATTTCTACCTTTTGCGCAACAAGACCAGTACGGTTGGGGTAAAGTAACCGATGTAAAATTCGATTTGGGCGTTTTTGTTGATATTGGCTTACCGGATAAGGATGTCGTTTTATCAGTTGATGATTTGCCCTTTGCCAAAGAGAGATGGCCCCGTAAAGATGATCAATTGTTAGTTCACCTTGAAACAGATGATAAAGAGCGAATTTGGGCCAAGTTGGCTGATGAAAATATTTTTGAGCAATTGGCAGCCCACTTTCCTAACGATATGAAAAATAAGGATGTTTTTGGAACAGTCTATTCTAGTCGAGAAATTGGTGCTTTTGTGATTACTACTGATTATTATTTAGCTTTTGTTCATGCCTCCCAAATGAGTCGTCCGCTACGTTTAGGTGAGCAGTTTAAAGGTCGTGTAATCGGGATTAGTCAATATGGCAGGTTGAATTTGAGTAGCTTGCCACGTGCTTTTGAAGAAATAGATGATGATGCCCAAATGATTTTAATGAGTTTGCGGCGAAAGAATACTAAAACATTACCGTTTTACGACAAATCTGATGCGCAAGAAATTAAGAATTATTTTGGCATTTCAAAAGCGGCCTTTAAACGGGCTCTGGGCCATTTGCTTAAAGCACGTTATATTTCGGAAGATAAAACTGCCGGTACAATTAGTTTGATTAATGATCCAGAAGACGAGCAAGATGCATAAACTGCGAGAAGATGTTGAAGATTATTTAAGATACAGCCAAATTGAGCGCGGACTCAGTGACAATACCATCACTGCATATCGGCAAGACTTAATGGATTTCTTGACTTTTTTAAAAAACGAGGGTCTTACGTCTTGGCCAACAAAAGCAGTTGATATCGATGCCTTTTTAGCTGGTCAAAAAGACTTAAATAAGGCAACTAGTTCAATTAGCCGCATGATTTCGAGTCTGCGGAAATTTTATCAGTGGCTTGTTCGTCAGAATATCCAAAAACTTAATCCGATGCTTGAAGTTGACTCACCAAAAAAAGAGCATAGATTGCCGGTAGCGTTAAGTGTCGCTGAAGTTAATAATTTATTGCAGCAGCCTGATGTAAAGAAAAAACTTGGTTTACGTGATCGAGCTTTGCTCGAAACCCTATATGCAACGGGAATTCGTGTGAGTGAGTTAATTAACCTTAAATTTAATGATTTGCATGAAGAATTAAAATTATTGAAAGTATTCGGTAAAGGTTCGAAGGAGCGCTTGATTCCGATTAGTGACGTGGCAATTTCTTGGATTAACAGCTATCAGGAAAAAGTCCGTGATCCTTTATTACTAAAAGTAGGTAAGAATACTGACTTTATTTTTCTCAATAATCGTGGCGGTGCTTTAACTAGACAGGCAGTTTGGCAAATTATTAAACGTTATTGCCAGATGGCGGGGATAACCAAAAATGTTACACCGCATACTTTGCGTCATACTTTTGCGACCCATTTACTAGAAAATGGTGCAGATTTACGCGTAGTGCAGGAAATTTTGGGCCATTCTGACATTAGTACGACGCAGATTTATACCAATCTATCCCAAAAGCATATTTTAGAAGTTTATGCAAAAACACATCCGCGATTTTAGGTGAACATATGTTAATTGAATGCAAAAATGATAAAGAAAAAGTAGCGATGGGCTTGTTGTCCTACCTCCCAGACTTTAAAAATTTAGCTAATCTAAAAGATGAAATCCGGCTTAATAAAAATAGTAAGGAATTTCGGTTATTTTTGTATCGCGACCATAATCCCAACTTTGTTGGCGTAATTGGTACTCAGTGGGATGAACAATTTATTGTCATACGCTATATTTCCCTTGCTCCAGATTACCGTAAGAAAAAATATGAAGAGCAGGCAATTTGTGAATTAGCGGCTGGCAATCCCCAGAAAAAAATAACCACTGTCCCAGAATACGTTTATTTGATGAAATATTTAAAACAGAAATAGAACTATGACCAGTAACTTAACTTTAGAATTGCCCAATTTTGAGGGGCCGCTTGATTTACTTCTTCACTTAATCAAATCACAAAAAATTGATATCTATGATATTCCAATTGCTCAGATCACCAGCCAATATTTGTCTTATTTGCATGAGATGCAGAAACTAAACTTGCAAATTGCTGGCGAGTATTTTGTCATGTCGTCAATGCTATTGAGGATCAAGTCCCAATCACTTTTGCCTCAAAATGATTTTACCGAAAATGATGAACCCGAAGAAGATCCTAGAGATGAGTTGGTACAACAGCTAGTTCAGTATTCCGTTTTTAAAAAAGTATCGGCTTATTTTAAGCAGCGAAATAATGAAGTACCTATTACAGCAGCTAAAGAAGAAAGTGTACCAGCTACCAAAAAGGTGCAACCGTTACCTTTGGGCCAAATTACCTCTTCAGAATTAGCTAATACTTTCATCGTTGTACTTCAAAGATTAAAACTCCGCCAGCCCGATATTGTTTCCGTTAATGTGAAAGAAACGCCAATTAATGATATGATTGACTTCTTACGCACCAAATTGGCTAAGCAGAAAAAAATTAGCTTTTTCTCTTGTAGCGACAAGATGACTAGCTTATCAGATGTAATTGGCTTGTTTTTAGCATTATTAGAATTATGTAAAAAACAAGAGATTAAGGTCAAGCAGTCGCGAATTTTTGGTGATCTGGAATTAGAAAGAATTGATAAAGATGGTAAGTAAAATTGCACAATTGGAGGCATTGCTATATGTAGCAGGCGATAATGGCATTCCAAGTGAAAATTTGTGTGAGTTAATGCAAGTTGAGCATTCCGCATTGCGCGAATTAGCCAAAAATCTGGCAGCTAAGCTTAAGCAAAATCAAGATTCTGGTTTGCAGGTAATACATATCAACCATAACTATAAATTGACTACTAGACCAGAAGTTAGTGAAGTAGTGGCTAATTTTTTTCAAAAAGATTTGTCAAAGTCGTTAAGTCAATCGGCACTAGAAATTTTATCAATTATTGCTTATCGTCAGCCCATTACGCGCATTGAAATAGATGAAATTCGTGGGGTAAATTCGTCTGGGGCGCTCCAAACTTTAATTTGGCGTGGACTTATTAAAGCAGATGGTAAAAAGGATGCACCAGGACACCCCAATTTGTATGTCACCAGTGATTATTTCTTACAGTATTTTGGCTATCAAAGTCTAGCTGACTTACCTCTGATAGAAGACTTTGAAGATGAAAGTATTAACTCTGAGGGTGAAATCGACTTATTCTCAGCTAATGGAAAAGCAGATAAAAATATTGCTGAAGCACAAAAAGGAGATAAAGAATGAGTTTACAACGTTTACAAAAGGTAATCGCAGAGGCGGGAATTGCCTCTCGTCGTAAGGCTGAAAAAATGATTGAAGAAGGCAGAGTAACCGTTGACGGCGAGATTATTACCAAACTTGGAACCAAGGTAGATACTTTTAGCAATATCACGGTTGATGGGGAACCAATTGAGCGTGAAAGTCTGCATACATATCTTTTTTATAAACCACGCGGCGTCGTTTCAACAGCAAATGATGACAAAGGAAGAAAGACCGTAGTAGATTATTTTTCCGATTTGCCTTATCGGCTGTACCCAATTGGCCGGCTTGATTATGATACTTCAGGCTTGTTATTAATGACTAATGATGGTGAACTGGCTAATTTAATGATGCATCCTCGCAATAAGGTTGCTAAGGTCTATGTAGCAAAGATTGAGGGTCAACTGACACCAGAGGAAATTCATCGTTTATCTCATGGAGTCAGAATTGATCGTCATCGAAGTGCACCAGCTAAAGTAAAAATTATCCGGAGCGATAAAAAGAAGAATAGCCAAATTGTGCAGTTAACGATTCATGAAGGACATTATCATCAAGTCAAAAGAATGTTTAAAGCCGTAGGCCATCAGGTAAAGAAATTATCCCGTGAACGATACTCCTTTTTGACTTTGGGTAATCTTGTTTCTGGCAAATACAGGGAACTTACCCACAGTGAAGTTGACAGATTAAAACAGGTAGACTAGTATTTACTTGTAGTTAAATATCAGTTTGTTGTCTTCATGGCAGGGTGAAAATCCCGACCGGTGGTGAAAGTCCACGACCCACTTTTGTGGTGGAACCAATTATGGTACCGATAGTTAAAGTCTAGATGAAAGAAGACAGGCTAAACTAAAAGTTAAGACTTATTTTTGAATACTTACTTTTATTAGGTCTGTTGCTAGGAGCAACAGACCTATTCTTTTTGGAGGTAAGTATTGTGAAAAGAAGAAATATCACAAATCTAACTAATATAATTGCTTATGTACTAATTGGAACCATTTCATTTATCTTAATGGAATTGGCTTTTCCTCTCCCAGTAGCTAGCTTTTTAAAATTCGACTTTTCTGATGTTATTGTTACGATTGGGACCTTTTTATTCGGTCCAGTACCTGGTCTTATTATTGCCGCTGTTCGAATGTTAATTGACTTGATTTATAAAGGATTTGCATTGCCAAGTGTCATTGGCCAATTAGCTGCTTTAGCCGCCTCTATGTCATTTGCACTGCCATTTTATTACATTGCTAAGGATGTTTCGGCTGACGAAAAAAATGCCAAAAAACTTTATGTTAAACCAATTATCGGAATTATTTTGGGCATAATAGCGATGACAATTGTTTTATCCTTGTTAAATGCCTTAATCTTGACGCCAATATATGCAGTGACTACGGTTACGAATTTACCAGCAATTCACGGCTATACTGGACTGCTTAACTTTACGGAGAAAGTTTATCTTGGTCAACTTCTCCATATTCCGTCAATGTCTACGTATATTTTTGGCATAATCGTTCCATTTAACTTATTAAAAGGAGCAATTAATGGGGTAGTGGTTTATTTCCTATTTGAAGTTGTTTTGCGCAGCTTAAAGCCATTCGTAAGAAAGCATTTTAATTTAAAGAATTAACCTAATCTTGGGATATTATTTTTTAAAATATGATTAGGAAAACAGTTCTCGTTCAAGAACTGTTTTTTATTTGCCACTTTTTGCCCTATCATTTTAAAGTTGAAAAAACTAGTAAAAATTGATTTTATTTTTGGTAAAAGTGGTGCTAATTCCGGCATTGCTTAAGTATTATTGACTTGATTAATGCGTATCAAAACATATTAAGTGGTATAATATTTATGCATTTATGATTAACTTTATCCATTAAAAATACTGGATTTTTAATGTTTAAGTCAGCCATAAGTGTTTATGGAAATAAAAATGGGTACTAGTAAGCACTTGAAGTCGTTTGATTAGGTTAATTGAACGATAAAGTAATTACTTATTTACTAAGAAGGAGAAAAAATGGCAAATAGACGTAAGAAAATTAATTTGAGCAAAAAGCTGTTAGTTAGTTCCGCAATTGCCGGAATTATTGGCGGGACCGCGGTCACGCTTTTTCCCACGCAAGCGGGCTATATCCAGACTGTGCAGGCTAAAAAGAAGAAACCGCACTATAGTTCAATAATTAATATTAGTAGATTTTCTGAAAACAATGACTGCCTTCTAAAATATGATGTGACAACTAAGACTTTACATATTAAAGAAGGGGCTAACAGCAATACGTTAGGGAGGACCCCAATTTATCGGGCAGTTTACGATGCGAAAAAGCATATCTCTAAAAGAAATATGTTTAAGCCTACTGATATTGAACACATCAGTATTGATAGTCAGATTAAATTACCAGGAAATTCTAGCCTTTTGTTTGGTAGATTATACAAGCTGCAAGATATTAGCGGTCTTGATAAAGTAGATACCGGTGATGTTGATAGTTTTGAGAAATTATTTTATAAAGATAAAAGTTTACAAAGCCTAGATTTGAGTTCATGGGACATAAGTTCTATAGGCTATGCTGGAGCTAGCGAAATGTTTTCCGGCGCAAAGTCATTAACTCAGATTAATCTAACCAATTGGGATGATATCCCAGATACTGACATGCTTTCGGGTCTTGATACCACCAAAGTCAAGATTATCGGCTTTGATGTAGATGAAGATTAATCGTAAAAAGTGATACATTCTTTTGGTAAAATATCGCAAATCATATTTTTAGGCATTAAGCTACAAGGTAACTTGATGCTTTTTTCATGACTAAAATTTTGCGGCCTTATAGCCAGTTAAATTCGTAAAATTGCAGTGACTATGAATTTGGCATTCAGTTAATCGCCCCAATATTAATCACTTCTTCCTTAAGAATTACAAGTCCAAGCATTTCTTGTTGTTTTATTATTTACATGTAGTACAATTAAACCTGTCAAAAATAAAACAACAAATTATGAATTCTGAAAGGTAAGAATAAAAATGAAATACGCTGTTACAGCTGCAACCGGAAATTTTGGCCAACTGGCTGTGAAATATTTAAGTCAATTAACTAGTTCAAAAGATATTGTCGTCATTGCCAGAAATCGGGAGAAAGCCGAGAAGCTTTTTCCTAACTTTGAAATAAGAATTGGTGACTATGATAAGCAAACATCAATTACCGAAGCATTGCAGGGAATTGATCAGGTCTTATTTATTTCCTCTCAACCTGGCGGAAAAGTTGACCGCAAAGTGCAGCACCAAAATGTAGTTAACGCGATTCAGGCAAATCATGTTAGCTTTGTGGCCTATACTAGTTTTGCTCATGCTCAAAGTTCACCTACACCGCTAGCTCAAGATCACAAGCTAACTGAAGACATGATTATTAAAACCAATATTGCGCACTCGTTTTTGCGTAACAACTGGTATTTAGAAAATGAAGCAGGATTTTTTGCAAGTGCTAAAGAAGCACAAAAAGCTGTTTACTGGGCAGACAATTGTGCCGGCTGGGCTTTAGAAAGTGAATATGCACAGGCAGCTGCTAATGTTTTAACTTCTTCAGAGCCACGTGAAGTTTACGAATTTACGGGCAAGCCAATTACTTACCAAGAGCTAGGACAAGCTACAAGCGAAGCATTGGGCAAAAAGTGTTCAATTTTGCAGGTCTCTCGTGAAGATTATATTGCTGACCTGGAAAATAAGGTGTTGGATCACTCAACGGCAACTCTTTATGCCTCTTTCCAAGAGCCAATTGCTAGCGGTTCCTTAAACGAAACTAGTTCAGATTTACCACTAGTGTTAGGACACCCATTGACCGATTTAAGTACAGCAATCAAGAAAATTGTTTTATAAAAGGAGAACAAAATTAAATACTCTTATAAATTAAGTGATGCTATTCATGTTTTAGCTTATTTATTACTTTGCCCAGATTCTGACCATTCAAGCAAAGCAATTGCAGCAAGCGTAGAAGCTAATCCTAGTGTAATCAGAAGCTTAATGAGTGACTTACGCAAAGCTAATTTACTTTCTAGTCATCAAGGTTCAGTTAAACCAACTTTAGTTAAGCCGCCTTCCGAAATCAGTCTATTCGATATCTATCAAGCTCTTAATGTTAATCACCATCTTTTCCATGTCGATCCTGATACCAATCAAAATTGTATTGTGGGCAGAAATATTCAACCAGTTCTTCAAAATGTTTATGGTGAAATTGAAAAAGATGCAGAAAAGAAAATGATGGAAATAACTTTGGAAGATATCGTTAAGCAAATTAACCAACAAATTGCGGACCATGCTTCTTCAAACGAAAATACTAACTAAAAACAGTTTCTAAATTCAACTTGATTCAATATTATTTTTATCCATTTTACCTATTAAATATGCTAAAATTAAGCAAGTTAGGTGAAGGAGGTTTTCAAATTGAATCAGAACCCGCAAGGACCGTTTAAGCATTATGAACGCCCTCATAATTCTAGGACGATGATTAATAAGTCAGGCTCAAAATACTGGATGATCTTAATGGTTCTTATAGTTATTATTATTGTTGCTCTTGTACCGGTTGTGCATCATTTGGCTGCAAATAGTGAAACCAGCAACCGGGTAGTTGAATTGCAAAAAGCGACTAAGAAGCGCAAACGGGTAACAGAAAAGAAGACTTCCAAGACTCAAATTAATGCGAAGGTTAAAGACAAGGCAAAGAAAAAAACATTATCCAAGCCTAAAGTTCAGGCACAGGATAAGCCAGCTGAAACAAAAGTTAAACAATATACTGTTCAAAGCGGCGATTCTTTAACTAGTATTGCAGATAAATTTAACCTAACGGTTAATGATTTGGCACAACTTAATCAACTCAATCCAGAAGATCAAGTAAACGCCGGTCAGAAGCTGAGAGTAAAGTAGTTAATAGAAAGGGCAGGGACTTCAAGTCCCTTTTTTAATGGCATGCAGATAGCAATTGATGGACCAGCTTCAGCTGGTAAAAGTACAGTCGCAAAAATTATTGCGCAAAAATTGGGTTTTACTTACATTGATACTGGGGCAATGTATCGTGCCTGCACGGTAATAGCACAAGAAAATCAGCTTGATTATGGTGACGAAGAGGCGATCCTAGCCGCAGTTGATCAAAATCAAATTGAATTAAAAGTAGTTGATGGTGAACAAAAAGTTTTTGCAGGTAAAAATGATGTTACACAGGCAATTCGAATGCCTGAAGTTTCAGCGAATGTTTCCCAGGTTTCAGCACTTTCCGGTGTCAGGGAAAAAATGGTCAGTCTTCAGCGGCAAATGGCAGGTAAGATGAATGTCGTAATGGATGGTCGTGATATTGGCACAACAGTTTTACCTCACGCAGAAGTGAAAATTTTTTTGGTAGCTTCAGCACAGTCTCGTGCCCAAAGAAGAATGCTTGACTTAAAGCAGCGCGGAATAAAAAGTAGTCAAACATTGGCAGAGATTGAAGAAAGTATTAAGCAACGTGATTACAAGGATTCTCATCGCAAAATTTCACCGTTAAAAAAGGCGCCAGATGCGGTTGAAATTGATACGACTAAGATGAGTATTGAACAAGTTGTTGACGCAATTTTGGCTGAAATTGCTAAAAGTCAAAAAAATATTTAAAAAAGGTGCTAAAACAGTAGAAAAATATCTCACTTTCATTTAAAATTAGATTATGATATTGGGAGGTAAATAATGTCAGAAAACAGTAATCAATTTTTAGATGCATTAAAGCAAATGCAAGGAGTTGAGGTCGGCGATATTGTAGATGTTGAAGTATTAGACGTTGAAGAAGGTCAAATCGATGTTGGTGTTGAAAATGCTGGTGTCGAAGGTGTGATTCCACGTCGTGAATTCACTTCAGATCGCAACGTTGATCTACGCGAAGCCGTTAAGCCAGGAGACAAGTTTAAAGCTTTAGTCTTGAGAAAAGCTGGTGGAGACAAGGAGAACGGTGAGTTCTTCTTCTCAGTAACTCGTCTTAAGGAAAGAGAAGCTTACGACGAATTGCAAAAAGACTTTGAAGCAGGTAAAACAATCGAAGGTACTGTTACTTCATCAGTACGTGGTGGTTTATTAGTTGATGTTGGTACAAGAGGATTCTTACCAGCTTCACTTATTTCTAACCGCTATGTTTCTGATCTTAAACCATACATTGGCAAGACAATGAAGCTTAAGATTACAGAAATTGATCCAAGCAAGAACCGTCTGATTCTTTCTCACAAGGATTTAATTGAAGAAGAACGTGAAGAAGCCTTTGATAAAGTAGCATCACAATTAGTTGTTGGTGATGTAGTAGAAGGTAAAGTTTCTCGTTTGACCAACTTTGGTGCTTTTGTTGATGTTGGTGGTGTAGACGGTTTAGTTCACATCTCTGAAATTTCTTACAAGCACGTTGACAAGCCTAGTGATGTATTAAAGGCTGGTCAAGATGTTAAAGTTAAAGTTATTGGTATCGATGATGACAGACACCGCATCTCCCTTTCAATCAAGCAAACTGAACCTTCCCCATTTGAACAAGCTACAGCTGAATTACACGAAGGCGACATTTTTGAAGGTGAAGTTAAGTCTTTAACTAACTTTGGTGCCTTTGTAGAAGTTGCTGATGGCATTCAAGGCTTGGTCCACGTTTCTGAAATATCATATAAACACGTAGACAAACCTAGTGATGTTCTTGAAGTTGGACAAACAGTTAAGGTTAAAGTTTTGAACATTGACCCTAATGAACGTAGAATTTCACTTTCAATGAAGGCTGCTGATTCTAAAGGTTCTGAAAATGAAGGATCTCATTCGCACAGTTCATACAACAGAAACTCTGTTAACAAGAAATACATGAACAACGATGACAGTGGCTTTGCTTTAGGTGACATTATTGGTGACCAATTGAAAGATCGTCGTTAGTTGTAAATTTAATGAGCCGACTTTTTAAGTCGGCTTTTTTTATTATTAAAAGGAGGCTGAAAATATGGTTTTACCTGTAGTTGCAATTGTAGGACAACCAAATGTTGGTAAATCTACTCTTTTCAACCGGATTATTAATGAGCGTTTGGCAATTGTAGAAGATAAGCCCGGCGTTACCCGTGACCGCAATTATGCCCAAGCTGAATGGATGGGACATAAATTTGACTTAATTGATACTGGCGGTATTACTTGGGAAAATGGCCGAATCGAAGATGAGATTCGTGCCCAAGCCGAAATAGCTATTGAAGAGGCAGATGTGATTGTAATTTTAACTAGTGTTACTAATCACTTAACCGATTTAGATGAGCGAATTTCGCAAATGCTTTATCAAACAAAAAAGCCGGTTATATTAGCGGTTAATAAAGCAGATAATCCTGAACAAAGAATGGATATTTATGATTTTTACAGTTTAGGTTTCGGGGATCCAATTCCCATTTCTAGTGTTCACGGAACGGGAATTGGTGATTTGCTTGACCGAATTGTTAGTGAACTACCAAAAGATCTAGCTAAAGATGATGATGACCAGATTTCGTTCAGTGTAATCGGGCGACCAAACGTTGGTAAATCATCGATTGTCAATAGTTTACTCGGACAAAAGCGGGTAATTGTCAATAATGAAGAAGGGACAACTCGTGATGCTGTAGATACCCCCTTTATTAGCGAAGATGGTACAAAATACCGAATTGTTGATACAGCTGGAATCAGACGACGAGGCAAAGTCTATGAAAAAACTGAGAAGTATTCGGTAATGCGTGCAATGAGTGCGATCGAGCACTCTAATATCGTCTGCTTGGTTCTTGATGCTAGTACCGGCATTAGGGAACAAGATAAACATGTTGCTGGGTACGCACATGAGGCTGGACGCGGCATTATTATTGTCGTTAACAAATGGGATTTACCGAAGAAGAACAGTAATAGTGGTAAAGATTTTGAACGAGTTATTCGTGAAGAATTCCAGTATCTAGACTATGCGCCTATTTTATTCGTTTCAGCAAAAACGGGCCAAAACTTGGAGCAAATTCCGAAGATGGTTAAGCAGGTTCACCAAAACCAGACTCAAAGAATTAAATCCAGTGTTTTAAATGACCTCCTGCTCGAAGCCAGCAAGTTGGTACCAACACCAATGGTACGAGGAAAACGCCTTAGAGTTTATTATATGACTCAGGTGTCTACTAATCCGCCCACTTTTGTGGTGTTTGTAAATGATCCAGAATTAATGCATTTTTCCTATGAGCGATTTTTAATAAATCAATTACGTGATAACTTTGATTTTACTGGCACACCAATTAAGGTTATTGCACGTAAAAGAAAATAGTTTGTATCTAGCAAATAGATAAAAATGACAATTTTCGGCTAAATTGCTTGTTGTACTATGGCTTTTGTGCTATTTTGAAACAAGGAAAGAATGATTAGTCATGATCATTGTTCCTTGTTTCTCTGATGAGGAATAAGTAAAGAATCTCTGTTATGAGATTCATTTTTGGGAGGTGAATTTTCTATGGCAAATAAAGCAGAATTAGTTACTGAAGTTGCTTCAAAAACTAAGTTAACTAAAAAGGATGCAGCTACAGCTGTTGATGCAATTTTCAGTTCGATCCAAGAGGATCTTTCAAAAGGTAAAAAAGTTCAATTGATTGGCTTTGGTACTTTTGAAGTGCGTAAGCGTGCAGCTAGAAAAGGACGTAACCCACAAACTGGTGATGAAATTGAAATTCCAGCTAGTGTTGTTCCTGCATTTAGACCTGGTAAAGCTCTTAAAGAAGCTGTTAAATAAGCTGATTAGTTTTATCCAAAAAGATGGTGGCCATAATGCCATCATCTTTTTGTTTGTACTTTTATCTAAAATGAACACGATGAATCTGAGACAGGAAGGAAAATTATGAGCTATTCAGAAGAGTTGCTAGATTCAATTCAAAAACAAGATTTTTCCAAAGAAAAAATTTTATTAAAAAAGGCTCTAGATGAAGATGAACCAGAAATTTTGGCTTCCTTAGCCGAAAATTTAACTGGCTTAGGTTTTACTGACATAGCCAAAGAAGTTTACCGTAGTTTAATTGCGCGTTTTCCAAAAGAAGACCTTTTCAAAATTTATCTCGCTGAAATTCTGTTGAACGATGGTAAAGACGATGATGGACTGTCACTTCTTTATGCAATTCCAGAAGACTCATCCGCTTATTTGGATAGCCTATTAGTCCAAGCGGATTACTATCAAACTAATGGCTTGCTTGAGACGGCGTATAGCAAGCTCCTAAAGGCCGCTAAAGTGGCACCTGAAGAAGATGTCGTAAAGTTTGGATTAGCTGAACTAGACTATCTTAGTGGCCGTTATGAGCAAGCCTTAGATTTGTATCAGGATTTATTAAAAAGACATAAAAACTTTAGTGAGATTAACCTAAATGACCGTCTGTTTCAGACTCTAGCTAAGTTGGGCCGCTATGAAGAAGCAAGTGAAGTAATTGAAAAACACGCGAGTGAACTGTTAGACATTGACAGTAAGTACCAAGCAGCCTTAGTTATGTTAGCGGTGAATAAAGACGATCAGGCAATCAAATACCTAGATGAAGTGATTGACCAAAGTCCTGATTACGTGAATGCATATCGGCTGTTGGCGACTGCTTATGAACACAAAAATGATAATGACCAAGTTTTACGGTCAGCACAAGCAGGAATCGCATATAACGAGCTTGATGCATCTTTATACGCAATTGGGGCAAAAGCTACTGTTAAGCTTAATGAATTTGACACCGCTGAGGAATTGCTCAAAAAGGGCTTGAAATTTTTACCTGAAAACGTTGATTTACGTTTACAACTATCAGATTTATATTTAAAGGAAAATAAGCACCAAGAAAACTTAGAATTATTTAGTAAAATACCTGATAATGAATTAGAGCCACAAGCACATTGGAACATGGCTCTTTCTTACGAGGCTCTTGAGCAGACTGAAAAGGCTAAAAGTGAGTTTTTACTTGTTTATCCCGAATTTCAGGATAATACCGCTTTTTTACGACAAATGATTCTCTTTTTTAATGCTGAACCTAATTCAACTACCATTGTTCAAGAATTATTAAATCGTTATTTGAAACTTGAACCAGAGGATACAGAAATGCAGGATTTAGCTAATAATTTACTTGATTAGCAGAACTAAAAAAGATCGCATATGATATGAACCCCGAAGTTAGGACAACTTCGAGGTTTTTATTATGGCTAAATTATCCAAACAAGATAAAATTGAAATCTTCAATC
>NZ_JAFNPD010000009.1:0-98789 GCF_026535825.1 Lactobacillus sp. B4026
TTGAATATCGGGCATTAGTCCTTAGTTAAAATTTATTAAACTGTCCTAATTTTGGGGTTCATATCATTTTTAGAAAAACGACTTTTTCATACTAACTTGTTTTTACCAAAATATTTAAATGTTATTTGACTACCTAAACTAATTTAGTTTGCCATGTGGCGGTGCAAATAGCTACCTGCCATCGACAACGTAAAACAGATTATGAAATATAGCAGTGTTAATGCTGCAAACATTGGCACAATATAATTAGCATTTTGGCCATAAATCACTTGTGCATGCTGCATTAACTCTGGAACCACGATAATCGTGGCTAATGATGTATCTTTAATTAAAGAAACGAACTGGCCAATGATAGTTGGAATCATGTGCCGGTATGCTTGCGGCAAAACGACGTGCCACAGAGCCTGAACGAATGACATCCCGGTTGAACGAGCACCTTCTATTTGACCAACCGCGACTGATTGAATCCCGGAGCGAACAATTTCCGCTAGCATGCTTGATTCAAAGATTGTCATTGCAATTACTGCTGAAAGAATTGCACCCGGTCTTAAGCCGACATTGGGAAGACCAAAGTAAGTAAAGAAAATAATCAACAATAAGGGTAAGTTACGAACTAAATCAACCACAAAACCAATAATCGCTGAAATAAACTTTATTTTAGAGTAACGGATTATACCTAAAATTGAGCCTAAAACAAAGCTTAGCACAATCGCAATTACCGAAATAAATAATGTCACGGCTAAACCTTTTAGTAGAAAACCAAAGTTTAGCCAAGATAAAGCTTCAATCCATGTTTGCATCTTTTTAGTCGCCTCCCTTAAGCTAACTTCTTTTCTAAATATTGCATGTAGTAGCTCAGTGGCATGGTGATGAGCAAGTATAAGACACCAATTACCAAGTAACTGTTGATTGTATCAAAAGTAACAGACGCAATTGCATTTGCCTGGTACATTAAGTCAAATCCTGCCACAAATGCCAGTATTGAAGAGTCTTTGATCAGATTGACAAATTGATTGCCTAAAGGTGGAATCACAATTTTTATCGCTTGTGGCAAAACAATATACTGCATTGCCTGCTTATAAGTCATTCCAGTTGAACGAGCTCCCTCCATCTGTCCACTTGACACAGATTGAATACCTGAGCGAATGATTTCAGCAATAAAAGCCGCTGTATAAAGGAATAAGCCAATAGTTCCAGCAGTAAAGCCGTCCATTTGCACAAAGTACTTGGGAACAATCAAGTAAAAGAACATTACGATAATTAGTAAGGGAATATTTCGAAAAATTTCGACATACGTCTTACCTATTTTATTAGCAAACTTATTCGGAATAACTTCTAATAATGCTATTAACACGCCAAAGATTAAGCTAAAAATCAGTGTTAATAAACTGGCCAATAGCGTCCAGCCAAAACCATCAAAAAGCTGATTACCAAAGTGACTGAAAATATTAATCATTTGTAATACATCTCCTTATAGTTAAAACCTGGTACTTGACCAAACCACTTCTTGATTAATCGGTTATATTCACCACTACTGTAAATATGGTCAATCGCACGATTAATTGCTTTATGAAATGGTTCCTGATTTTTATTAACTGCAATACCATACGGCTCCTTGGTAAAAGTACCGCCGCGAACTTCTAAACTGTCTGGGCTTTGAGCGGCTAAACCATATAAAACACCGTTATCACTTGTTAAGGCATCACCTTGGTGTGATTTCAAAGCGGAAACTGCTTGACCATAGTCCTGCATGGCCACCACTTTGGCCTTAGGCGCCACTTTTTTGATTACCTCAACAGAATTGTCGCCCACAATTCCGATAACCGTTTTACCATTCAAATCGCTTGCTTTTCTAATTTTTGAACCTTTAGGGACTAGTAATGACTTACCTGCCTGAAAATAAGACTTAGAAAAACTAATCACTTTAGCCCGTTCTGGGGTAATTGTAAGTGTCGCAATCACCGCATCAACATTGCCGTTTTTGAGCAAAGGAATTCTTGATTGTGAAGTTGCCAAAGTAAATTTTGCTTGACCCTTAGGGCCTAAAATTTCTTTGGTTATTGCCTTTGCCATATCAATATCAAAGCCCTTTTCTTGGTCATCTCTAATATCAATTAAACTAAATAATCTTTTATCACCTTCAACAGCCCAAGTTATTGTATTGGTGGAACGAACGTTTTTTAAAGCTGACTGATCAGTCACTTTCTTACCACAACCAGTCAGCATGAACGCACTGAAAATTATGACTAGGGGCCACAGTAGTTTTTTCATGCTGGCCACCCCCTAGTGCGAAATAATTTTGCTCAGAAATTGCCGAGCTCGTTCTGTCTTAGGCTGCTTGAAGAAAGCCTGACTTTCATCATCTTCTACGATATGACCCTGATCCATAAAGATAACCCGGTTAGCAACTTCCTTAGCAAAACCCATTTCGTGGGTCACAATCAGCGATGTCATATCACTGGCTGAAGTTACCTTTTTAATTACCTGTAAAACATCGTCAATCATTTCTGGATCAAGAGCTGAAGTAGGTTCATCAAATAAAAGTAATTTAGGCCGCATGGCTAAAGAGCGTGCAATCGCAACTCTTTGCTTTTGACCACCAGATATTTGAGCAGGCATATTTTGCGCCTTATCTTCTAGGCCAACCATTTTAAGTAAATCCATCGCCTGCTTTTTATTTTCTTCTTCCGGCATATGGCTAACTATACGCGGTGCAAGCATAATATTTTCTAACACATTTTTATTTTTATAAAGGTTGAAGTGTTGAAATACCATTCCTACATCTTGACGCAATCGGTTCGAATCGGTCTTAGGATTTGATAAATCTTGATTATTAACTATTAACTTGCCGCCCTGAATTGATTCCAAACGATTGACTGTACGAATTAGTGTACTTTTACCCGAGCCAGAAGGACCGATTAAAACTACTGTTTCACCCTTATCTATCTCCAAATTAATATCGTGTAAAGCGTGAAATTTTCCGTAATATTTTTGCACGTCGTGAAATTCTATCATTGACATTTTTAGTGCTCCTTTGTGTTATGCCGATCATTAACCAACTAAAACACATCATGCTTTTCTTAACAATTGATTGAAAAATCAAAAGTGCATCCCGTCAACACTACATTTTGTTACCCGACCTGCAAAGTTCCAGCAGATTTTATCATTAATGTTCAAGTTGCTATTCTACAATTGTTGGCCTCTTAAATAAGTAATTAAAATTTAAATTTGCTATTTTAGTCATTTCTTGAATATGACTTAACATCTTGTTTAATTTCGGATAAGAATTCGTCAAAGCTCTTAGCTACTTCTTCTTCGGTACCATAGCGACGAACGTTGACATTATTTGCTTCCATTTCCTTGTCACCCAAAACTAAGGTATATGGTACTTTTTGGGTTTGCGATTCACGAATCTTATAGCCCAATTTCTCATTGCGCAGATCAGCTTCAGCCCTGAAACCTTGCTTGTTGAGCTCATCGCGAACCTTCTTAGCATACTCTGAATGAGCATCGAGATTGACTGGAATTACTTCCACTTGAACTGGTGCAAGCCAAGTTGGGAAAGCACCCTTATAAATTTCAATCAGATAAGCAATGAACCGTTCCATCGTACCAACGATTCCGCGGTGAATCATGACTGGACGGTGTTCTTCACCATCTTGACCCACATAAGATAAGTTGAAGCGTTCTGGCAACATAAAGTCTAATTGAATAGTTGACATCGTTTCGTCTGCACCCAAGGCAGTCTTAGTTTGAATATCAAGCTTAGGACCGTAAAAGGCAGCTTCGCCTTCTGCTTCAACGTAGTCAAGACCCATATCATCCATTGCCTTTTTCAGCATTGATTGACTTCTTTCCCACATTTCATCATTAGCAAAGTACTTCTCGGTGTTCTTTGGATCACGATATGAAAGTCTAAAGTAGTAATCAGTGATATCAAAGTCCTTGTATACTTCCATGATCAATTTCAAGATCTTCGAAAATTCTTCTTGAACTTGATCAAGAGTTACAAATGTATGACCATCATTTAAAGTCATTTCCCGAACACGTTGCAAACCAGATAAAGCACCGGACTTTTCGTAACGATGCATCATTCCCAATTCAGCAATTCTAATAGGTAATTCACGGTATGAACGAATATGATGCTTGTAAATTTGAATATGTGATGGGCAGTTCATTGGCCGAAGTTCAAGCATTTCACCGTCACCCATGTCCATTGGTGGAAACATATCATCACGGTAATGTGCCCAGTGGCCCGAAGTCTTATACGCATCAACATTCATTAAGACTGGCGTATAAACATGTTGGTAACCATCAGCGACTTCCTTATCGATAATATAGCGTTCAACAACGCGACGAATTGTTGCTCCCTTTGGCATCCAGTAAGGAAGACCAGCACCAACCTTAGGATCAACAAAGAATAAGTCTAAATCACGGCCAATTGTTCGGTGATCACGCTCTTTGATCTCTTCACGGCGCTTAATGTCCGCGTCAAGATCTGCTTTTTTAAAGAAGGCAGTTCCCGAGATTCTTTGAAGCATTGGGTTAGAAGATTGACCTTGCCAGTATGCGCCGGCAACAGATAGTAACTTAAACTGCTTAATTTTACCTGTATTTGGCAAAAGTGCTTCAAAACCAAAATCAACAAAGTCGCCTAGCTTGTATGCGTGGACTTCTTCATTTTCTTCTTTTAATAATTCTAATTTAAACGGATCATCCTGATATCTGTCAGCTAATTCTGCTTTTGGTAAAATTACTGATTCAATTTTTTCACCAGCTTTAACCGCCTTTTTGACAGCATTTTCTAGTTGTGGCAGTTCACTGATTTTAATTTGGTTTTCCTTGTCAGTATCAACGAAAAAGCCATCATCATCAGCTGCATGTTCTCCAAAATGAAGTTCAGGATATGCCTTTTTAGCAACAGCTTCAAATACAAATGCCACCGTTGCACGCAAAACAGCTAAACCTTCTTCATCTTTATCAGTAATAATTGCCACTTGGGCATCTTGGTTAAGTTCAAAGTCAACCGGTTGCAGCTTGCCATCAACTTTCCCGGCTAATGCCGCCTTACCAAGTGAAGTTGAAATGCCGTGTGCTAATTCACCGATTGTAATTGCCTGGTCAAATTCACGCTTTGATCCATCTGGCAAAGTAATTGAAAAACCCATATATACCTCCAAAATTAAAAACAAAAAAAAGTCCCAGTGCACTTAATTGCACTGGGACGCATTTAACGTGGTTCCACCCAAAATTCAGTTAGTCAGACTAACCCTCTTAATATGAATTGATAGTGGAATTCACCCATTTTAATTACTTTTTAAGTTTGAATGATTGGGGTAAAACTCATTTGTGCAACTTCCAGAATACTGTTCCACTCTCTGAATTGAGTCCTATCATGTTCATTCATTGCATATTATTATACATGCTTAATTAGTAATTGCAAGAAATTTTTAAAATTAAGTGAGTAAAATGTGTGATCTAGAATTTATCAGAACTCTAATCACTCTTGTAACTCGCGCACTAGGTCCCTTTTTCAACAAGAATCAAAATAATCTTAACGTCGCCTGTTTGGTCCAGAAACAATGACTTCTTTAGCCAAAGTACGTACTCGTTCCATCAATCTGGCAGCCTTAATTGGATCAATGGCATTTTTGGTTTCTTTGAAGTGCTCTTCCAAATCATCCATTGAAAAGTTGGAAGAGAAAAATGTCGGTAGTTGATTATCCATTCTTGATTGCAAAATAACAGCTAAAACTTCATCGCGTGACCACTGGCTTAAATTTTCAGCGCCAATATCATCCATAATTAATACATCACAGTTTGCAATCCGGTTAATTTCAGTCATTAGACTATTATCATTAAAGTGACTGGATAAGCTGGCAATAAAATTAGGAACATGCATAAAAATGACATACTTATTCATCATCGCTAAAGAATTAGCTAAACCAGCCAGGATAAATGTTTTACCGACACCAAAGTTACCGGATAAATACAGGCCTTTTTGATGCGCATCCTGTGAGTAAGCTGCCAAAAATTGCCCAATCTCAGCCATTGCTTGCTGGCGCTGCGGTGTTATTTCCACCTGACTTAAACGAACATCATGCAAGCTGCTAGGCAAATTAATTAAGCTCAAGTGCTTTTTAGCTGCAAGTTCACGATCATGTTCCAACTTGCTATTTTCAGGAGCATAAATGATATCAATTGCATTCGTATTCAAGATTAATTTAGGCCGATAACCCTTAGTCACTGGATCTTTTTTATTCTGCTGATCTAGGTAAAATTCGAATAAAGCAGACATGCTTTTATCAATCATTTCAGAGGTGATTTTATCTTGATTTTCACTAATAAACTGTTTAATTTTTGGCTCGGATAGAATCTCGGCCCGAATCTTAGCTACATCAAGATGGTCGGCTTTTTTCTTGTCTAAAAAATTATTGATTGACTTCATTTTTTCACCTACTTCATGCCATTTTGATCTTCAAATTTTTTGAAAAAGTCTTTTAAGTCAGCTGAAGAAACATCAGACTTAACACTAGATTTTTTCTTACTCCAATCAGTACCTTTTTCAACGCGTTTATTTTGCACATAACGGGGGTACTTAACCTTATTTTGCTCCCTTTTTTGCATATATTCAATTGCTTGGGCCCCATCTTTAACACCATGTTGAAGCCAATCATGTAAAATCCGATTAGCCAAGCGGTATGAAATATTCGGTGCACTTTTTAAGCAGGCATAAGTTAAGATATTAAGCAAATCAGCTGGGATTCCCTTTTCATTATATAAACTATCAAGTACTTTATATTCACTAGCATCAACATAATCATGCCGATCAGTCTTCAACTGGTACAAAAATTGAGCTGGTGATTTACTTTTAGCTAGTTGCAATACTTGCTGCTCATTTTTACTCAATTTAGCATTTATCGGTTGATCATCATTATATTTCTTAGTCTCTTGCTTAATTCGAGCCCTAGTATGAGAGCCGTGAATGCCACTAGCAATCGCTTGTTTAATTTGCACCATATCCAAGTGATAATCACCGTGAATACTTGTTAGGGCCTCATCAATAAATTCTTGTTCTGTTAACCCATAAGTGCGCATTACAGAGCGGATTGCTTCCCGATTACGATCAATCTCCGTTCCTGGAATCTGGTAAATTTCAAATTGCTGTTTAATGAAATTCCAGTCAACCGTATCATGTTCATTAACAGTAGCTTTGATATTATTGTCTGTTTTATTTTCTTTTGCGGCATATTTGACATCAACTGAAGGCTCAATTGCTTCTTGCTCAGGCAAACGAAAAACTTCCATAAACGAAGCAGAGATATCATCAGCATTTTGCATACCATTAACTTGGTTCTGCTTAGACTTACTTTCACGAGCAAAATCCTTACTTAATTTTTGAAAGGCAGAAATACCAACTTTTTCTTTAAGTAAGCTTGCTAAAAGAGGCGTTGAAAAAAATTCACTGCTGCTAGGGATGCAGGTTAAGCGAAAAACAAGCACTTGACCCATGATTTCATTATTAAGTAAACGCGTCTGAACTAGGCCAACGCCCTCGAGCTTATGTAAAGCAGAAAATAAGTGCTTAACATCACAGTCAAGCTGTTCTTGCAGAGCATAAATACCCGTTGAGTCCGATAGCATTGCATGCGCATTAAAGTCCTCATTTAAACTAAAATATAAGGAAAATGCTAGTGAACCAATCAACGGCTGATAAAGTTTAACCAGAACCCGCACATCTTCTGGGAAAATATCAACTCGGTTAGCAATAAAAAATGGTTGTTTGGGATTAGGGGTCTCAAACATTTCTAGTTCCCCTTCTCTCGCTTAGCAATCATATCCTCCATTGTTTTCATGAAACTAGACATATCTTTAAATTCACGGTAAATGGAAGCAAAGCGAATGTAAGCAACATCATCTAGTTCAGCCAATTCATCCATCACTAGTTGACCGATTTTCTTCGAAGAAATCTCACTTACTCCCTGCTGTCTAACCTTATTTTCAACGTGATCAACCAATTGCTCGAACTGCGAGCTTGTAATTGGACGCTTTTGACCAGCTGCCATGACACCATGCAAAATCTTTTTTCGGTTAAAAGGTTCCCGGGTATTGTCATTTTTGATTACCAATAATGGTGTTGTTTCAATTCGCTCAAAAGTAGTAAACCGATAACCACAGTTTTCGCATTCACGCCGTCTTCTAATAGCACGATTTTCATCACTCGGTCGAGAATCAATCACGCGCGAGGCATTTTGCCGACAATTAGGACATTCCATACTGGTCCTCCTTTATTAATTTAAGTAGCAGCTCGTTTAATTTGTCTTCTAGTTCTTTTATTGTACCAGTATTTGTAACAACATAATCAGCTAATTTTTGCTTTTGCGCTAAAGGCATCTGACTATTAATTCGCTTTAATGCTTCAGCTTCAGTTATGTGATTGCGCGCCATCAAGCGTTTTACTTGCATTTTTTCAGGTACAGCAATCAGCAAACTACGGTCACAATAGCTTAAACCACCTGACTCAAATAATAACGGTGCATCTACTATGATAAGTGGCTCATTTTCCAGTTTATGTTGGCTAATTTTAGTCTCGATTTCTTGAAAAATCAACGGGTGGGTAATTTCATTTAATTTAGCTAAGTCTTTAGGTGAATTAAAAACTAATTTACCTAACTTTGCGCGATCAATTGTTTTGTTTGCTGCTAAATACTGATCGCCAAAATAATTAATTACTAAATTGTAGCCCTTTTCACCTATATCTAAAATATGGTGAGCAATTAAATCACTATCAATTACTGGAATATGCTTTTTAATAAAAAAGCTATCAGCTGTACTTTTACCGCTAGCTATTCCCCCAGTAAGACCTAAGACAATGGTCATTGATAATTCACCTGACATTTAGGACAATATGTTGTTCCACGACCATTTACCTTAATTTTTTCAAGAGGGGTTCCACATCTTGCACATGGTTCACCTTTATGTCCGTATACCCGCAACATTTTCTGAAAGCCGCCAGTTTCACCATTAGCATCCAGATAAGTGTGCACGGTTGTCCCACGCTCAGCAATAGCTAATTTGATCAAAGAATTAATATTGTCATGCAATTGTTTCACTCTGGAAGGTGGAATCTTATTGGCCATACTTAACGGATGAATTCTAGTTAGCCATAAAACTTCATCGACATAAATATTGCCTAAACCGGCAACTACAGATTGATCAAGAAGCGTATTTTTAATATTTTTCTTTTTATGCTTAAGACAATTTGCAAAATAAGCAACCGTGAATTTATGAGAATTAGGTTCAAAGCCCAGTTTACTAATTCCTGTTGTTCTTTTTTCTGTTCCAGTTTTAACTAATTGCATTCGGCCAAATTTGCGGACATCATTATAACGCAAGGCTGTATTATCAGTAAAAGCAAACTGCACGTGATCATGTTTATCTTTCGGTGCAGCCACGTCAACTAGACGATACTTTCCTTCCATGCGTAAATGGGAAACTACAGTTAAGTCATTCGTCAGCCGAATCAATAAATACTTTGCATACCGGTCAATTGCCACTACTTCTTGACCCGTAAGCTTTTGAACGAATTCTGTTGGATCACTAGCAATAATTTTGGGATACCACAGCGTGATTTCTTTAATCGTTTTTCCTTTAATTAAGGGGAGAAGAGTACGGCGAACCGTTTCTACTTCCGGCATTTCTGGCATTTATTATTACTCCTTATTTTGCATCAAACCAATTATGACCGTACCCTGAATCAGCGACTAGCGGAATATCAAGAGTAACGGCAGACTGCATTACCTCTGGGACAATCTTTTTAATTGTTTCTATCTCATCTTTTGGCACATCAAAAATCAACTCATCATGAACCTGAACCACCATTTTAGTCTTAAGGTGTAAATCATTCAATTTCTTCTGCATATTGATCATCGCAATTTTAATAATATCAGCAGCGGAACCCTGAATTGGTGAGTTAATTGCAGTTCTTTCCGCAAAAGACCGCACATTATAATTCTTTGCATGAATATCAGGCAAGTACCGTCTTCTATGCATAATTGTTTCTGCGTAACCTTTTTCGCGAGCAAATTTAACGGCCTTATCCATATATTCTCTAATTTGCGGGTATTGCTCAAAATAATTATCGATAAATTCTTTGGCTTGTTTTCTACTAATATTCAGATTTTTCGATAAGCCATAATCCGAAATGCCATAGACAATACCAAAATTGACTGCCTTTGCTCGGCGCCGCATTAATGGCGTAACATCATCGGTTGACTTCAAGTGGAATATTTTCATTGCGGTATGAGCGTGAATATCGTAGCCGGTCCTAAATGCTTCTTGCATTTGTTCATCACCAGAAACTTGAGCTAAAACACGCAATTCAATTTGAGAATAATCACAAGAAAAGATATAGCCATCAGGGTCACTTGGAACAAAAGCCTTTCGAATTTGCTTACCTTCTTCTGTTCTCGTCGGAATGTTTTGTAAATTAGGATCAACCGAAGATAGGCGTCCAGTTGCCGTTAGAGTTTGCAGATACCGTGTATGAACTCGACCATCTTTTTGAATAACATCTAGCAGGCCATTAACATAAGTTGACTGAATTTTAGCAATTTGCCGGTAAGAAAGGATTTGCCCGATAATTGGATTTTCATCTTTTAACTGGTTCAAGACATCAACTGATGTTGAATAACCGGTTTTAGTCTTTTTAATTGGCTTGAGGCCCATTTTTTCAAACAGAATATGACCAAGTTGTTTCGGCGAATTAATATTAAATTCTTCACCAGCCTCATCATAAATCTGCTTTTCCATCTTTTTAAGTTCAACAGCAAATTCATCTTGCAGCTCAGTTAAAGTATCAGCCTGAACCTTGATTCCATTTATTTCCATAATCGCTAAAACGCGTGCTACTGGAATTTCGATACTTGCAAACAAATCATCTTGTTCATGCTCTTTTAGTTTGGCAAGCAGCGTTTCTTTCAAGGTTTCAATTGCTTCGACTTTGGTGGCTAAATGATTATACAGCACATCGTCATCAGTAGGAATCTTTTCACTTTTTCCTTTGCCATAAACGTCAAGATCACTTCTGACAGTGTCATTCCCATACATCCGGCAGACTTCGGCCATGTCATCCGAATTATTTTCATTATTAATCAAATAAGAAGCTAGCAGCATATCATATTCAATCCCATGTGCGTGGATTCCTAAACGATTGAGCCCCACAGTTGTCCGCTTAAGGTCAAAAACATCTTTGCTAATTTTCTTATCTTCTAAAATCTGTTTTAGCTTGGCATCCTGTAATAGCGTTACGTCGCGACTTAGAAAAATCTGTTTGCTAATCTTAAAGGCAAAACCGACGAACTCGGCCAAATGATAATTTGGTCCCAGCATCCCTAAGTAAAAAATGACCTCATCGCCTTCATTAACCGTAATTTTAGCCAAGTTGTCCTTGGTTAACTCGGTGTATTCCATTTTGACATGCGAATCTTGGGATGTCTCATTTTTACTAGAATCACCGTCAGGAGTTAATTCACTCAAAAACTTGCGGAAATTCATTTTCTCGTAAAAACGCCGCAACTTTTGGTAATCAACTGGACGTCTTTTAATATCATCAATTCCAATGGTTACTGGCGTATCACAGTTGATCGTAGCCAATTTTTTACCTAACAAGGCTTTATCCTTATCATTAAGCAAATTTTCTTTTAGCTTTGATGCTTTCATGTCATCAATATGATCATATAAGTTTTCAACTGAACCATATTCTTGAATTAACTGCGATGCTTTCTTTGGTCCTACTTTGGTGACACCCGGATAATTGTCCGAGTTATCCCCCATTAAGGCCTTCATATCAATAAATTCAGTTGGGGTAACACCATTAACTTCCTTCATATGTTCAGGCGTATAGGACTCAAGGTTCATCACACCTGACTTGGTTACCATCACCGTAGTGTGCTCAGAAGCAAGCTGCGTTAAATCCTTATCCCCAGTTACGACAGTTACATCAAAACCATTTTTTTCACCAATTTTTGCAAAGGTTCCGATAATATCATCGGCTTCATAGTTTTCTAATTCATAAGTCGAGATGCCTAAATCGTGCAATAGTTCTTGCACATATGGTAGCTGCTCCGAAAGTTCACCTGGGGTTTTTTGTCTGCCACCCTTGTAATCAGCATACATCTTATTTCTAAAAGTAGTTTTACCCGCATCAAAAGCAACTAAAACATGATCTGGCTGAACATTGTTTAAAACAACATCAAGCATATTCTTAAAAGTATAAATGGCATTTGTATGCAATCCTTCAGGGTTTCTGAAATTTTCAAGTTGACGATAAAGTGCATAAAACGCACGAAAGGCAACAGAATTACCATCAATTAAAAGTAATTTTTGATTAGCCATTAGATCTCCTCACAATTATCACTGGTCATTAATTCAACTACCATTTTACCAGTTTTTACGGCATTCTGGCATAATACTGTTTTTCTTCAGATTTGCTATACATTTTAGCCAATTAACTTCAATTCAGAAGCCAAATTTTAAATTTAGAACCCGTTTTTTTGGCTAATAAAAAGCATTGAAAACTTAATTTCAATGCTCTAAATCGCTATTTATTGAATAAAATTCTGACGCTCTAACAAATATGGCGTACTGGTTCCTAACAACTGATCGCCTTTTTCTTGTTTTGGTGTGCAATTCAACACGTTACTATGAGCTTTTTGCAAAATTGCAGTCGCTTCTTTTACCTCGGCAATTGTGGCCTTTTCAGATTTTAAGGTATTTTGTGCTAATTGCAACGCATAACCAAATCTAAAACCACAAAGGGTAAAATTATTGTCTTTTTGGTATGGTGTAATCAACTCTTGATCAACTAAAGTCTGTAATTTTTGTTTATCTTCTTTAGTAGCAATTTTAGCATCCGCTTGCGCTTGTTCTGGAGTGTTATTTGGTTTCAAGTATGGGCCTGAAATGTAATTTGTTCCCTCAACCTTAACATAAGTTAAACTTGGCGTAGCTGCTGGCTGATAATTTGCTAGCGAATAAAAACGTGGTTTAGCCCATGAATCTTTTAACAGGTAAAATAATTCAGCCTTCTTTTCACTATAATTCCATAAATAAGTAAGTTTTTCAACTGGATACATGTCACCAGTGTTAAAAGTCGAATTTGCACTTTCAGTCGGAAGTGCTGTTGCGGTGATGTCATAAGTCCCAGCTGTTTTTAAAAAGCCGACATATGTAGCTTGCGTATACAGTTTCAAATTCTGCTGGGGGGTTACAGCCAAATCTTTCTTAGGAATAAAAGCTTCGATCGTTCCGCTAATTCTGTAATTAACTACAGGCTTAGAATCGGTCGTTAATGCAGCAATACTGTCTACTCGATAAGTTTTTCCGGGCTTGATAACCGTCTTATCTTTACCAATTCCTGCTGTATAAGGTTTTACCTTTTTAGAGATTTTGACCTTTGCCTCATGAGTATAAAGTGGCTTATTGTTAACTTGACCAACATTTACTGCCTTAACAAAGCCGCCTGAACCCAAGCTGTAAAAGTATTCTCCACCAATTTTATGGTAAGGCAACCATGATTGATGATAATTATCATCATTTAAAAGATAAAACTGTTTGTCATTATGCTCAATCGGTTCGATTTTACCGACGAAAGGTACACTTAAGCCCTTTTTTAAATGCGCCTTTTGCTTGCTTCCTTGAAACTTGCTTAAACGCTTACCGTGTTTATTATAAACATAGGCGTTATGTGCTAGTGTTATTTCATTAGTTTCTTCGGTTGCCTCGATTGGCTGGGCACCCAAACTTAAATTAGCTACCAAGCCAAGAGCAAACATACTGACTACTGAACCAATTGCTGCTTTTTGCTTTAATTTCATATAATACCTCTACCTGTTTTAGATTTTAGTATTAATTTTATAACAAAATCGAAATTAATAAAGAAAAAACTCACATAAAATTAAAAGCGAATAAAGTATATGACTAGAAATCGAAACCATATTTTGACTAAACTATTTAAATAAACATTACTAGATTGACGGAACATAAAGTTATAACAACTTAAATAACAGACTGAGGGACGGTATTTTAAAGCTATGCCCAGCCAGCAACTTTGTTATGACAACAATAAACAAGAAAAATAGAGTTTACGTTAATTAAACATAAACTCCACTTAAACTATTAACAAAATTTTAGATACAATTACAGCAGCTTTTCTAAAGCATCTTCATATTTCTGAATATCGCCTGCACCCATAAAGACAATAACACTATCTTGGTTTTGGGCTAAGTCAGCAATATTATCTAGATTAATAACTTCGGACCCAGGGATGTTAGCAACTAAATCATTACTGGAAATATCTCCACTTGCTTCACGAGCGGAGGCATATATCGGCGTAATGTATGCCTTATCAACCCCGCGTAGAATTTCTTCAAAATCTTTTGCATATTTCTTTGTCCGGGTGAATGTATGAGGTTGAAAAACAACTACTAATCGCTTGTTAGGAAACTTTTGACGTGCTGCTTGAATTGTTGCTCGCATCTCAGTAGGATGATGAGCATAATCATCAATCACATTAATGTCACCAAAATCTTTTTCTGAAAAGCGTCTTTTGGCCCCTGTATATGACAATAACCCCTTTTTAATGTCATCTAATGGAATTTTTTCAGTGTAAGCAACAGCAATAACGGCAGTAGCATTTAAAATATTATGGTCACCAAATAGATGAATGGTGAACCTACCAATTTCCTTGCCATGTGTAATAACAGTAAATTCAGCTCCCGCAGTCGTGCTGTTGACATCAACAGCCTGAAAGTCATCATTGTCCTCAAAACCATAAGTATATTTAGGGATCTTAGCTTCTAACGCCTGCAAACGCTCATTGCCTCCCCAAACAAACAAAGCCTTTTTAGTCTGATTAGCAGCAGTTTGAAAGGCTGAAGTATAGTCATCTTGGTCTTTGAAATAATCCGGGTGATCAAAATCAATGTTGGTCATAATTTGGTAATCAGGATGATACGCCAAGAAGTGTCTACGATATTCATCAGCTTCATAAACAAAAAAGCGCGAATCTTTCACTCCCTTACCTTCCCCATCACCAATTAAATAGGAGGTTGGAGCAGCTTCACCCATGACACGGGCAAGAATACCAGTTGTAGATGTTTTCCCATGCGTTCCGGAAACTCCAATACTTGTATGCATTTGAACGATTTCTTCAACAGTATCCGGATAACTTTGCCAGGCAATCTGCTTATCTTCACAAGCTTTAACCTCGACATTATCATTCTTAAAGGCATTACCTTTAACAATTACTTGACCTGAATCTTTAATGTTATCTGGCGAAAATTGTGTTACCGGTATGCCAGCTTTTTCTAGTGGTACCTGCGTAAAAGTATATTTTGCAATATCACTACCAGCTACATCATAGCCTAAATCCTTAAGCAATAAGGCTAATGAAGCCATTCCGGTACCTTTAATTCCGATAAACCAAATTTGTTTATTTTTATCTAACATTTTCTAAGCTCCAAAATTCTATTTAACATCGTTTCTTATTTTACCATTACTACAATAAAAAGAGCTTAAACTCCCGAAAAACTGCCGGAAAAATTTCGACAGTTTAAGCTCATAATTGTTCACAAACGATAGTTAATTAGTACCATTGCAGTACATTAATTATACTTAGCTCTAAGTAAAACATCCGTTGTTAAATTTCAACTTTACCACCAAGACGGTAGTGGTCCAATTAGCTATAGTACAAGCCAGTTAACTTGGAAATTTTTTTAATTATTAATACCACTAACTTTTTTCAAGCAAAAAAGGCCCCACATTGATGGAGTCTTTTTACTTTATAAACTAATTTTGCCGCTGGCAAGCAATTCATCACATTTCTCAGCGTCAAATGCATCCCCAACGGAGAAATCATCAGGCACAACCATGATGCCACGCTTTTGTGGTGCATGTTCTAAGCCTAATTCACGAGCAGAACAAATCATGCCATATGAATCAACTGACCGTAATTTACCTGGCCAAATCATCTGACCATTTGGCATTAATGTCCCTGGAAGGGCCACAACTACTTTTTGCCCTTGAGCAATATTTGGCGCACCACAAACTATTTGATGCTCCTCACCATTACCAACATCGATGGTTGTAACATGCAGGTGATCAGAATCAGGATGTTTTTCACAAGTTTTCACATAGCCGTAAACTAGTGTCGGCTTACCATAAGCAAGCTTATCATCAAAACCTGCATCGGCAAGTTTTTGATTTAAAGCAGCTAAATCCTTTTCAGAAAGTTTAACCTCACCATTTGGTAACTTGTCATAATCAATTACTTGGTCAACGTTAAAGAAATTGTAGCCTGTGACATTACCTTTTTCGTCAGTAATACGCGTAATATCTTCTTTTTCTTCGTATTCACTTTTACCTTGGTCTTGACCTAAAATCACAATCAAGGTATTAGGATAACTTTGTTTATTAATACTAGTAATCATTTACAATAATCCTCTTTCACTTAGTCAAGTGACCGCAAAAAGTCTTCGACTTCTTCCTTGGTTTTGCGATCCTTATTAACTAGTCTACCAATTTCTTGACCATCTTGGTAGACAACAAAAGAAGGAATTCCCATAATATTTAACTCTTTAGCGACATCTACTGCGCCATCACGGTCAATTTGATAAAATTTGCTATCAGCAAAATCACTTTCAATTTCCGGCATTAATGGGTCTAAAAAGCGGCAATCTGGGCACCAATCAGCTGAAAACTCAAGAACTACTCGACCAGTTTTGGTAATTTCAGCTAATTTTGCATCATCAAATTTTTTTATTTGTTCCATTTGTAAACCTCTCAATTCAAATCGCTTCTCAACTATTTTACTCCAAAGTCTGCATGGAGGGCATAAATTGGATTACCCTTAGCTGCAAATTTATGTTCATATTCAGTTTCAATATTTCGCGTCACAATTTCTTCATTTTCATGATGTAAATCAACGGAGACAAAGTCAAAGTGCATGCCAAAATTGTTCATGCTCAAAACAGAGTAAGCATAAAGACCAGCATTATCTGTTTTAAATTCTAAATGGCCGTGTTGCGCCAAAATTGCTTGGTATTTTGCCAAAAAAGTCTTATAAGTTAAGCGCCGCTTTTCATGACGACTCTTCGGCCATGGATCACTGAAATTTAAGTAAATCGTTTCGGCGCTATGCAGGCTAAAAAATGAATCTAAATTAGCTGCATCAGCGCAAAGAATCTGTAAGTTTTCGAGCTTCTTTTCCAGTTTTGTTCGTAAAATAATTCCTGTCGCCGTGATTTGCAATTCCACAGCAACAAAGTTCTTTTCAGGATGTTGTTCAGCCAGTGTTGTAATAAAGCGCCCTTTACCTGAACCAACTTCAATTTCAAGCGGCCTAGAAATATCTGTAAATCTTTTTGACCAGTCGATTTTACTTGCTGGATCTGGTCGATCTAAGACGCTTTCTGGGTGTTCACCGACCAATTTAACAGCCCAAGGCTTATTTCGTAACCTCATTAATTATATCTTCCTTTTCTTGATTTTTGCGGGTAAATAAATTTGTCCGATTAGTAAGCTAAAGATGAGCAAGGCAACGCATGCTTCTAATAGGTTTAAATTAATTGGCAGCAATAGCAACCAAAACAGACTAATGATTAACCATTGTAAAACTAAAGCTAGTGCCAAAACGATTACTAAGTCTTTCCCACGATTATTTCGCTGTATTGGATATATCCGATACATAATATTATTATCAAATTCATTGGCCATTGGCAGCAATTGGTAAACCGTCAAGAAGATTACTAAGCATGACAGTCCGAGCGCCCATAACCAATTTTGTACAAGCCAGGAGACTAAAACGGCAAAAGCAGTCATTCGCACCAATAAGCTGATATTTTCGGGATTTCGTAGAAGCGATCTCCGATACAAAAAACGGTTAGGATTTTCACGTGCAAGTGATTTAGGCAATAAAAAGTCCAAGTACTTACGCCGCTTGATTGTCACTCTTTTTTCTTTTACATCGGTAAACATGCTAAAAGCACTGTAAACCCTGCTTTTGCGTTTTTGCTCTAATTCAACCGCATATTGCCAATCAAAAAGTGCATCATGACGCGGTTTAAAAATCAGTAGCCCGACACAAATTACCAATAAAAAGAATACGACATAAAAAATTTTGACCGAAGTCAGACCTAAAATAAAAGCTAATAATAGCACTAGATTGACAGCTAGTAAGGATACCTTGCGATTAAAGAACAGATTATGCTCCATTATTTTCAACTGTAAAATTTTAGCAATAAAAACACCAAAAACAGCTAGAATGTATTCTAACGGTGCTATCTTTGCCTTAATAGTCGCAAATGGAAACAAAATTCCAGCCAGCAAAATAAGGATAATCCCAGGTACAACTAAACTATAATTAAACATTGGCTTTAAATAGTCATCTATCTGCTCATCTTGCGGCAGTAAAAACTGTAAATCAGCCGGTTTCAGCATCGTAACCAGTTTTCCAACCAATAGTGGCAGCCATAAAATTGCCCCAACCAAAGGACGATAAAACCAGCGCTGGCTTGGCATTGTTTTCATTGCCTGCGCATACCAAAACATTATGGCACCGAACAAAAAGATTAATGCCAAAATAAAAAAGTCATTAAATACTAAAACCAGATATTTGAGTGATTGTTGTAAATTGGATTGCAGTCTTTTTTGAGCTAATTTACGCATGTCTTTGCTCCTCATTCAAGATTTGGTAGATCTTGTCAAAGGAATCGGACTCATTCAAGCCATAATGCTTTCTAATGTCTGTTAAACTTCCAATTACCTCAATCTTGCCATTGTTCAAGACAGCATAGTTAGAAATTGCTTGTTCGGCGTCTGCCAGTATATGCGTTGACATTAGTATCATCTTTTTCTGCGCCACCGCTTTTTTAATTAAATCAATCAGGTTGCTAACAGCAAGTGGGTCAAGGCCAGTAAAAGGCTCATCAATTACCAGCAAATCAGTATCTGCCAAAAAAGCAGTCACAATCATCACTTTTTGTTTCATTCCCTTTGAAAAATAGATTGGCATCCAATCTAGCTTATCATCAAGCCTAAACATTTTTAGCAGTTCATTGGCCCGCTTCCAAGCTTTCTTTTCATCTAATTGATAACTCATCATCGTGAGTTCTAAATGTTCTTTCAAAGTTAATTCTTCATACAAAACCGGAACTTCCGGAATGTATGCAATTTGCCGTTTAAATTCCGTCGGCTGTTTAATCAATTCAACCGAATTTAATACAATTTTGCCTTTTTGTGGTCTTAGTAAACCAAGAATGTGCTTAATAGTAGTTGATTTGCCCGCACCATTTAGGCCGATAATTCCTAATGCTTCACCTGGCTGAATTTCTAAATTAATATCTTTAATGACTGGTATACCAGTATATCCACCAGTCAAATGCTCTATTTTGAGAACCATATTTCCTATCTTTCTTTTAATGAATTTCCTCATTTAATATGATAGCATGATATTAATGGAAACTACATTTCAAAGTTAAGAGGTTTAAAGATGGCTGAATTAGATAAAGATTGTTTATTCTGTAAAATTATTCGTGGTGAAGTTCCTAGCTACACTATTTTTGAAAATGATGATGTCAAGGCATTCTTAGATTTGTCGCAAGTAAACCCTGGTCATACTTTGATGGTCCCAAAAAAGCACATTGCTAACTTTTTTGATTACTCAGCTGACGATGCGCAGAGATTCTTAAAATATATTCCTGCGATTGCCAATGCAATCAAAAATTATGACCCTAAAATTACAGGGATGAATATTAGCACCAATAATGGCGCTAGCGCAAATCAGGTGGTAATGCATTCACATATTCATTTTGTTCCTCGTTTCGAAGGTGATGGTCTAAAAATCGTTACCAGAAACAACGAAGCAAACTATACTGAAGCAGATTACCAAAAAATTGCAGAGCAAATTAAGGCCCAGTTTTAAGGAGAAATTATGAAGAAATTTAGTCTTGGACTAGCAGTCGGTGCCGGATTTGGCATGGTTTTATCATTATTTAGAGACAAAAACGGTCGACGTCTTGGTCAACCAATTCAAGATCAATTTCAGGGTACAAAGGAAGATATCAGCGATTTAACTAACGCAATTGGGAGCTTGCAAGAAGCTCGCCAAGAACTAAATGCCTCGTTACCTCCTGTTAAAAAGAATCTTACTGAATTGGAAAAAGATATTCAATATTATCAAATGAGCATTTCGCGGATAATCGCCCAATTACAGAAACAGACACAAAAAATTAGTGAAGATATTACACAAAATCTGCCAAAAAAATCGGAATAATGCTAAAAAATTATAAAGAAAGTTTGTTTTTTTAGTGAAAACGATAAAATTAAAAACTAGAGTTGCCAGTTTATGTTATATTAATTGACGGTGACTTAATTTATTAAGGATGTGGAGAATTACTTTATGAAAAAATATTTTAAGAAAATTGCTGCAGTAGCCGCTGTAGCCGGAATTGCTTTATCAACTGCTGCTTGTTCTAATGATGGCAAGACAGTTGCCTCCTACAAGGGTGGTAAAATTACCCAAAAAGACTACTACGATGAAATGAAGAAATCGCAAGCTGGTCAAACCGCTCTTGCTAACATGATTATTAACCATGTTTTGGAACAACAATATGGTAATAAAGTTTCCAAGAGTGAAGTTAACAAGCAATTTGATAATTACAAAAAGCAATATGGTTCCCAATTTAACGCTGTATTGCAACAAAACGGTATGACTGTTTCAGGCTTTAAGCAAAACCTTAAGACTAACTTACTTAGTGAGGCAGCTTTAAAAGACGTTAAGAAGATTTCTAAGAGTCAAGAAGACAAGGCTTGGAAATCATATCAACCAAAAGTTACCGTTCAACATATTTTAGTTGCCAAGAAATCACAAGCTGAAGATATCATTAAGCAATTAAAAGATGGTAAGAGCTTCAAGAGCTTAGTTAAAAAATACTCACTTGATACTGGTACTAAATCTAACGAAGGAAAATTACCTGCCTTTGATTCAACCGATTCAACTTTAGACCCAGCATTTAAGAATGCGGCATTCAAGTTAAAGACCGGTGAAACCACCAGCAGCCCAGTTAAATCACAATCTGGTTACCATGTGATTAGAATGATTAAGCACCCTGGTAAAGGCACATTTGCTTCACACAAGAAGGAAATTGATGATCAGATTTATCGTTCAATGTCACAAGATCAAGAAACAATGCGTAGCGTAATATCGACTGTATTGAAAAAAGCCGATGTTAATATTAAAGATAACGATCTTAAGAACGTCTTATCTTCATATATTTCTACTTCAGATGCAAAGAAATAAGCATAGTTTAATCGCAAATAAAAAAGAAGTTCAAATGAACTTCTTTTTTTTACTCTAATTTTCTAGCTTTAGTTAACGGTTCATCCTTTTTTGGCCGATAAAATTTCCTGCCACCTTGGCTCATAATATTATCAGTAAAATTACCCGGCCGCGTATTTTGCAAAGCGTTAGTAATTGCATAAACAGCAGCATCCAAATCATCTATACGGTGTAACAATTCGGCTTCCAATAACGCTGGTAATTTAGGTGAGCCATACTCAAACTTACCGTGGTGCGATAAGACCATGTGCCGTAACAACAAAATATCCTCGGCTTCTAAATCGAAATTAAGTTCCTTAGCCGCCAGCATAATTTGTTCATCTATTAATACTAAATGCCCGACCAAATTACCTTCAGTGGTATATTGCGTTGCAGCTGGGCCAGTTAATTCAAGAACTTTACCCATGTCATGCAAAATACAGCCAGCATATAAAAGCGACCTGTCAACCTGCGGATAGTTATCAGCAATTGCCTTGGCATCCCGCAGCATTGACAGCGTATGATAGGCTAAGCCGCCTCTAACCGCATGATGATTGCTTTTTCCAGCGGGATAATCATAGAAACGCTCACCCCATTTTTTCAGTAAAAAACGAACTATGCGATTCCATGTCGGATTTAAGATTTCAAATACATACTGATTAATTTCCTCTTTCATGACTGAAATTTTTTCAGGTGCCGACTTTATAAATTGCTTAAGATCATAGCCTTCTTCAGGACCAACAACTCGTAAACTATAAATCTTGATTTGTGGTTGTCCTTGATATTCCTCACGTTTGCCATCTAATTCAACAATGGTGCCAGCACTAAAAGTCGCAGCATCCTGATTATTGGCATCCCAAAAGTTACCACGAATTTCACCTGACGAATCACCAAAGGACATTGCTAAATATAGCTTGCCCTTTTTCGTATGCCGCAGTTGTGAATTTTTAATTAATACAACTGCCTCCAATTCTTCACCATCATTATAATCCAGCAAACGTTTATACATTCTCGGTTCCTTTCCTAAAAGTTAGTGGCTGAATATGCAATTTTTCAACTAAAGTGGATTGCGCAGTAAAAATCAACACCTGATTGTTTTGCGCTACTTGATCCAATAGTTGCTTAATCTGGTCAACTCGTTGATCATCAAAATTGACAAAAGAATCATCAATTAAAATTGGTAAGTTGATTTGATCTTTTATTTGCTGAACAAATGCTAGTTTTAATGCAAAGTACAGTTGTTCAGAAGTACCACGTGACAAATACTGTACCTTGATCTTCTTGCCATCATAACGAGTAACTGTTAGTTTCTTGTCAATTTCAATACTATTATACCGATTATTTGTTAATAGTCGCAAATATTCTTTTGCCAGTACTAACATTTTAGGAAAGCGTTCATTTGAAGCTAAATCTAAAGCCCGCGCAATCCATTTTGATACGGCTAAATCTGCTAAATATTCAGTACTTAAGTTCTGAAACTTAGTTTTTAGGTTAGCTAAATCTTGCTTAGCTGAAAAGACCGCGTTTGAATTAGCTAGGTTGGTCATCTTAACACTCAACTCAGCCTTTGTCGCTTGTAATTGGCGAATCTTTTCTTGCTGATTGGCAATTTGCTGTAATAAATCTTGAAGCTTGGATTGCAAAGCAGTATCTTGCTGAATTAATTTTAGCTCTGCCATATCTGGCTTAAGATTTGTCGTTAAAACATTAATTTCAGCCTGGAGTTCTTCCTGCTTTAATTTAGCTGATTTAAGCGCTGTATAGCCTGCCATGTCAGTTACATTAGCTGCAGCAAAAAGTGCATTTAATTTTAAATCGAGCTCCTTAATACGAGAATTATTATCAGCAATTGTACCTTGCAAACTAGCTTTTTCTTCGCTACTCTGACGGGCAAGATTTTCCTGCGTTTCTAACTGGTCTAAAGCGGTAAGAATACTCTCAAAGTCTGGCTGGACTTCTTGGTGAAGGAGTTGACTAATCTTATCAGCAAGTTTGCTAGACTGTAAAAGTAAATCTTCTTCTTGGCTTTCAACTGCTTTTTCTTTTTGAATTTGTAATTGATATTGCCGCCACGCGTTAAGCAAATTCGGTAGATCCAACTGGTCCGGTTCTAAGTCATATTTACTGGTAAAAGCGGCCCGCTGTTTTTGAGCTAAATCTTTTTGCTCTTCCTGCTGGGCCTTGACCTCCCTAGCCTGCTTTTGTTTAGTGAAACCACACATTCCACAGACAATGCCGCCAAGTAACGCGGCTCCACCAAAAAGCGGTGAATTGATTACCAACAGGATTAAACCAAGAATGATGATTAAGCCAGAACCAATCAGCCAATATCTTCCATCAGTTTGAGTGTTTTGCCTTGAAGAGTCATCTTTTAAAGACAAGTTTTGGTAATCCGTTTGCAATGTAACCATTTGATCTTGACTAAAATCGGCTACCTTTGCCAATGCTGGGTTAAGAGTAACTAACTGTTCTTTTTCACTGGCAATTTGCTTCTGCTTTTGTAAACAAGAGCGATATTCTGAGCGCCATTGCAAAACTTCAGGCTTTTTTTGAACCAATTCATGCCCATTTTGGAGCGAATTATCTTGACCAGCAACTTTGGCAAGTCGTTTTTGCAAATTTTCCGTCTGTTTTTGCAAATTTTGCTTTTCTATCAGCAAATTTTGCGCTTCTTGATATTGCTGTTCATCAAAGGAAACAGTTTTTACTTCTTGCTTTAACTTCGTAAGTTTTTGGTAGCTCGGCAGTAATCTTTGCAATTGTTCAGCGTGCTTTTGTTTATCCTGCAGCTTGGTTAAAAGTGCTTCCTGTTCAGTTAATTGCGCTTGCTGATCACTGAACTGCTTTTGCAATTCTTGGTAGTCAGAAAATTCTTCCTCTGCTTCATCAACCTTGGTTTTCTGCTCTTTTAACTGCTTAAGCAACTGATTAAGCGGCGGATTAGTCCCACCTTTTTTAAATAATGTGCTTGCTTTTTTGGCAAAATCGTCGCGCAGATCAATCAGCTTGTCACTATTAGCAGCGCCTAAATAATAAATGCGTTCAAGCAAATCTGTCTGTCCAATAGTGCCAACTTTGGCTAACATGTCTTGATTAAAGATAAAGCTGTCCGAATAAAATTCACCGTCAATATTTTTTAACTGATCAAAAAAAATATTTTCCGGAACAACCTGTCCATTACGCTTTACAGTTAGCGTACCAACTTTAGAGCCCTTGCCCGGTGCATACAGGCGTTCCAATTCAAATGTATTAGCCTGCTCATCCGTAAAAAACAATGATCCCCCCATTGGGCTGACCCTTGCTAAAGGTTTATAATCTTCAAAAAAAGCAGAAGTATGCTTGGCTAGGTGAAAACCAAATAGAACTTGTTTAATAAAAGCAACAATCGTACTTTTACCAGCTTCATTAGCACCAAAAAAAACCGTGAGATTAGATTCCGGCAGTTCAAACGTAAAATCAGAGAATTGGCCAAAATTGACAACTTTAATCTTCGTTAATTTCATCGCTAATTCCTTTCAATTTACTATTCAGTTTGACCTCAGCAAGTTGTTGCACTTGCTCTTCGAAAAGCGTACTTTGGGCAAGTTCGGCCGCAAAATCATCTTTTTTAGCCCAATCATTACTGAAAGACTGAAACTCTTGCTGGTCAAAAACCTCTTTTTCAGCTTGCTTGAAATAAACCTGATCATTTTCGGCAATTTCTAGGTGACTGTTGCTGGCCAGCCGCACATCCACTAATTGTGATTCACAATCTAGTTGCTGCGAGATCATGTGCCAGAAATCACTTTCCTGGATCATTTCACGTTCTTTTGCACTCAGATACTCGGCACCAATAATTTTTAGGCAGTAATAAGTCGTTACCGAAGAAGTGAGATTATCGCAAATTAAAGTCTGCAAATCAGCTTGGGACAGCGGTTTTTGCAATTTGATAGCAACTTTTTGCCAGACAATAGGACAAGTAGGAATAAATTGAATTTTTGTTTCTTTTGTTTGCTCATTTATTTCGCCCAGATAACAGCCTTTTTCGCCTGTTTCATTGATATGACGCCCTTGCAAATTGCCGGGATAAACAATCCAAGGAGTAGTTGATAAAACTTGTCGCAAATGAATGTGCCCTAAAGCAAAGTAATCATAGTTTAACTCTTTTAGTTCGGTTAAATTAAATGGAGCATATACATTTTGACTACTTTGGCCTGACTTTTCTTGTGCGTGCATTAAGCCAAAAGTATAATGTCTGCCTTTAGCTGGAAATTCACTAATCTTATTGGTAGTGATGTGATTTTTTAAATAAGAAAAACCCGTGACCTCGTACTCAAAGCCGTTAGCTGTTTGATAACTGACGGTTTCAACCGTTTCACCATCACCTAATAATTTAAAATAGGGACTTGCTGAAATTAATAAGTCTTCTTTTTTCATATGATCATGGTTTCCAAAAATCATGACCACTTGAATCTTGGCATCGGTTAGCCTGGCAATTTGTTGTGCAAAAAAGATTTGACTACTGGGATTAGGTCGAGCACTATCAAACGTATCCCCTGCGATCAACACAAGATCAACATTTTCTTGCAAGGCCAAATCAACGACTTTTGTTAATGACTGGTTAGGAGCGTCATGAATGGATGAAGAACTCCTAGATGGCAAAAAAGATAGCCCCAAAAAAGGACTATCTAAGTGCGCATCAGCAAAATGAATAAATTTCATTGTTGTATCTAGTTTCTAAGACCCTTGTATAGATCATTAATTGGTTGGGTAATTACTTTTTGAACTTCTTCAACTGTATTATAAAGGCCTTGTTCTGCCTCTAACAGCTTCAAAATTTGGGGATCTTTTTGAACTTGTTCATTTAAGTTCTTATATTCTTCCTGCATTTCTTGTGTCAATTCTTGACCTTGTGATTGAACGTTCATAATTGTATTTTGCATCTTGTCCATCTTCTTAAACAAATCTGAACTTTCTGCATTATTTTTAACTCCGTCAATTGCAACTTGTAAAGTCTTAAATTCATCAATTTCTTGCAAATCAGAAGCTAATTGATTGGTTGCGTCATAAATATTTACCATGATTAAATCCTCCTAATTATCGGTCAAAAAGACCCTTCAAATCATTATACCATTCATTAAGCTTTTCTCCCGCAGATCCTAAACCTTTTTGTATTTTTTCATTCAAGCCATTAGTCCAATCCGAATTAGAACCGTTGTTTTGAATAATTTGTTTAGGAGCCTGCTCAGTAAATTGATTTTGTGCAGTATAAGGAAGAATCCCTTCCATTTCTGCTTTGTATAATCTGGTAATCTCCGTTTCAGAAACACCATGCATAAAGTGCTGTTTATTAGTGCGATCATAGCCAACCCAAGTAGCAACGACTACATCAGGCGTATAACCTACAATCCACTGGTCTTTGGTACCAAACCCATATGAATTTGGTACTTCCGTTGAGCCCGTCTTACCAGCAACGCGGTAACCGGCTGGTTGAGCCGATGTACCTGTACCACCAGCAAAAACGCCTAAAAGCATTGTGGTCATTTCTTTTGCTGTGCTTTCTGAAATAATCCGGTGTTTTCCAATATCGTGATTTTCGCCAATTACGTTGCCGCTAGCATCGGTAATTTTAGTAATGAAGTAGGAATTATTGGGAAGATTTCCCTTATTGGCAAAAGCAGAATATGCTCGCGCCATTTGCATAGGAGAAACTCCAGTTGATAATCCCCCTAAGGCCAAAGCAAGGTTTTGATCCTCTTTGGCTACTTTAATACCGAAATTATTGGCCGATTGGACACCCTTAGACACACCAATCCGGTCAAGTAACCAAACGGCTGGCACGTTTTTACTTTGTGCTAATGCCACGTACATTGGGATCTTATTAGAATAACCGTTATCAACGTTATGCGGCTGATAGCCATTTTTACCAAAGCGCTGCAATTTATTCGACAGCTGTGAATCATAATGATAGCCCTGCTGGAGAGCAGGTGCATAAGACACAATTGGTTTAATTGATGAGCCCGGCTGCCGCTTCATTTGAGTTGCACGATTATAACCGCGAAAGACGTGCTTTCCTCGTCCACCAATGACGGCACGAACAGCTCCAGTACTTGGATCCATTACCACACTGGCTCCTTGAGTCTTTGTTCCGTCAGAAGACCCCTGCGGAAATAGCCAGTCTTGAGCAAATTTTTCCTGAAGTTGCTGCTGATAATTTTGGTTTAACGTCGTATAAATACGAAGCCCCTTATTCATCACGTCTTCTTCTTTTAGACCGTAGCGATTAATCGCCTCATCGACCACAGCATCAAAAAAGTAAGGATAACGATAACCATCCTGATTATGATAGGTATCACGTAAAGTTAAACCTTGTCTTTGAGCTATTTGTGCTTGCTGTTTGGTTAGCTTATCATTCGAAACCATCAAATCCAAAACCAAATTACGTCTTGAAAGCGAATAATTCAGATGATCGATTGGATTATATTTACTTGGATTCCGCAAAATTCCAGCTAAACAAGCTCCTTCGCCCACCGTTAACTGGCTAGCATCTTTACCAAAATATTTCCTGCTGGCATCCTGCACGCCCCAAACACCGTTACCAAAGTAAGCCTTGTTCAGATACATAGTTAAAATATCTTTTTTGGAGTAAACGTGCGTAATCTCAATCGCAAAAAATAGTTCTTCTACTTTACGTGAGATAGTTTGACGCTGTGTTAATAAAGCATTTTTGGCTAATTGCTGCGTTAAAGTTGAACCACCACCAGAAATTTGTCCTCGATGAATCACTAACCCTAAAGCTGCTCTAGCCATCCCCTTAATACTAAAGCCAGGATTAGTCCAAAAAGTTCGATCTTCAGTTGAAATTACGGCATTTTTGACGTTAGGTGAAATCTTATTGTATTCAACAAAAGTTCCCTTTTGCGAGTATAAAGAACCCGCCTTTTGATTTTTATGATCATAAATAGCCGTGGTTGTCGACAGGGATGCTTTTAAATTTGAGATGTTTGAAGTTTTTACTTTGACGGTATAATAAGTACAAACCAAAAAAGTGAAGGTTAGCAGGATCAAGATAATCCAGCGCCCGATATAAAAACGGTGATCAAACCGGTGCCACAAGCCACCAAGTCCTCTTCTCTTTGGTTCATTATTTTCCATTTTATCTGCTCCTTTTAGAAACAACTAAAATTGTATCATATCAGAAAGTATTACCTTTATTTTCAAAAAGATTTAATAAATATTTATGAGCTATTATTTTACACTTAATTACCCCAAAAATCTTAAACCATGTTCTGTCAGTGACTTGTTGCGGCAGCTTTTACTTCCGCGAAAATGGCGCCATTATCTGCGAATCAACCATAAGGTTTTAATTAACGGCCAATACCGTTATTTTAATCAGCTTGTCTATCCAGACGAAAAAATTGACCTAATTCTTGATCATGTTGAGTCTGAACAAGGGATTTATTTACCAAGTGGAAAATTTCCTGACCCAATCTACGAGGATCACGACTTGTTAATTATTAATAAGCCAGCGGGCCAAAAGACCCATCCCAATCAGGGAGAAACCAATACGGCTTTAAATGATTGTGCCACTTATTTAAAATACACTCCCTACATTGTACACCGTTTAGATATGCTAACGAGTGGATTGCTTTTAGTGGCTAAAAATCCGGCCGTTGTTCCCATTCTTAATCGTGAATTAACAACTAAAATCTTTCACAGAGAGTATTTAGCCGTCGTCAATCAAACACGTAGCTTACCAGAAAAAGGCACAATTAACTTGCCGATTGGCCATGATCCAATGGATAAACGCAAAAGAATGATTCGCTCAGATGGTCTAAAATCCTGTACCCATTATCAAGTTTTACAAAAATGCTCCGATCAGACAGCACTTGTTAAGCTGTCGCTTGAAACCGGTCGAACCCATCAGATTAGGGTTCATTTAGCCGCAATTGGCTGCCCGATTGTCGGTGATCCATTATATAATCCTCAGTTCAATCCGGATGACTTTTTACACCTAACAGCATTTCAGATGTCCTTGGTAAAGCCGTTTAGTTTCAATCAAATCAAAGTCAAATTGCCAAAAGAAAAAATTATTTTACTAAACCAATAAAAAAGCCATGAGAAATAGCTCATGGCTTTTTTTGACTTTAAAACACTAGTCACTTTTTTTATTTACACTGCAGTTAACTATTCACCTTTAAAGGTGCCAGCTTCAACTTCTCGAATAAAGTCGGCAACATGCTTATAGTAAACATCAGGGTTGTCAACCATGTGGTGATGTCCCGCATTTGGGGTAGTTACTAAACGTGAATTAGGAATTTCTTTTTGCATAATTCGAGCAGTTTCTAGCGGCATAGTATCTTCTTCGCCAAAGGTCAGTAGTGTTGGCATTTTAATTTCTTTGAGATACTTTCTGAAATGCCAATCCTTTAACTTACCAGTAACGACAAACTCATTATCACCTTGAAAAGCATGGTAGACAGGTAACCCACCAATTCGTTTAATATGGTAAAGCTTGCACGGCTGACGACGATCAAGAAAGTTAATGTTCAAAATCTGAACATCTTCTTGGTAACGCTTATTGTCATAGTCATTATTTTCTTCACATTCGCGCATAAAATCAATTTCCGTTTGTGGGAAAATCTCTTGTCTACGCCGGTTAATTGAAGCGATATAGTCATCGGTGTCATCAACCATTGAAGAAATAATTGTTCCTTTAAGGTGTTGACCATATTTAACGGCGTATTCTTGCGCCAAAAGTCCACCCCAACTTTGACCAATTAAATAGCAGTTATCAAGGCCAAGCTTATCTCTAACTTCATCTACTTCATCAAGGAAATATTCATAGGTCAAATACTTAGCAGCAATTTCTGGATCATCATAATCTGGTTGATCAGAGTAAAGTGAACCAAGTTGATCATACATCGTAACTTGGACATTTAATCCCTGCTTTTTTAATTGATCAGCAGCGTCTTCCCAATATTCATGGTTACCACCGGGTCCACCATGCAATGCTAACAAGTGGATGTCACCTTCGCCTTGCGTACTCGTCCACAAATGGTAGCCGTTATCTAAAGTGATAATTTTTGATCCTGTTCTCATTATTTAGTCTAGTCCCCTTCTAGTCTTTTAATAAAATTATTTTGCGTAGCCAACTTTGTACCATAATGGGTGGCCGTTGTTGCCTTCTGAAGGCTTGAGTGAATACCCCGTAAGCTTATTATTGACAGCTGTAATTTGGTAAGAATTATCGATTGGAATGACATAAGCTTCGTCATTCATGTATTGTTGCCATTCGTGGAATTTTTGTACGCGGTACTTATGGTTAAATGCCTTCTGCGAATTCATTTCTGTCAGCAATTTATTATTTTTAGCAGTTACAAAACGGGCCATGTTAAATGGAGCTGATTCACTGTAGTAAGGATGTGGCGATGGTTCAGTTGGTGTTGACCAGCCACCGATATACATATCAATGCCCTTATCATCGTTTTGCAATTTGTCGTAAAACGAGTTGTGCTCAATCAAGCGTCCCGTGGCCAGCTGAACGTTTAAGCCAACTTTGTGCCATTGTTGAATATAGTTCTGAATGATTGGTTCCTTAGTTGCATCCCCACTCATTGCGGCTACATTAATTTTCAGTGGTTTGCCATCAGGCTGTACACGCCACTTGCCCTTCTTCTTATAGCCGGCCTTGTCGAGAATTTCATTTGCTTTCTTAAGGTTATAATCAAAGCCTTTGGCACTCTTATCGTAGTAATCACCAAAGATTTCTGGAATTAAAGTTTTCACCCTAAAGGTCAAAGAATATGTATAACGCTTATTCACGGCATCAACGTTCATTGCATAACCAATAGCTTGCCGTAAAGCCTTGTTATTCATCTTAGACTTTGGATTTTCAACGTTTTTGCTGAGTTTTTTATCCCATTTACCAACTTTAAAACCAAGGTAATGGTAAGCAATTGGAATTTGTGCCACAAAGTTAACGTCCTTGGTATCTTTTACTTGAGGCCATTGAGTGTTAATCACTGGAATCACATCAAATTTATGACTCTTGATAGCCTGCGAAGCTGAATTAGGGGAAACAACAGAAACGACGATTTTATCTAATTTTGGCTTGCCACGCCAGTAATATTCATTGGGAACCCAAGTGGCTGATTGTCCACGAACTAGCTTTTCCATTTTATAAGGACCAAAGAACAATGGGTTCTTTCTAATTTTATCAGATGATTTTAATTTAGCGAAAGGAATATCTTTAAGGTAGTGATAAGGTTCAACCGCTTCCCAAAGCGACCGGCTACCTGCGTTAGACATACTTGGACTTAATTCCGTGAAATGAAGAACTAATTTACGACCATTTTCGCCATCAGGCATTTCAATACCAGAAATCGTTTTTGCCTTGCCTTCGTGATATTCTTTCAGACCTTTTAAAACTTCAAACTGGCTACTATATCGAGGACAAGCCGTATCCTTGTTTGCTAAGATTTCATAAGCATATTCATAATCTTTAGCTACAACTTGTTTACCGTCAGACCATTTAACACCTTTTTTAATATTAATGGTAATGGTTTTGTTCTTTTGATCCAATCTGCGTGTTGCTGCACCCTTATCAGTAACTTTGAAATGATCATCACTATCAAACAAAGTCTCTTGACCAGGAGAAGCCACCATTGAATCAACATCCACAGAAGATAATTCCTGCGAAAAAATACCTGAAAATGGTGTATCTGTTTCGACTGCAATCTTAACCGTTCCACCTTGTTTGACTGCTTTTTTCGGAGTCTCAATTGGGAATTTAGAAACATTTTTAGTTTCGTCATTATTAGCATTATTCTTCTTACCGCAACCAACTAGAGCAATTGCAGAAAGACTTAAAACACCAATTGAAGTTAACAACTTATTCTTTTTCATATCTTTTCTCATTTCCGTATAAATTAATTTTATTATGTTAATAAATATATCATACTAGTCAAATAAATACATCATAATTATGAAAAGAATATTTAATTTTGTCCCTAAAAAGAGTAAAATGGACTATAAAAGACTGTAATTTTACTATCGGCTTATGTTGGATTAGTAATTTACAAAAGGAGTAGTAATGGATAAACAAAAAATAAATGACTTTGCTGAAAAAGTAAGAGATACATTCAATTTGCCAAGTTTAGGCTTTGGGATCTATCACAAAAATGAGAGCTATAGCCATGTTTACGGCGATGCGAACGAAGATAGCTTGTATCCTTTAGCCTCAATTTCTAAATCCTTTTTGGCAACGGCAATTTGTCAATTAGCTGATGAAGGTAGAATCAGCCTAGATGATCCTTTAAAAAAATATTGGCCTGATTTTCAACTCGTTGATAAATATGCTCAAGATCATTTAACTTTTAGAGATGCACTAAGTCACCAAAGCGGACTACCTGCTCACGATTTAATGCGTTTTACTAACATGAATAAGCATGATCTAACTTTAAAAGAAAAAGCTGAACATGTCGGCTACTTGGAGCCTAACCACGAATTACGGGTTAAGATGCAATATAGTAATCTGGTTTATGCCGTGGCAACCTACGTAATGGAACAAGCAATCGGTCAGGATTACGGCTCATACGAACGTGAACACCTACTTAAGCCACTTCACATGAATAATACTTTCATTAATCATCATGAAGCGCCACGTGACAGAATTCCTAAGCCTTATATTAGAGATAATGATGTAACGCAAGAAGTTCCATTTATTGCACCTGGCAAGGTTGGCGGAGCCAGCAGCATGTTAGCAACAATTGCCGACTTGCTTACTTGGGGTGAATTCCAGCTAAAAACCCAAAAATCAACTTCAACTGAGGTTACTGCTCAGCGTTATCAGCCACAATCAATCATGCCTCCTAGCCGAGCATATGGTGGTGCTAACTTCGGTGCTTATGGTTTAGGAATGATGATGGAAGACTACCGTGGTCACAAGTACTTTTATCACAGTGGTTCATATATTGGATATTGTTCTTTCCTAGGCTTCGTTCCTGATCTTGACTTGGCATTTGTTGTGACTACCAACATGGATTCTACCGATTCAATTTTCGCTTTGGCTTATCAAACAATTGACGAGGCCTTAGGAATTCATGACACAGACTGGGCCGACAAAGTAAGCAAAATTATGGCAAAGAAAAACCAGGCAAGAGAAGATAATATTGCCAAGCTTAAAGGTAATGACTGCCATGCAGTTAAAGCAAAAGCAGAATTACTTGGTGATTACGAAAATCCAGGCTATGGTTTGGTTACTCTTTGTGACGAAAATGGCGAGCTTAAAGCAACTATCGGTAAATGGAATAATCCAGTACTTGAAGGTGCAAATGGCAAAATGTACATTGAAGCTCGGCTTTACCAACATGAACTGATTCCGATTGAATTGGGTACTGATAAAATTTACTTACAATCAGATCCTGCACTTAAGAAGGCAACCGAGTTTGTTAAAGTAAACTAGATTCACAAATAAAAAACAGCGTGCGACAACACGCTGTTTTTGTGTCCAAACAAGTTTAGTTAACTTATTTTTATTTATTTAACTTTACTAAGTGAATCCTTGACGGCTTCTTTAATTGCCCTACTAGTTTGCGAAGCACCGGAAACCGCATCAACATTGTACGTATTTTTCGCCACAATCTTCTTCGGTAGTTCCTTAATAGCCTTTAGACCATAATCATCACTTTCGGTCTGCTTTAAAATTTCAACGTTCTCAATGTTTCCTTCATCACTAACCGTTGTTCGCACAACAACGCCGTCACCCATACCCTTATTACTATATCCGAGATACTGATTCTTACCTAAGGTATAGTGGTTATGGTCTTCATCACTTTCGGCTTGGAAGTCAGGATTAATTTTAGCATCAGTAAAATTACCACTACCAGACACTGGTAAATCCTGTTTAAGGGTTGCAGCGTTCTCACCTGCAATTTTTCCAGAAATCAGACAATCGGCAATATTGCCACCAGTTGTATATTTATTAACAAATGGTGAGCCTAATTCACCCGCTTCATACAGATGTGGAATTGGATTGCCATTCGGATCTACGACCTGACAATGACCGTTTCTTCGTCCACCGCCTTGCGTATTCAGCATATTTTGTCTAAGCGCAATTGCATAGTAAGGACCAGTAGAACTAAATTTGCGCAAAGTTTTTGGATTACGGTGAAAGGCATAATCTTTGCCTTGCTCTGCCATAAAGTTAAATTCAACAATCGTTTCTTCTAGTATTGCCGGATTTTTAGTAATTTTTTGAGCTAATTCTCCGATTGACTCTGCTTTAATTGCTTTATCTAAATAGCCTGGAACCTTTAAACCATCATCAGGTTCATTCTGTAATTCATCATATTTTTTCTGATCAAAAATCATATAAGGATGAGCCTGATTGAGTGGAACTACCCAATCGCCGTGATTATAGATATGACCGTGACGGTTCATTTCAGCTTCGTTAAAGTACCTTGTACCATCATCACCAACTACAATTACACTACCAGTTGAACTTTCTTGCCAGAAGACATTAAGTGCATAAGTAGAACGGACACCTTTATTTTGTTTTAAAGACAATCCGTGGAATTGACCCAGTGATTCGAATGAGCGCATATTCCATAATTGCGCGTTTACTTCTTCAAGCATTTTAATTCCGTCACCTTGATTATATAAAGAACCAATTGGTGCAAGATATGGTGCTTGCAGGAAGGTCTGAATCATCTCTTGGTTATTTTCAAAACCACCAACAGCTAAAACGACACCATTGTTAACTTTGATGTTGCGTAAAACATGTTTATGCTCAATTTGAACCCCAATAACAGTTTTACTTACGCCGTCTTGAATTAAGTGTTTAGCAGGTGAAGCATACCAAATATCAATTAAGTTAGAGCGGTCTAAAACTTTTTGCCGCAAAATTTTCCATAAGGCCGCATCATCTACTCCTTGATGCACTAAGTAATCATCATAAGAATCAGCATCAGGTAGTTCCGGATATTCCGTCACATAAGCGGTTGAAGGTGTACCCGCCAGCATTTTTTTCATGCTAACTGGCTCGACATCTAGGTATTTTCTGAAGTAGTCACCCATATTGGCCATTCCCTCAATTAAGTTCGTAAAGGCTGCTTGATCTGGCTTGAGGGGTGCGGCTAAATGCTCGTGGTAATTTTTTAATGCCTCATAGTCCTTGCCGGCACCAACCATCTGTCCAGCATACCGGGTGTTGCCACCCTCATGGCCTTCTGGCGCACTATCAACCAATAGAACTTTAGCACCGTTATCTGCGGCAAACCGGGCAGCTGTCGCTCCGGCTCCACCAAAGCCCAGAACAGCAACGTCATATACAGCATCCCACTGAAAATCTTGATTATGACTCATGATTTTGATCTCCTTATTAATATTTTTGTTGTTTACGCTTTCATTAAACACTATAATATTAACTATGTGAAATACTTAATTATTGAAATTACTATTACAAAACAGTTATAGGATCAAGAATGAATAATCGCTTACTAATTTTTTTAGAAACACTTGAAAACAGTAGCTCTATTTCTGAAGCTGCCAAGAAGCTTTATCTTACGCAACCTTATCTGAGTCGAATCATTAAGAAATATGAACAAAAATATCATGTTTTACTCGTTAGCCGTGAGTCACATCCAATCCAGTTAACACCTGCTGGGCAATTACTCATGAGTTATTTGCGCAAAAGTTTACAATTAGAAAATCAATTAAATCAAGAAATGAAAAGATTTACTAAAAACGAGTTTCCTACTTTAATAATGGGTATTACCCCACCTCTTGGCGAAAATTTTAATTTAACTATTTTACCGAAGCTGCTAGCTAAGTTTCCTACCTTAAAAACCGAAACATTAGAATTAAGCACGGCGGATGCCGAAAAAGCATTTAAAGACGAGCAGATTGATTTATTTGTCGGAAATGAGCTGCAACTGCCTAACGTCAAAAGCCAAAAGCTGCATCGTGATACTCAAGTCTTGGTACTTGGGAAAAATTCCAAACTATACCAACCAAATAAACAAGAAGTTCATATTTCTGGGACTAAATTACAAACACTCAATCAGGAAAACTTTATTGTCGTTGATGGAGAAAGACGTTACCAGGAAATTATTAACACGTATTTTAGCAATAATGGTATTCAAATTTATCCCCAAATTCATGTCAGAGATTCACTAACAGCACTAAAACTAGCCGCACAAGGGTTAGGTAATATGACGACAAGTATTGCTGCAGTCAAAACCAAGAAATACCAACATATCAATTACGTTAAATTGCCTCAAGATGAGGTTAAAATCAACTTTACCGTTTCTACTTTAAAAAATGACGACTATTTAATGGCGGAAATAGCAGAAGTGATTTCTATTTTAAAACAAACATTTACGACTAAAATTTTAGTTAGCTGAAAACGAATATTCAGATCAAACAAAAATAGGTAGATTAAGATTTTGATGTGAACCCTAAAATGAGAGCTAACTTCCGATATCCAATCGGAGTTAGTCCCTTTAGTTTGGTTTTAGCAGGTCTTTAATTGTTAGCTCCATCCATAATTTGATATTGCTTTAATAACACATTTAAATTACTAAAAATATAAATAACTTCCATAAGACAATAGTTTAACTTTTATATAGACATCATCGATTGGCTTACAGATTAAATTTTCAGCCTCTTTTTTGCTAGTAAAAGGCAGCCTATTGTACCAGCATCATCACCCAACTTTGCATGAACAATAAAACTATCCAACGAAGAAGTTTTAATATAGTGTCCAATCATTTTATTATATTCATAGCGGATTTTGGGAAACAGATGCTCTTGTTTTGAGACGCCTCCACCAAAGATAATCCTTTCAGGTGATAAAACCATTGCGACATCGACACATGCTTGGGCAAGATAGTATGCTTCCATATCCCATTGTTTACTGCTTTTTGACAAGTCCTCAGCTTTTTTACCAGCTCTTTTTTCAATTGCAGGACCACTAGCCAAACTCTCTAAGCAATCATAATGATAATTGCACACCCCATCAATATAATCATATTGGTTTCTTCTAACCAATAAGTGTCCCATTTCTGGATGAGAGAGGCCATTTAAAAGCTTTCCATTGTATATTGCGCCAGCACCGATACCGGTTCCCACAGTCCAATAAACAATATTTTTAAATTCTTTTCCAGCACCCAGTTTAAACTCTCCGTAAGCAGCAGCGTTGACATCTGTTGTCCAAAATACAGGTACATTTATGTGATTCTTTATTTCCTCTAAAAATGAATAATTTACCCATCCTTTTTTCGGAGTTGCTAATATTTTGCCATAGTTTTTACGAGTTTCATTAATACCTATCGGACCAAAGCAGCCGATGCCAATTGAATCAGGATGATATTTTTGAAAGAACTGATAAATTAGCGGCATAGTAATTCTGGGAAGACTAGTAGGAATTCTTTCTTTGGCGATAATATTTAAGTTTTCATCACTTACTGAACAAATGAACTTGGTTCCTCCAGCTTCAATTGAGCCTAATGTAGTCATTAATTTTCCTTTCAAAAAAATGAGGGCTGATGTCCTCATTTATTATTTATTACTAAATCTTGTCTGCGCGCCAAGGATCCATTCCTTCATATAATTTTGCTTTACCTACAGCATCAAATAAATCATTCTTGTGGTGAACAATCTGCTTCGCTGCTGTAATAGCATCTGGGAATAAATTATTTGGATCCCAGCCATCATCTTTACCCAATATCTCACGAACTTTTTCAAAAAATGCATGCTTATAGTCCGAAGAAATATTCACTTTATTGATACCATTCTTAACTGCTTCAGCAATCTGCTCATCTGGGTTTGATGAACCACCATGCAGAACAAGTGGCGTGTCTGGAACAGCCTTAACAATATCTTTTAAGATATCAATTCTAATTTTTGGCGTGACATCTGATGGATAAATTCCGTGACTAGTTCCTATGCCAACTGCTAAGGTATCAACACCTGTTTCCTCCACAAACTTTTGCGCTTCTTCAGGCGTAGTATAAATACCCTCTTTTTTGTGTCCTTCAACGTGAATACCGGTTTGACCGATTGTTCCAACCTCACCTTCAACAGAAACGCCTACTCTATGAGCCATTTTAACCGTTTCCCTAGTTAATGAAACATTAGTTTCCCAATCTTCTGCCGATAAATCAATCATTACTGAGCTAAATCCATCATGGATTGCTCGAGCTGCGCTGTCAACTGAATCCCCATGATCAAGGTGGAGGGCAACAGGAATTTTACTGTCACGAATACGAGTCAGAACATAACTAATGAAGTCATCTTTACAATATCTCAATTCCGTTGGATGAATCATAATAATTGCTGGAGCATAGTCTGCTTCACATTGCTCAATTGCAATACGCATTAATTCCAAGTTTGAAACATTATATGCCCCTACTGCAAAATTGTTTTTTCTAGCTACTTCCATTAATTGGTTCATATTTACTAAAGTCATTGTTTATCTCCTTAAATATTTTTGAGTTCTTTTAACTTTTTTCTAAAAACAAATGTATAAGCTATTTTATTGAAGATCAATTCCTGATAAATCAACATCTTCTTCATTTTCATCTTCTTTTTCAGGGGACCCATTAACTTGTTCATCAGTTAAAGGTCTCTTTATAATTGCTAATAAAATTCCTGTGACAAGCGAACCTACAACTAAAGCAATTATTGCTACAAAAGGTTTTGACATTGCCGGGATTACGAAAATTCCTCCTGAAGGAACTGAGCTCTCATTTCCCCATGCATAACTAATCATGCCGGTAATACCACACCCTATCCAAGTACAAGGAAGTGTTCTAAGTAAATCATTCATAGCAATTGGGATAACGCCTTCAGTTATCATGCAACATCCCATTGGAAAAGCAACTTCAATAGTTTCAACTTCACGTTTAGTGTAAATTTTTTTGTGAAAGAGTTTGGCAAATAAATATGATCCAGCTATCCCAAATGGAGGTACCATTGCCGCCAAAACTTTTATTCCTTCTGGTCCTTTAATTCCGTCTAACAATAACCCGTCACAAATCAGATTAGGGATTTTACTAATTGCCCCGCCAAAATCAGCACAGCCAATTAAGCCGATTAAAAAGCCATATAAGGCTCTTTGAGAGCGATCTAGCCCAGTTATAAAATGATTCAGAGCACTGGTCGCAGCAGTTAATGGACTGCCTAACAAGAAAAACATAATCAATGCTGTAAAGATTGAAGTTACTGTAGGAACAATAAGCATTGGCATCAGCCCACTTGCCCACTTTGGAACTTTGATTTTCTTAATCCCTAAAGTTATATAACCAGATATAAATCCTCCAATAATGCCCCCCAGAAAACCTGCTCCAAGAAAAGAAGCAATTTGGCCTGACAAAAATCCAGGAGCAATCCCCGGCCTATCGGCTATCGAATAGCCAATATAGCCAGCAATAAATGATGGTAATAAGCCCATTCCTAAAACGCCCAAAGTGGTCATGGCATTAGGGAAATTCATTTGGGCTAAATTAGTTACTTGTTTACCCCCCATTAGGTTACCTATTGCTATAAGTAGTCCAGAAGCTACAATTAACGGGAGCATATACGAAATTGAGGTTAACAAGTGCTTTTTAACAGCAGATCCCGCTTTTTTTATACCATTAAAAAAATTATTCATTCATATCACGCTTTCTGACATTCTTGGCTTTGACTTCTTTTGCAATTTTTTTAAGCAATTGCTTTGGCGCTTTAACAACTAATGAGGTGCCAACTTTGACAGTCGGCAAATTCCTAAAGCGTTCATTACCAGTAGTTGCAATGTCGACCGCTAATAATGCAACATCCGCATCAGCAATTTGCTTAGGAGTCAGTTCATTTTCTGTACCAATTGTTCCTTGAGTCTCAATATGAATCTCATCACCGAGTTCCTCGGCTGCCTTTTCTAGCTTTGCTTTTGCCAAGTACGTATGTGCTATTCCGGATGTACAAGCACATACACATACAATCTTCATATAAATCATCTCCTTATTCGTTACATAAAAGCTGAATCACGCTTCCCTTCGTTTTTGCATGATGAAGCTTGTTTATAAAATCGTCATCCGATAATAAGATTGCTACTTGTTGCAAGAGTTTTAAGTGCAATGTGCTTGCATCCTGATCTCTCACAGCAAAGAGAATCACAGCAGTTACTGGCTTATCATCAAGCGTTTCCCATGGAATAGGATGATCACTCAATCCAATCGCAATTGTAGTGTTTTTAACGGCTGGTGACTTTCCATGAGGAATCGCAACCCCTTGGCCAATACCTGTTTCTCCTTCAGTTTCACGTTTAAACACATCTTTAACAAAAACTTGCTTATTATCTATATCATTATCTCTTTTTAAAAGATCGCTAAGCTCATCTATAACATCTTTTTTCGATGTACCAACTAAATTGAGTTTAATTAAGTCGGGGCTTACGATTTTAGCAATATCCACTATTTTTTCCGACAAAGTTTTAACTCCTAACTCCTTAAAATATCTACTACCTGTCGAGCAGTTTCCGTTTTACTGATTTGCGAAACAATATCATCTTCTGCTAATTTGTTGATAACAAGATGCATTTTTCTGAAATTGTCATCTTGTTGGTTGACTGGTTGAGGAACAATTAAACAAATTAAAATACTCACTTTTGAGTCATCAAGACAGTTCCAATCAGCAATGTCTTTGTCTGATTTAAAAATATATAACCACGGTGAAAAATTTCCTTTCAAAATTATATGAGGAATTGCTAGTCCTTCAATTAAGGCTGTACTATTTGTTTTTTCTCTATTTTCTATGGAGTCGATTACTCTTTTTGAATCAATTTTCATAATCTTGGAGACATTATTTGCTACTTCCTTAAAGGCACTTTTTTGGCTAATTACGCTGCCATTGTCGTATCTAAACAGGCTTGCGTTCATTTTGAATTTTTCTAACAATATTTTTCACCTTCTGTTCGTCTTTTTTGGTAAAAAATGCACTTACAAGTTCAATGGGAACCTTTCCATGGCAATCAATTGGAACAGTACTAATTAGTAAATCAACAGCAGGCTGCTTCTTTAAAATTGTTTTTATATCAAAGTTTGAAGCCAACCCAACAATTTCAATTTCTGGAATGCTATTTTTTATTTTCGTTGAAATGATTCCTGAGGTGCCAATCCCGGTTGTACAGATAACATAGGCCTTTACCCTTGTATTTGACTTATTTTTTTCTTCGTAATATTTTGCAAAATACAAGCAGATAAAGCCTGTTTCATCATCTGAAATCTCGGGTAGTTCAAACCTTTGACTTACTTTTTCCGAAGCTTTCTTTGTTGCCAAAAACACACCGGGATATTCTAACCTTATGTCATTCAACAATGCATTCGGCAGAGAAATTTTCATTTTTAGTCTACTAATCATCGCCAAAACATGTTTTTTTATCTCATCTTTAATTGATAATTCAAAATTGCAATCTAGATTTTGTGAAACTTCTTGTAAAAAGAAATCAGTTACTTCTTCCGCTAAATCACGATCATCCAAAACTATCCCATCAAATGAATTAAATCTCGATGTGAGCAAGTACTTAAATAAGTAATAAACTTCTGAATCTATATCTGTTCCAGCAATTCCAAGATATTTTTTGATATTGTCTACAATGGTCTTGCAAACACTGAATATTTCAGGATTGATTTTTATTTCTTCTTGTAAATTGCCTTCCGAAGCAATTGATTTGTCAACTGACTTGTACTTTCTTGCTCTTGTAAGCAGAATATAGATATGGGCAAAAAAATTGATATTATATGGATAAGTTAGCGAGCCATTCAAAACACGTAATGCCATTTCAACCTGACTTAATGCAAAATTAAAATCTTTTTGATGAGATTGACCTGTATTCTTGCGTAAAGTTTCTATATCAGTAGAGTTATTAATATGAAGCACTAATTCTATGAGAGCATTCCTAATGTCTTTTTCATTTCCAATTATTTGGATAGATCGCTGCTTACGCTTTAACTTTAAATTCCACTTCTTTATTTTTTTGCCAATTTGCTTTTCGTCATTCCACAAAACTGATTCGCTGATGTACAAACTATTTACTAAGTCATATATTTTTACTTCATTCGGTGATGCAAATAACAGCTTGGTTAACATGTTTTCTTGCCTTAAATGTGTTGAAGAATCATGATGCACATTTTGGTTTGCATAATCTAGATAATTTGAATAATCTAACTCATAGCCTCGCCCCCTTTGAGAAATAATGATTGGTTTGGGAAACTTTTCATTTAAACTATTAATGTGACGTGCAATTGTTTTTTTAGAAACATTTAGTCCGTTGGAAAGTTCATCAGAAGTAATGAACCTATTGTGAACTTTAAGATAATCAATAATTTGTTGACTAATTTCTTTTTGCACTTTTCATCCCTCCTGATACTTATATTTTGCTTTTTGTGTAAACGGTTAATTAATTAAAAAGTGTCCTTAGCAAGTTCTTTCAAAGGACATTTATTTAAAACTAGTTACATAAAAAGCTTTAGCACTAGTTCTTTTCAGATTTAGCTAGAAGTTAATTAGTCTTTATCAGTTAATTCTAAAATAATTCATTTAAGCAAAAAAATTAGAGCAAGCCTTTTTTTGAAAAAAAAAGTTACTTATTCAACCTAAAAGAATAAGTAACTCAAATTAATTTTTTTATTTTTTTATGAAGACTCGGTAAATTAAAGCTTTCCGCCAAATACTGGAAAATGACTGGCTTCCCCATAATCGATTGCATTAATTTCTTGCAAAGTTTGCATATCTTCGGCACTTATTTCAAAAGCAATTTCCGTATTTTGCTTAATGTGATCAGCTCGCGCCGCTTTAGGCAACACTACCGTATTTAGCTGCCAATCATATCTAATACAGAGTTGGGCCGCTGATACATGATACTTATCGGCCATTTGAGTTATTACCGGATTATTCAAGGCAGCTCCATGGGCAACGGGTGAAAATGATTCAACAACAATTCCCTGATTTTGAGAAAAAGCAAGCAAATCTTTCGGTGTTGCACCAATGTGACACAAAATTTGGTTTACCATCGGTTTAGTCGCACTATTTTTAATTAAATTAGTTAAGTCATCCGGCTCAAAACTCGACACACCAATTGCACGCAACTTGCCTTCCTTCATTGCATCCTCTAATGCACGCCAAGTTGCCAAATTACCTTCAAAATGGCGATCAGCTGATTGATTAACTTCGTTCCAAGGCTGCGGATTATGAATAATCATCATATCTAAATAATCAAGTCCCATTTTCGCCAAAGATTCATCAATTGACTTCTTGGCATCGGCGTAATTTTTGATTTCGGCGGCAACTTTTGAATTAACAAAAATTTGTTCACGTGGAATCCCAGAATTTTTTATTCCTAATCCCACTCCAGCTTCGTTACCATATGCTTGCGCAGTATCAACGTGCCGGTAGCCAAGTTGAATAGCTGTTTCGACCACTTGGGCAACCTGATTATTATTAATTTCCCACGTGCCTAATGCTAATTTAGGAATTTTGACTCCGTTGTTTAAGGTTAATGTCTCATCTAAAATCATCTTATTCCTCCTTGTTTAAGATTAATTTTCAATTAGAAGTATAGGACTTAAAGTACGCTTTAAGTCAAGTTTTTCCGTAAATTATTAAATAATGCTTAGGAATTTGATCCAAGTCGGTTACAATTAATATTGCATAAAATATGAAAGGTGTTTATTTATGAAATCATTATATTTAGTAAGACACGGTCAAACATTATTTAACGTTCAACACAAAATTCAAGGCTTTTGTGATTCACCACTCACACCATTGGGAATTCAGGAAGCAAAAGCTACTAAAAAGGAGTATTTTGAAAAAGAGCATGTCCAACTGGAGGAAGCTCATTCTTCTACCTCTGAACGAGCAATTGATACACTCAAAATAATTACTGATTTGCCATTTAAAACAAATAAAATCTTGCGTGAATGGAATTTTGGCACTTATGAAGGTGAAGGTGAGCACTTAAATCCGCCACTTCCCTACAATGATTTTTTCGTTCAATTTGGTGGCGAATCGCAGAAGGAATTGACAGCTCGCATTAACCAAGAAATTACAAAAATTGTGCGCCAATCACCTAATAAGCATATTTTAATTGTGTCACATGGTGCTGCCATCGCTAATTTTTATAAAATCTGGGAAAAGTACAATACATTCAAAAGGACTGAAAGAATTAAGAATTGTTCCGTCTTAAAATATGACTTTGACGATGATATTTTTCGGTTAAAAACACTGTTTAATCCAGATTGTTAGCTTGAATCGTTTATTTTTTAATAAAAAAAAGCTAGCTCCATTCAGGAGTTAGCCTTTTTAATTTCATTACAACTCGGTAATTATTCTAAGTTTAATGAGCTCTTGTCAAAAGCAGCTGACTTAATCTTGTCGTCAATTGAAGGAGTACCAAGCCAAGTGATCATTTCCTTCATTGCATCAGTGATTGCTTCAGTACCAGGAAGTAAAAGCTTACGTGGGTCATAACCCTTGTTAGCCTTGTCTTCATCCTTGTGAGCTTCGAAGTATTCACGAGTTGCTTTTTGGAATGCTAATTGGAATTCAGTGTTGATGTTAACCTTTGAAATTCCAAGTGAGATAGCCTTCTTAACTTGTTCTTCAGGAATACCTGAACCACCGTGCAAAACAAGTGGAACAGAAACTGCATCAGCAATTTCCTTCAAACGATCGAAGTTAAGACCCTTCCAGTCAGCTGGGTAAACACCATGGATGTTACCGATACCACAAGCAAGCTTGTCAACACCAGCAGCAACGAAAGCTTTAGCATCTTCAACAGAAGCTAATTCTCCGCCTTCAGCACCTTGGTTTTCACCAATCTTACCGATTTCAGCTTCAACGGAAATTCCACGTTCATGAGCCAATTTGACGATTTCCTTAGTCTTAGCTAAGTTTTCGTCAGTTGGTAATGCGTGACCGTCAAACATAACTGATGAGTAGCCAAGTGCAATACATTCCTTAGCAGCTTCAAAGTCACCGTGATCCAAGTTCAATACGACTGGAACTGAAATGTCCATTGCGTCCATTGAATCTTCAACGATATCCTTAGCAATCTTGTAGCCACCCATGTACTTAGCAGCACCCATTGAAACTTGGATTAAAACTGGGGTTCTAGTTTCCTCAGCTGCTTGCAAAATTGCACGTGTCCATTCCAAGTTGTTAGTGTTATAAGCACCGACTGCATAATGGTTTTTACGAGCATCTTTAAAGATTTGGTTACCATTATCTAAATAAGCCATTAATAAATTACCTCCTATTAATCTTACAGTCACATTGTACCGTAATAACGAAGTCTTGAGCAATCTTTTAATCGATGTAAGCGTTATTTTTTGAATTTTTTTTACATTTCTTTAGGAGCATTAACACCAAGTAGTCTGAGGGCCTCAGTCAAGACAATTGAGGTCGCCTGAACTAACGCCAATCTCGTGTTAATTTGCTCATCTTCGACCAAGATTTTAACATTAGCATAGTATTTATTAAACTTCTTAGCTAAATCCAAAGCATACTTGGCAATAACAGATGGTTCAAATTTATCACTGCTGCGCGCAATGATTCTTGGGAAATCGGCTAATGCTTTGGCAACGCTAAATGACCAATCATCCTTAACTGGTGCAGCATCAAGTTTAGGCTCTTGACCTAACTTCGCAGCTTTACGTAATACACTCTGTGCCCGCGCATTGGTGTATTGAACATAAGGACCAGTATCGCCCTCAAAGCGAACAACTTCATCTAAATCAAAGTCAAAGTTTTCTACCCGATCATTTTTAAGATCATGGAACACAACGGCTCCTACACCAACATCATGAGCTACTTGTTCTTTGTTAGCTAAAGCAGGATTTTTCTCATCAATTTGCTTACGAGCTAGGTTAACGGCATCCTTTAATACTTGGTCAAGGAAAACGACGTTACCTTTACGGGTTGATAGTTTTTTACCATTTTGCGTAATTAAGCCAAATGGTACGTGGTAAATTTCATCTGCCCAATCATAACCCATCTTCTTCAAAACCGTTTTAAGTTCAACAAAATGGTGAGCTTGCTCATTACCGACAACATACAGCATTTTAACGAAATGGTAAGTATTCATTCGGTAAATAGCGGCAGCCAAATCACGGGTTAGGTAAATACTGCTACCGTCAGATTTTACAATCATAGCTGGGCTTTCGTCTTCGCCCATATCAACTACCTGTGCCCCGCGTGATTCGTGAAGCAAACCTTTTTCCTTTAATTCATCGATAACAGGTTGCATCTTATCGTTAAAGAATGCTTCGCCCCTGTATGAATCAAATTCGACGCCCAATTCTTTGTAAATCCGCTTAAAGTCTTTTAAGGAAACGTCACGGAACCATTGCCATAATTTAACTGCTTCAGGATCACCATCCTCAAGTTTTTTAAACCATGCACGGCCCTCATCCTCAAGCTCAGGGTGCTTTTCAGCCTCCTCATGAAACTTAACGTAATACTTAAAGAGGTTCATGATTGGATCTTTTTTGACATCTTCCTCATTACCCCAATGTTTATAAGCAGAAATCAGCTTACCAAACTGGGTGCCATAATCACCTAGGTGGTTGATCTTAATTGGAGTATAGCCAACTTTTTTCAATGTTTCCGCAATTGAATTACCGATTACAGTTGAACGCAAGTGTCCCATTGACATTGGCTTAGCAATGTTGGGACTTGACATGTCAATAGGAACATTTCCTTGCCCTAATTTTTGGTCACCATAGTGCTGTTTTTCTGTCAAAACTTCATGCAAAGCTTGCGTAATTAATTTTTCGTGGTTAATTGCGAAGTTAACATACGGACCAACAGCTTGAATACTGGTAAAATCGCTGCTTTCAAGATTGGCAGCAATTTCTTGAGCAATCTCAGCCGGATTTTTATGCATAACTTTAGCCAGAGTAAATGCAGGGAAGGCATAATCACCCATCTTTTCATTCTTTGGCCGTTCAATAAGTTGGTTGATTTTTTCTTTAGGCAAATCTACTTGACTGGCAACAAGATCAACTACTTTACTTTTAAAGTCCATTTTTACCTCCAAATTCCAATAAAAAAGCCTCTTCCTTTAATTCCAAAGGAAGAGACGAGTTTTTACCCGCGGTACCACTCTATTTGATACAAAGTATCCGCTTATTATTTTTGTTAAATTACTGGTCAGGCACGCCTTCAGTCATCCTCCTAACCCGACTCTCATCAACTCGGACTCGCTTACTAGGATAAATGCTTACTACTCCTAACCTCTCTCAAAAATTGATTATAACAGGAAATGGCATTCAAGCCAACACTTTTAATTATTTTTGACGATTACCTTTGTGCCAGTGGGAATATTTTTCATTATCCACCGTGCATCTGAAATACTCAACCTGATACAGCCATGAGACGCGGATTTAACACCCAATTTTTTGGCTTCTTTGCGATTATACTTTCCATTGCTTTTAGTTGGAACCGTATGAAAGAGGTAGACATTATCTTTATCCCAGCTAGTCCAATAATTAGCACCCTCATTTAATTCTGGATTATAAAAAGAATCTCCCCGATTATCCTGAATCTTAAAAGTCCCTGTGGGCGTTGTCGATTTGCCCTTTTTAAAGAGCCCTCCACTTGCCAGCATCGTGTACACTACCTGGTTTTCACGCAAAATATAAACGCGATTGCCCCGAAGAGAAACACGAATGGTTAGATCATTTTCAAGCGGCTTAATTTTAGGATAAGCTTTTGTTTCGCTGGGTTGATGCCAGTCATAAGGCACCCGCAGATCTTGCGGATCCTTATAGGGACGAAAAGATGCTGCCGTCTTCTTAACCTGCATTTTCTGATTTTCCTTGGGCTTTTCTTCCTTCGGACTTGACGGCATCGAAACACGAGCTAGACTGATTGCACAGATTAGTAGAACAAATAGGCCTGTTAGCGGCTTTAATAGGCTATTTTTCATACTAAATCAACCTCCTCGAGAATTATTTATACTCTATTTTACAATATTTGCTAGTTTAGCCAAAAACTTAATCTACAAACTTAAGCATAAGTTTAGGTAAAAGCGCACTAATTTTGGTTGGTTGTACAACATATTCATCTTTAGCAATTAAATCGCCAGCGAGTGAGTGCAAATATACAGCTGCTAAAACGGAATCAATATTGCCACCAAATTGCGCAGTAAAGCCACCAATTATGCCGGCTAAGGTGTCGCCCATGCCGCCACAAGCCATCCCTGGATTACCAAGAGGATTAACGAAAACATCCTTATTTGACGTATAAACTTTGGTATGATTGGACTTTAAAACTAAAATAGCATTTTGCCCTGGAAACAGCTTATTTAATGCCGTCAAATTAGCTGCATCCGTTTGATAAGGTATCCTAATTTGACTAAGTCTCTGCCATTCCATTTGATGAGGAGTCAAGATTACTAACTTCGCATTTTGCGGGGCCAGCGACCGATTTTGACCAATCAAATCCAGCGCACTAGCGTCTAAAATAAGCGTTTGCTGGTTAGTTACTACTTGACCCAGCTGCAAAAGAAGCTTTTGCGCAAATGGAGTAGCTCCTAATCCTGGTCCACAAACAATGACATCCATGTTTTTTATTAATTGCGGCAGATCACTGCTGCGCCAATCAACATACATCACTTCAGGATCACGCGCATGTAGAGCATTTAAATTAATTGAATGGCAAGCAACAGAAACTAGACCAGCGCCAGATTTCAGTGCACCTTCTGCGGCCATAATAATTGCACCACCGTAATTCTCACTTCCACCTATTAATAAAATTCGTCCGTAGTTTCCCTTATGGGTGTTGCTTTTTCTTTTGGCTATAACCTTAGTTAAAATAGATTGCTTAATTTCTGTCATTGTTATCCTCCAAAAAGCCGGTGCCAAAAACGAAGCAAGAAATTAACCTGTTTAGTGGATTGCAACGCTTTTGCCGGTAGTTTAATTCCGTCAGGTTCTTGGATAGAAATTAGTTTAGTTGACCCCGATTTAAAGCTATATGAACCAACCGTTTGATTTTGGGTTACCGGAGCTTCAATGGTATCCTTAGTTAAATTAACAGTTAATTTTTGGCCATTTTTTGGTCCCCAGATTACTCGTCTTTGCTTCATGCCGATATCAACTTGCTTGTTAGCGCCATTATGAACATTAATCTTGCTGGTACCCATAATCACTTCATTTTGATTAAAAACAATGGGTTGATAATTACGGTAAACATACCGCAGCAACCTGCCAGTTTGCTCAAAACGGGCTGGGTCAAGACTATTAGCATGCCTTGCTCCCATTACCACGGTAATTAGTCTTGCATCGCTATCTTTTGCCGTTCCAATAAAACAAGCACCAGCAGCATCAGTAGTTCCCGTTTTTAGACCATCAACTTTTAGATCTTGCTGGTATTGGGACAAGCCTTTAAGCATCCAATTAAAGTTAGTCATGAGTGTTTGGCTTCCTTGATCAGTGAAGTTTAAATGAGCAATTCTTGTTGTTTCAATTATTTCGGGGAAGTCAGTCAACAAGTGCTGACCAACGATTGCCATGTCTTTAGCTGACATCTCATTTTCTGCGTCTTTATCCGCTCCTGGATAGGCATCCGTCCCAACACTTTTATTGGGCAAACCGCAAACAGTATAGATCTGGGCGTCATTAATGCCCCATTTTTTTAATTGCTGACGCATCTGCCGAACAAACGCAACTTGCGAGCCACTGACGGCCTGAGCAAGCAACATTGCCGCCCCATTGGCAGATTCGATTAAGGTCGCTTGGTATAGCTGCCTGATTGTATAAGAGTGCCCCATTTTTAGTGGCACATTAGAAAACTGCTTATTATTGGCAACCTTGACAATCTGCTTAGTTGGCTTTACTTCTGTATCCCAACTAAGTTTTTGCTCTTTAATTGCTTGTAAGGTTAAATAAGTCGTTACTAATTTGGTCATTGAAGCAATTGGCAATACCTGATTAATATTCTTGCCATAAAGCAGTTGCCCCGTTTTACTATCGATTGCAATTGCCGATTTAACATTGAGATTTAATTGCTCAGACTGATAATTATTTCTGACTTGAACTGATTTAGGTTGAGCTGCCGGTTCACTACTAGGACCTGTTCCACACGCAGATAGTGTCACAATAGCCAATAAGCTGACCACAACTGTTTTTAAATTTCTCCTTAGGTTCATAAGTTCTCCTTTGAAGTGAAAAAATTTTAGCAAGTTCTAGATTAAATTTGATACTGATAACAATAATAGGGAATATTAAAATTATGATCATTAACCTTTTGATAATCATTGTCAATTAAATATTGTGGTAATAATGCAACTGCCTCTCCCCTTTTTACCAATTGCATAATTGTTTCAAGCGAATCAATTTCTATCAATCTCGCTTTATCTGGACATAACTTCAGGGTTAGTTTTCTAAACGGACAAGTTAAATCACTATTGATTGCAATCGGACAGGTCGATCCATCTTCTTGTTTTCCTTTCAAAAAGCACGCTGGTAAATTAGCTGTTTGCTTTAACCGATAATTAGGCAAGTCGAATTGGTTAAAGGTCACCACTACATCGTAGTATCTTTGCGTTAGTTCCGATTCCAATTGGTTACTTTTCTTAATGGTAACTGCATAATCAGTAATAAAAAATTTCTTCTTAGCGATTAAAAAGTTAACTAGTAATTCCGATGATAAAATCGTTTTTCGAATAACTAACGTATCTTGCAGTTTTTGCCAATTTCGGAGCGCTTTAACAGCAAAACGATATACTTTGTTTCCGTTATCCGTCGGAGCCACACCTTGATTTGAGCGAACAAATAAAGTTGAATTCAATTCATGTTCAATTGCCTTTAAGCGTGCTGTCAAATTAGATTGTGCATAGCCTAATTCTTTAGCAGCTTTATTGATAGATTTAGTTTCATAAATTGTCTTATAAATATTTAAGTCATTAAAATTCATCTTGTCACATTATCACTAAAAGTGATAGCCCTATTAACTTTTCGGCTTATGCAAAGCCATTTTCATTCATTATACTATTTTTTGTAATCAAAGAAGGGAGAAAAATCTTATGACTACAAAAATTGGTATTAATGGTTTTGGCAGAATTGGTCGTTTATCATTACGGCGTATTTATGACATTAAAGATAATAGTTTAGAAATTGTTGCGATCAACGATTTAACTTCACCAGCAATGTTGGCTCATTTATTGAAGTATGACACGGCTCATGGTCAATTTAATCATGAAGTTGCCGCAACAGAAAATGCAATCGTAATTGATGGCCAAAAAATTCCTGTTTACGCTGAAAAAAGCGCAAGTGATATTCCTTGGGTTAAAAATGACGGGGTTGAGCTTGTACTAGAATGTACTGGCTTTTACACTTCAAAGGAAAAGTCCAGCAGTCACTTAAAAGCCGGCGTCAAAAAAGTATTGATCTCAGCACCTGCCGGTGACATGAAGACAATCGTTTATAATGTTAATGACGATACCTTAAATGCGGATGATCAAATTATTTCTGCTGGTTCATGTACTACTAACTGCTTGGCTCCGTTAGCCAAGGCTATTAACGATGAATTTCAGATTAAAGCTGGAACAATGACCACCTTACATGCCTATACTAGTTCACAAATGCTGCAAGATAGTCCCGATCGCCACGGTGATGTTCGTAATGCACGTGCCGCTAGCGCAAATATTATTCCCCATTCAACTGGTGCCTCTAAAGCAATTGGCCTAGTAATCCCGGAATTACAAGGTAAGCTAACAGGAATCGCTCTCCGTGTTCCTGTGATCACTGGTTCAATAACAGAATTAGCGGTTACCCTTGCTAAGAACGTTACTGTTAATGAATTCAATGCCGCAGTCAAAAAGCACACAATTGACAATGTGACATTTGGCGGCAATGAGGATAAGATCGTTTCATCTGATATTATTGGCACGGAATTTGGTTCTGTTTTTGATCCGACAATTACCCAAATTGCTACGGGCACTGATTATTCACAAGTTATTAAGGCTTATGCGTGGTACGATAACGAATCCGGGTTTGTAGCGCAAATGATCAGAACATTGCAAAAAATAGCTAAATTAGGCTAAATCGTTCTAATTAGAATCTTTTTACCTTTTACTGAAAATTGATATAAAAAGCCATTTCTTAGTTAGTTTAAGAAAATGGCTTTTTTGTCTTCTAAACTTTAAATTTTAATGACATCCCCGCGAAAATTTGGTATTATAATTAATGTATTTTAAAAGAGGCCCCGATGGCGGAATTGGCAGACGCGCAGCGTTCAGGTCGCTGTTTAGGTAACTAAGTGAAAGTTCGAATCTTTTTCGGGGCATTAAAAGAAAAGCTAATCATTCGATTAGCTTTTTTTGTCAAAAATTTATTAATATTAAGGAGGAATTGGCATGCAAAAGCGTTTAACCAAATCAAGAGATAAAATTTTAACTGGTGTATTAGGCGGAATCGCTGAATATTTTGGCTGGGATAAAGCCTGGACTAGAATCGGCGGCGCAATGGTTATTTGTTTTACCGGCTTTGGGTTAATCGCCTATATTGCCGCAGCAATTGCTATGCCGGACAAAACGCGTGCTGATGACATTCCTTCTGGTGAATATCGTCAATACTAATTGCGTTTACCTATTACTCTTGTTAAAATGAAGTTCCTTGGCAGGGGCACAAGCAAAAACATCATAAGTTAGTTTTTGCTGGCTACAAGAATTTTAGTAATACTAATATTTCTGCATCAAAGAGCATGAGTTCTCAATTATTGAACCCATGCTCTTTTTTGAATTTGACTCATAATTTAATTTCTTTAATTCGCCAAAAAAGCAGAATTTCTCGTTGCATATAGATTCCCACTCCCTTGCCGTTAATATCAGCGACATAGTAGCCAATATTTTCTGAGCCACCTTGAAAATCAGTCACACTGTCACAATGAGTGTCTTTTTTTAAATGTAATAAATATGACCTAGTTTTCTTATCTGCTGCAACTTGGCGCATCCTCTTAGTATCATGACTTTGCAGCATTTGGTTAACCTCAAATTTTGCCGAAAGCGGAACCCACGAGTTTTGGTAAAAAAACCAGTAGAAGAAAGCACCAAAAATAAAAATAAAGATAAAAATTCCTTTTTTTCTGATATTCATGATTTTTTCTTTTTCCATCATTTAAAACAGTATTTGTTAAATATTATTGCAGTAGTTAACTGATCTGTTAATCGAACCACCTTAAACTTAGTAAAAAATAAAAAAGCATTGAGTAATATTCACTCAATGCTATTTATTAGTTTTATGCTTTTATATGTAGCTTAGCCAAAAGCGGCACAATTTTATCGCCTAAGATCTTTTGCGCTAAGTTCGATTTAATCGCCGCAGCGGCGTAGAAGATTCCCCCAACTAACACTGCAACAACGACAATAATTGGAGCCTGAAGGCGACTAGCAGGACTCAAGAAGAGCTCAAGCACTTTTTCAACGCCAAGAACAATCAGGAACATAATCAGCGAAAAACCGGTAATTCCAATAAAACGTCTGCTTGTGCGTCCCTGGTTGAAATCATAGACTACTTCTAGGTGTTTAAGAGCCAAAAAGATAATCACAAACATCCCTAAATTAGTGGCTACAAGTGGTCCAAACACTTTAAACACGTAAATCATCGGATATTGCACAATCAGTTTAATGATTAGACCTAACACTAGATACTTAATCGCCAGGCCATTCTCTGATAATCCCTGCAGAATTGCCATTAATACCGTAAACATCCCCAATGTAATCGAGGTAAAGGCAGACAAATACAGAATATTAGAACCCAACTGATCAAAACCATAAAAAATGGTGTAAATTGGCGTAGCAATGGCTGCCATACCAAACGCAGCCGGAATCATTACGAACAAAAACAAATCTAGTGTGTTGCCGATCTGTTTAGAAATCCCGGCAAAATCATGTTTAGCATGTGCAGCAGATAATAATGGTATCGCAGTTACCGCCATTGCACTAGCCAAGGAAACAATAATCATGATTAGCTTATTAGCGTTCAGCGCAAATAACGCATACCACGTTTCAATCGTGTTGTAACTAGCCTTGACCACACTAGCAATCATTGGGTGGAAAGTATATTGATCCACTAGGTAAAATAATTGTATTCCCGCATCAATAATAATAAACGGAATTGCTTGCTCAATTATCTCTTTAAATAAGGCTGCTGTCGAAACCTGAATTTCGTTTTCGGAATTTTCAACTAGGTAATTTAATTTTTTTCTTCTGGAAAGCAAGAACAAGCATAAAATCAAAATACCAAAAATTGCACCAATAGCGGCGGCGAAGTTGGATTGAACAACTGCATCAACAAAATTACCGTGCTGCACTTGCATAATTACGTAAGCAGTTAAAAGCATCCAAGCAACCCGAGCAAATTGCTCAACAAACTGCGACATTGCCGACGGCATCATATCAGCGTATCCCTGAAAATAACCCCGCATAATGCTTAACACGGGAATGAGCAGGATAGCATAAGACAAACTGCGCATTACCGCAACTTGGCGTGGATCGCTACGAGACCCATTCGAAGCTAAAAATGGCGAAGCAAAATACATAATCGCGGCTGATACAACACCCAAAACAATCATCAAGACAAGACCACGGTGAAACAATTTGCGCCCTACGCCATATTCATTTAGGGCATTATACTTAGCCACTTGTTTGGCCACTGCTCCCGGGATTCCTGCTGTCGAAATTAAGATAAAAATACTATAAATGTTATAACTACGCGCAGTTAAAGCATTAGCGATATTACCATAAGGTGACATCCAGATAAACCACGGAATAATGTAAAGTGCACCTAAAATACGTGAGGTAATTGAGCCAAAAGTCATCCACGCGCTACCCTTAATAAAGGTATCTTGCGTATTTTGTTCTTTTAAATTATTTTCTTTCATCAATTTTCCCTAAATTCGTGTACTAACTATTTTATTTTGAATGAAAAACGACAATTAACAATCAATATACTTATCACTTTAGGAAAAATTAACTTTATTTAGCAACAATATTGACAATTTTATTTGGCACCACAATTACCTTTTTGATTTCCTTACCAGTCAAGAATTTTTGGACATGTTCAAGTTCTAAGGCTTGTTTTTGCAAATCCTCTTGGCTTGAATCCTTGGCAGCTGTGAAATTACCGCGCAATTTACCATTAACTTGAACCATAATATCAACTGTTGATTCAACAAGCTTAGCAGGATCATATGTTGGCCATTTAGCAAAAGTAACGGATTCGTTATGACCAAAGATTTGCCAAATCTCTTCCATCATGTGTGGTGCAATTGGTGCAATCATCGTAATAAAGCCTTCAGCGTATTCCCGCGGAATAGTTTTAGCCTTTTGAGCAGCGTTGATGAAGACCATTAACTGTGAGATGGCGGTATTGAAATGCAAATCATTAAAGTCTTCTGTGACCTTCTTGACAGTTTCATTGTAGATTTTATCCAAAGTACCATCATTTTCGGCCACAATATTTTCTTGTGGAATTGCCTGTAAGTCAAGATCGTTAACAAACAAACGCCAGATTCGGTCAAGAAACTTCTTGGTTGAAGCTGGGCCATTGTCATCCCAATCAATTGAAGCATCAAGTGGTCCCATGAACATCTCATACATTCTTAGACTGTCAGCACCATATTCGTCAATCACATCATCAGGATTAACGACATTCCCCTTTGACTTAGACATCTTGTCATGGTCTTTAAGAATTAGTCCTTGATTGTATAAGCGTTGGAATGGCTCTTCATTTGGTACCACGCCAAGATCGTATAACACCATATTCCAAAATCTAGCATAAAGAAGGTGTCTAACGGCGTGCTCTGCCCCACCAATGTATAAGTCAACTGGCGTCCACTTCTTTAACAATTCGTAATCTGCTAATTTGTTATCATTATGCGGATCAATATAGCGTAAGAAGTACCAAGAAGAACCAGCCCAGTTAGGCATTGTGTTTGTTTCCCGCTTACCTTTGCGACCATTCTGATCAACAACATTAACCCAATCCTTCAAGTTAACTAACGGACTTTCAGGTGTACCGGATGGCTTAATATCAGTTGCATGTGGCAATACAAGTGGCAGTTCATCTTCGGGAACAAGAGTAGTTTCGCCGTCTTCCCAGTGAATAACCGGGATAGGCTCGCCCCAATAACGTTGCCGACTAAATTCCCAGTCGCGCAACTTGTAGTTAACCTTTTGCTTACCAGCATTGTGTTCTTCAAGCCACGAAACCATTTTTTCTTTTGCATCTGCCACATTCAAGCCATTTAAGAAGTCTGAATCAATGTGTGGTCCCTCACCAGTGAAGGCCTCTTTATTAATGTCGCCGCCTTTAATAACCGCCTTAATTGGCAAATGGAATTTTTGAGCAAACTCATAATCACGTGTATCGTGAGCGGGAACTGCCATAACAGCACCGGTTCCGTAACTTGCCAGAACGTAATCAGCAATCCAGATTGGAATTTCCTCATTATTGACCGGATTAATAGCGTAAGCACCGGTAAATACACCAGTCTTATTTTTATTTAAATCGGTTCTTTCCAAATCTGATTTGGATTCAATTTGCTTAATATAAGCATCAACGTCAGCCTGGTGACCAGCAGTAGTAATTTTTTGGACCAACTTATTTTCTGGGGCTAAAACCGCATAGGTAGCACCAAAAAGCGTATCGGGTCTAGTACTGAACACATCAAATGTTTGATCAGAATCTTTAATCTTGAACGTAATTTGAGCCCCAACTGAACGACCAATCCAGTTACGTTGCATTTCTTTAATATTTTCTGGCCAATCAAGATTATCAAGACCAGCAAGAAGACGGTCGGCATATTTAGTTATCCGAAGCATCCATTGTTTCATGTTCCGGCGATAAATTGGGTAGCCACCACGTTCGGTTTTACCATCAACGATATCTTCGTTAGCAACAACAGTTCCTAAATCTGGTGACCAGTTAACCGGAACTTCTGCTTCATAAGCAAGACCGTGCTTATACATTTGTTCAAATGTCCACTGCGTCCATTTGTAATATTTTGGATCACTTGTTGAGATTTCTCGGTTCCAGTCATAAGAAAAGCCTAACTTATTTAGTTGTCTCTTAAAGTTAGCAATATTGTCCCTAGTTACGACAGCTGGGTCTTGACCAGTCTGCAATGCATATTGCTCAGTTGGTAAACCAAAAGCATCCCAGCCCATTGGGTGCAGCACATTGTAACCCTCACTACGCTTCATTCGCGCAATAATATCTGTTGCCGTATATCCTTCTGGGTGCCCTACGTGCAATCCCTTACCAGATGGGAATGGAAACATATCTAAAACATAATAATTTTTCTTTTGCGGATCACTACCTGTTTTAAATGTTTGATTTTTTTCCCAATAATCTTGCCATTTTTGCTCAACTACTTTGTGATTGTACATAAACATTTCCCTCATAAAAAAAGTCCTATGAAATAAACTCATAGGACGAATAATCGCGGTACCACCTAAGTTTCACGTAAATTAACGTGACCCTCACAAGCCCCTTAACGCGGATAGCAAACGAAAGATTTAACCTAGGCTCAGTTCACAATATATTTTTCAAGTCTTGCACCAACCGACTCTTCTCTATAGAAAAATAAAATTGCTACTAGTTCCTAACCTTTATTTTTTGATCAATAATGATTATAATTTACCACAAATGCTAAAAAAAACAAGGGGAGAAAGATATTTGAACACTACAGATCATTCGAAAAAAGATACAATCATACCCGCGACCATATTTTTACTTATCTACGCGGCTTGGGCAATTCTGGTTTCCTCTGGCAACCAATTTATCCATCAGTTTGATAAATCGTTAATTGGTTTAATTTGTAATAATAACCCTGCTATCATCAAATTCGCAACCACTTTTACCAACTTGGGCAATACTAGCGTTATTATGGTTGCGACCATTATTCTGGTAATTGTTTTAGGCGTTTTCCGCAAATACGCTTTCGCGGTTTTTACGGCGGGAACAATGATTGCAGCTAATGGTTACAATTGGATCATTAAACATGCGATTGGTCGGCAGCGACCAATGGTGCACCACCTTGTTGAAGCGCATGGTTACAGTTTTCCTTCAGGACACTCCGTGGGAAGTGCCACACTTTTTGGCATTCTGATCATTTTAACCATCTTGCTAGTTAAGAAGAAGGGACTTAAAACCATTCTGTGTATCATTTGGCTATGTTTCCCCATACTGATTGGCTACACGAGAATCTTTGACCATGTTCACTATCCATCCGATGTTGTCGGTGGCTTTTTAGAGGGTATCTCCTTCTTACTAATTGGGTATTCATTTTTATACCATTACTATTTAGATAAATGAAGATTAAGTCGTTTTAAATAAACGGCTTTTTTATTTGCTCTTTTTCTTAAAAACAGCTCAGAACATTATTTGATAACGCTAAGCAAATCTCGCTGCAGGTGTTCTTGTAAAACCGCGTGAAGTTTAACCAATTGGTCTTGATAATCCGAACTGAAATTTCGTGGGCTTTGATCATTTACAAACCGACCGGCGTTTGTCATTCCCCAAAATTGAGCGGTATCGTCATCAAAAACTTTAAATGCATTCATGTATTTATCCCAGATTTGATCGTTTTGACCAATGCCATCGCCAACATAACCTTGACCACCACCAAGGTAGCCGCAATTCATGATGGTGTACAGATATTTCCCGCTAAGTAACCCGGTTAGACCATTTTTACCTGCTTCATAGGCAAATCCGGCAGCAAAAACTTTTTCAATATAGCCCTTAACGATACTTACAGGGGCATCATGCCAATTGGGATAAGCAAAAAGAACCACATCTGCCTTTTTTACAAACGACTGCTCTTGAGCAAGGTAAACCGGTGCTTCACCTAGACCATCTTTGACATAGTAAAACTCTTCTTGGTGTAAAACGGGATCATAATTGAGATCATAGAGATCGCGTAATTCAACTGCCCAATCATTTTCTTCTAAATAGCGCATAGCGGTATAAACCAAATCATAAGTTAAACTATATTTTCTTGGTTCTCCGACGATAAACAAGGCCTTTTTCTGATTAGGTTTAGCGTTAAAACCGTGTGGTTTATATGGCTGCTGCAATTCTTGCGGTACTACTGTCCCAGAAGTTCGTATTTCTCCGTTTAAAATTTTTTGAACTAATTCCATTTAATTATTTCTCCTCTGCTAGTTTTACCTTAACGGCAAATTTTTTAGTTTTAATGATAATTTTTATGCCTGCTGTTTGTTCTTACTTTGATAGATACTATTAAAAAGCAAGGCAAGAATGATTGCTACTAGTGAAGCCACAAATACTCCCTTTAAAGCACTGAACAATACCTGACGCAGCTGCGGAACCAAATTGGCTGCTAGCTCCTTGGCTTTAGCCGATGAAACAATTTTGTTCATCATTGCCTGATTTAATTGCGGGTGCTTGGCTAACTGTTTAGCAACCACCGTGTTAAAGGTAATACCAAAGATTGACATCATCATTGTTTGTCCTAAAAAGCGCATCAAAGTATTAAACGATGTGGCGACGCCCACATTACTTGGTTCAACTAAAACTTGCGCCTGTACTTGGGAAGCAGGAATTACGACACCAAAGGCAACGCCATTAATCCCAGCAATAACGTAATAAGTCCAGACGGGCGTAGTAATCGGTAAGATTAAGAGTACGCAATCTACTATTAAGATAATTGTTAATACCCCATAGAAAGTCTTCCGAACACCCCAACGTTTGAGCAGTCTGCCTACCAAAAATGAGCCAACAACCCAAAGAAGTGAGCAAGGAGTTACCGCAAAGCCTGCTACCGTGGCACTAACACCTTTAACTCCCTGCATCCAAGTCGGAAGATAGAATTCAAAACCGGCAACAACACCACCAATTAATAATGTTGTCATGTTCATAGCCAGAAATTGGCGCTTTTTAAGCATTGTTATGGGCATTATTGGGTCTTCGGCACGTTTTTCTTCCCGGTAAAAAAGTATGGCACAGACAAGCACCACTGTAAATAAGACAAGAAGATACACTGGCTTAAGTGTGCCCAGCTGCTGCAATAAAAACATTAAACTCAGAAGCAAAATCATTAACCAGAAAGTGCCTTTAAGATCCAGTTTGACCTTTGTTTTAGCTCGTGATTCATTCATAAAGATGATTACCAAAATTAAGGCAAGAAGACCAGTGGGCACGTTGATGTAAAAGACCCAGTGCCAGGATAATTTTTGGATAACAAAACCGCCTAAAAGCGGCGCAATAATGGATGCTACTAGCCAAAAACCGGAATTGAGTCCTAACATTTTAGCTCGTCTTTCTGGTTCATACATGTCAGCTAGGATAGTCATCGCAACAGGCTGAATAGCACCGGAGCCCAAGCCTTGAATAACTCGAAATAAAATTAACTGAACCATGTTATGGGCTAAGCCGCAAAGAGCTGAACCAACTATAAAAAGCGTTATTCCAAATAGAAAAATTGGTTTACGTCCAACACTGTCTGCCAATTTGCCAAAAATGGGTGTTGATACCGTTGTCATGAACACAAAGATGGCAACAACCCAATTCATAATTTTTAAACCATTTAGACTTGAAACAATCGTGGGCATTGCTGTTGAGACAATTGTTCCTTCGATAGCAGTCATAAAGGTGGTCAAAAATACGGCAAGCGTTATGACCATTATATTAACTTTTTTCAAAATTCTTCCTCCTTAATCTCAATTTGTTGCTTAAAAATTGCCGATTTTAACTTAGTCTCCCGACTTTAAGTCAAAAAGCTGGCATGATTATCTGCTTATTTACTCCCACTTATTAACATACTAATCAGACCATTTCTATATTATTAATTGTCATCCCCTCTTTATTAGCTAATTCAAGCCATAATTCATTATCATTAATTATCATTTTTGATCACGTAAATATATCACAAAATATTACTATGATAAACACATTTTAATATTGCCATTAGGTCAAGTAAAAATTACTAGTAGAAGCTTTTTTGATAACTAATTGACTATTGCGAGTTATGTAGCAGTAATAAATTAATATAGAAACATATTTATAATCTTGAATTTATAAAATTTAGAAATCACTTTCTTTAAATGCTATACGCTTATCGGTTTTTCTACTATTTTTTAGCCATATCAGATTATTTGTTAACGCCTATTTTTCTTATTATTAATCACTCTTTTAATGCTGGCTTTTTGTTTATTAATTATGTATTAATTCTTACTTTGTATCTATCAAAACAATACGTACAGTTAATTTTTGCAAAACAAAAAGGGAATCGAAATTCGATTCCCCAAAATTGTTGATCTTCAGTTTTAATACTTTAGGTTAATTTTCTTGTTTCTTTTTATAAATGCAGTTGAAAATAATTGACAGAACAATTGCTACAAGTGATACGGTATAGACTCCCTTAAGAGCACTAAAAAGTACTTGACGCAATTGAGGAATCAAATTAGCTGCTAATTCTTTTGCCTTTTCTGCCGAAACTATTTTGTTCATCATTGATTGTGTTAGGTTTGGGTGTTTTGCTAGTTGACTGGCAACGATTGTATTAAAAGTAATACCATAAATCGATACCATCATCGTTTGTCCTAAATAACGCATTAACGTGTTAAATGAGGTTGCCACCCCAACATTATTTTGATCAACCAATACTTGTGAGCGAACTTGCGCAGCGGTCATAACAGAACCAAAGGCGAACCCATTCATTGTGGCAATAATACAGAATACCCAAAATGGCGTATGTACCGGTACGATTAAGAGCATGCAATCAGCAAGCAGCAGCAGCGTCAACATGCCGAAGAATGTTTTGCGCACGCCCCATCTACTGAGCATCCCGCCAATCAAAAATGAACCGATCACCCACATCACTGAACTTGGTGTAACCGCAAAACCAGCAATTGTAGCAGACGTCCCTTTAATCCCCTGCATCCAAGTTGGAATATAGAATTCGAAACCAATCACAACGCCTGAAATAAACAGCGTAATCATGTTCACTGCCAAAAATTCTCTACCTTTAAGCATCGTCAAAGGCATTATTGGATCTTCAGCCCGCTTTTCTTCATGGTAAAACATCATTGCACTAAGAATAATTAAAGCTGCTAAAGCCAGTAAAATAATTGGGCTAAGTGAACTTAATTCTTGCAAGGTAAACATTAAAGTTAGTAGTAAAACTACTAGCCAAAATGTTCCCTTAACATCCAACTTGGTCTTCTTTTTCGCTTTTGGTTCACTTAAGAACACAACAACGAGTAAAAAGGCAATTAAACCAATTGGAACGTTAATGTAAAAGACCCAGTGCCATGAAAGGTTTTGGACAATAAAACCACCGAGTAATGGTGCGATCACCGATGCCACTCCCCAAAATCCGGAATTGAGTCCTAACATCTTAGTCCGTTTTTCCAAAGTATACATATCGGCAATGATCGTCATTGCAACAGGCTGAACAGCACCAGAGCCTAGACCCTGAATCACCCGAAATAGGATTAGTTCTAGCATGTTATTGGCCTGACCGCAAAGTGCAGAACCAATGACAAAAAGAGCAATCCCAAAAAGAAAGATTGGCTTACGGCCTATGCTATCAGCTAATTTGCCGTACAAAGGAGTGGAAACAGCTGTCATAAACAAAAAGATTGAGACAACCCAATTCATAATTTCTAATCCGTTCAGATCAGAAACAATAGTCGGCATTGCAGTTGAAACGATTGTACCCTCAATGGCGGTCATAAACGTTGTCATAAAAATTGCAAGCGTAACTATTGGTACATTAGTCTTTTTCAAAATTACTGCTCCTTCAATTTACTTATTTTCCTTAACAAAATCCAAAAGTGCTTGAATTTTATCGGTTTTCTCCCATGGTAAATCGATATCAGTACGACCAAAATGACCGTATGCAGCCGTTTGCTCATAAATTGGGCGTCTTAAATCTAGCATTTTAATTATGCCGGCAGGACGCAAATCAAAGACGCTTCTAACTGCCTTAGTCAGCAATTCATCACTTACTTTGCCAGTATTTGCAGTATCAATCATGACAGATACAGGGTGAGCCACCCCAATAGCGTAAGCTAATTGGACTTCACACCGCTTAGCTAAACCAGCTGCAACAATGTTTTTAGCAACATAACGAGCAGCATAGCTAGCACTACGGTCGACTTTTGTCGGATCCTTACCTGAGAATGCGCCGCCACCATGACGAGCATAACCACCATAAGTATCAACAATAATCTTTCGCCCAGTAAGACCAGAGTCACCCTTAGGTCCGCCAATTACGAACCGACCAGAAGGATTAATCAAAAATCTGGTTTCTGCATCAAGATATTTGGCAGGAATAACTTTTTTAATTACTAAATCAATCATTGCTTGCCGAATATCTTCATTACTTACCTGGTCATCTGTTTGCGTCGAGATAACAACAGTATCAACCCTCTTAGGCTTATTGTTATCATCATACTCTACGGTGACTTGCGCCTTCGCATCAGGTCTAAGCCAAGTCAAAGTGCCTTCTTTACGCAATTTTGCGACTTGACGCATTAACCGGTGTGCCAAAGAAATTGGCAACGGCATTAATTCGGGTGTTTCGTCAATGGCGAAACCAAACATAAGTCCTTGATCACCAGCACCTATTTGGTCAAGCTGATCATTATCAGACTTATCTTCCCGCGTTTCAAGTGAGTGATCAACACCACCAGCAATATCAGGAGATTGCTCGTCAATTCCGACTAAAACAGCACAATTATTGCCGTCAAAGCCAAGCTCTGGCTTATCATAGCCAATTCGCAAAACAGTCTTTCTGACAATGCTCTGGATATCAACATAAGCACTAGTTGATATCTCACCAAATACATACACAATGCCAGTATTGACAATCGTCTCGCAGGCTACATGTGCATCCGGGTCTTGAGCAATAATTGCATCAAGAATCGCATCGGAAATTTGATCAGCAACCTTATCAGGATGCCCTTCAGAAACTGATTCTGAAGTAAATAAACGTTTTTCCATAATAGTCCCCCTTAATAGACGTTAGCTATTCGGTTACAAGGCATCTCCAAATCTTGGATCCTCTCAGGACTTGAACCGATAAATTATTCGTTCTTTTTGTAAAAAAAAGACTACCGTAGTTTCGGTAGTCCTAGAACGATGGAGGATACAGGGCTCGAACCTGTGACCTCCTGCTTGTAAGGCAGATGCTCTCCCAGCTGAGCTAATCCTCCAAAGTGACCCGTACGGGATTTGAACCCATGTTACCGCCGTGAAAGGGCGATGTCTTAACCACTTGACCAACGGGTCATGTTCTGAATCAAAGCACATTCAATAGTATACTAGATAAGCGCCAAAATGCAAGAAGAAAATGCCAAAAAATTACAACTTTTTGAAAAAAGCGCTTTTATCCTTGAAAAAGCAAAAAAACTCAATGCCAATTTTGACATTGAGTTTATTTATTATTCTTTACTTTGTTGCTGCTGCAACAGAACTTGATCGTACTTTTTAATAAAAGGCCAATAAACAATTGCGGATAAAGCAATAATAACAAACTGCCATAATGCGGTCCGCCAGCCACCAATCAAGAATCCTGAAATGATTGGCGGTGTTGTCCAAGGAACCATCACGCCGGAAAACAATGGTAAAACACCAATTGCCATTAACCAGTAACTAAAAATCCCAACTAAAGTCGGAAAAAGAACAAATGGCACTAGCAGGTACAAATTCATTACAATCGGTACCCCAAAAATAACCGGTTCGTTAATATTAAAAATATTAGGGAAAAGCGATAATTTGCCAAGTTCCTTTAAAGTAGACGATTTAGCAAAAAAAGTCATATAAATGACAAGTCCCATCACAATTCCAGCACCAGTCATACAAAGATAATTATCCCAAAATTGCTGCGTAAAAATATGGCCACCATTAGCAATGGTTAATTTCTTTCCTGTCGCTAAAATTGCCTGATTTGCAGACATATTTGACTGAAGAATAGGCGTCAGGATTGCACCACAAATGGCACCGCCGTGCACTCCGCACCACCAAAGAAGAGACATTACAATTGTCATAATGACGACTCCGCCAAGAGAATCCGTTACTCCCTGCAATGGAACTTGAATTGCCGAGTATATTAATTCTGCAAAACTTGTTTTTGCCAAAAAAGTGAAACAGGCACAAATCGCACCCGCCACGATCAAAACTGCACCGGTCGGAATTAATGCCATAAAGGAACTTGCAACTGCAGGCGGTACTCCTGTTGGTAATTTAATTCGCCAATTTTTTTTGACACAAAAACTATAGATATAACCTGCTAAGAGCCCAATAATAATTGCGCAAATCATCCCTTGACCAGCAGTCCAGGTCTTAGAAATCACATTTGGAATAATCTGACCAGCTTTGGGCTTAATATCAGGTGGCAGTACCATAATAAATGCACTCAATGCAGCCAAACTGCCGGAAAAAGGAGAATCGATCTGCTCATTTTTAATATAGGTATACGCGATTCCAACGGTCGCAAAAATTGCCATTAAGGAAAACGATGATTGATAAATCTGATTAAAGATCGCAGCCCAACCACTTGCAGTAATCGCATTTGCAACTGCAGGAATTGGAATGTTTGCCAGTAACATAAAAAGTGAACCAACAATTAAAAACGGTAGGACAAACATCATCCCGTCTTTTAATGCCTTGATAATTTTGGTATTGCTAAATTTTATAACACTTGGGACGATTTTTTGATTAATATAATTACTCATCTTTATTTACCCCACTTGATCGGCTAAACAGTCACCGTTGGTCGAAATAATATGTTGATACCATTTAAAAGATTTTTTGCGATAAAAGCCTGCCGCGCCTTTTTTCACTTGCTCTAAGTCAATATAGATAAAACCATAGCGCTTTTCAATTTCACCCGTAGAAGCGCTAATAATATCTATTGCAGCCCACGGTGTATAACCAATAACATTAACACCATCAATTTCAATGGCTTTGAGCATTTGGACTATGTGCTCTTGTAAATAATTAATTCGATAATCATCATTCACCGTTTCGTCCTTTAGTTCATCAAATGCACCTAAGCCATTCTCAACGATAAAAAGCGGCTTCTGGTATCTTTCATAAGCTAAATTCAAAATATAACGTAAGCCGACCGGATCAATGGCCCAATCCCATGCACTTTTAGGTACGTGAGGATTAGCTTTTTCAACATAAGTATTTTTTTCGTCATATTCAGCAATAGTTGATTTGTAATAGCTAAATCCCAAAAAATCGACTGTCCCCTTTTTTAAATTTTCTAAATCCTCATTTGTGATGTCTAAATTTAAATTTTGTTTTTCCCAGTGCTTTAAAGTGTATTTTGGGTAAGTTCCCCTAATTTGAACATCGCTAAAAAAGAAACGTCGATCCATTGCTTTCAAACTAGCAATTTGATCTAATGGCTTACAACTGGCTGGATAAATTGGACCTAAATGCAACATACAGCCAATTTGATTTTGCACATCAATTCTTTTACCTACTTGTACCGCTAATGCGCTGGCCACAAACTGGTAATGCGCAATTTGATACATTGTCTGCTCAACATTTTCATTTTCACTGTAAACTACTCCTGCGCCAGTCCATGCGTTAAATGGATTATCTGTATCGATTAAATTGTTAATTTCGTTAAAGGTCATCCAATATTTTACTTTTCCGCGATAACGCTTAAAACAGACTTCGGCATACTTGAGAAAGAAGGAAATCATTTTCCGATTGCGCCAGCCACCATATTTTTTGGTTAAATAATACGGCATTTCAAAATGTGATAGCGTAACGACTGGCTGAATCTGATACTTTAAACATTCTGCGAAAACATCGTCGTAAAACTTTAACCCAGCTTCATTAGGCTTTTCTTCATCTCCTTTAGGAAAAATTCGCGACCAAGCAATACTAAGCCTAAAGCACTTAAAGCCCATCTCTGCAAAAAGCTTGATTTCAGCTTTGTAGTGATGATAAAAATCAATGCCCAAATGATTGGGATATTCCTTGCCCGGTAAAATGCCAGCTGTAATTTCACGTGGCTTTTTAGCGCTCCCCTTTGTCATTACATCGGCTACGCTCAGACCTTTACCAGCAACATTCCAGGCGCCTTCATACTGATTAGCGGCAACTGCGCCGCCCCATAAAAAATTTTTATCTAACAATTTTTATTTATCCTTATTCTGTTCAACCAATTCCGATAACTTCTGGATCTCATCGTAATTATCAATCATTTTCATCGACATCAACACGTTGAACAAGTATTGAATTGATGTGACATACACAATATTACTAAGATCCATCGTATTTCTTGTTGTTTTAATGACCATCGTTTCGTCGCAAACTTGGCAAATTTTTCTTTTGACTGAATCACAGACTACAACCACGATGTAGTTTTCGCCTTTCAGTTGTTTGGCAATATCATACATATGAGAATTATTACCCGTATGGGTTAAAACAAAAGCAAGTGGTTTTGAGCCACAGTTTTGAAAAATTTTTGCGTGCATTAAATTTAGCGAATTATATGCTTGGGCATCTACCCCAACCTCTTGAAAATTCCAACAAAACAATTGTGCCAATGGGTAATTCAAACCATCACCGTAAATTTCAATCCTTTGAGCTGCATTTACTAAATGAGCCACTCTTTCTAATAATTCAGTATCAAAAAGATCCTTGGTATAAGACAAAGAATTTTGCTGAATAGTCGCAATTTTGGCTAAAACATCATTTGGTAGCTCTGTACCAGAAAATGAACTGCTTTTGAGATCATTCTCCAATTCAATAATCGTCGGCAGTTCCACTGCTAACTGATATTTGAATTCGGTAAAGCCGCTCATTCCGGCTTTTTGACAAAGACGAATCACGGTCGATGAACTAGAGTAACTGGCTTTAGCAATTTCGTGAACTGTCATTCCCAAAACCTTTTGAGGATTAGTGCTTACGTACTGTAAAACTTCCCGTTCTTGACTAGTTAATTGGTCATTATGCAACAAGTTGTCTAAAATCATAATTTTCCTTTCGGCGCCTAGATTAATTATTCATTTGACAAAGTCATTATATCTTGCAATCGCTTTCTTATTCAACGTGATCATGGTTTTTGGCAGAATTATCCTACTTTTCTGCAATTTAGCAGCAAATTCTGGCATAAAAATCCAAGAATGATTTTAAATAACAAAAAAAGCGAGAAACGCTATCGCTTCTCGCTTAAAAACTTTTTTAATTTAATGGAGGATACAGGGCTCGAACCTGTGACCTCCTGCTTGTAAGGCAGATGCTCTCCCAGCTGAGCTAATCCTCCAATTTGTCGTCATCCAATGACTACTCTTAAAACTTTAGCATACAAAGGATAACTTGTCTATTATTTTTGGCAAATTAATTAACAAAAGCTAATTTTTAATCAAGTATTGACATAATAATCCTACCTAGAACTAATTACACCGCTTCTAAAATAGCTTATGCGAAGTCCTTTCATTAATGATTTTAATAATTAACCAGTAAAAAATTTATGGCAAATTCTTCCAAAGTCTATCTATAAAACTAAATTTTTGGCTCGCCAGATTATTAGATAACAAAAAAGCGTAGCCAAGCTACGCTTTTAAATTATAATGGAGGATACAGGGCTCGAACCTGTGACCTCCTGCTTGTAAGGCAGATGCTCTCCCAGCTGAGCTAATCCTCCAACTTTGTATCATGAAATGATTACTTTTAAGAGTTTAGCACACAAAAGATAACTTGTCCATGCTTTTTCAAAATTTGGCTTTTCGGTTACTGTTAAAATAAAGCTGGCAGCTTTATTATCTAATAAGATGTAATCAGTCATCTACTAAGCTCTTTTTAACAATTTTGCAGGCGATTATTTAAATTATTAATAATTTAAATAAATAACATCAACAATTTAATAAAGACCTGAAAGCGTTTGTCACACAATGGTTTTTAACATAAAGTCATGACAAAATGTTTAAGCATTTTTCTCTTTTAAGTTGCTCATTAAATCCACAAGTGCTATAATTCTAGACGAGTTGACGTAATAGCGATATGTCAGCTTACATATATACTTTACTTTATAATTTCATGTTAATATATTAACTTTCTAAATAATTAACGTAATTGAATATTATTCTTATACAATTATGGTTAATAACATACAAAAAAAGCCTTCATCAGCTTTACACAGCTGAATGAAGGCTTTTTACTTTTCTTTAAAACAAAGACAATTTAACTACTTAATTTGATAAATTTAATAATATTAAAAAGATAATTCTTACTTTTTAATTAATAAAAGAGACAGGTCATAACAACTAGCGAGAATTAAAATAGCACAAATGCCCGATTCCCAGTCACATAAACAGGCTTACCATGATATTTTTCTGCTAATTCAAAGAATCTCCCTTGACGACTCACAAAGCGATAAACCTTGTTAGTTGTTAATTGATATGCTTTTTTACTGTTGGCAGTTGGATGATAGAGTGCGTGTGTGTTAGGTAGTACAACCTTAACCCGACCACCAATATTGTCGTGTGTAGCAATCGGATTGGATTTAGTTATGCCAGCTCGGCCATCAACCCATTGGTTTTTACCGAGCTTAAGCGCACCGCCTTTTTCATCTAGGACTTTCCAGATTGTATTGTATTTTAATGATCTAATACTATTTTTTAAGTTCGCACTATCATACAAATTACAACCTTTCTGATTAGTCACAACAAATACACGTTCAATGTCCCATTTGGCTAACGGGTGAATTGATTCCTTCTTATTTACGTCTTTTTGCAAAGAAGTTGGATTAAAGCTAGTTTTTAATGGCAGCACATTAATATTGCCGTCAACGTTTAGTCCCCTATAGTTGCTAGTAAATTGCCAGATGGCCACACCGTCCATGCTTGGGAAGTAAGCCATGTTGGCAGAGTTAACTGCAGCCACTGTCGGATAGCTTGCCACCCATAAGCAGTTGCCGTAGGTCTTGACGATACTTCTGTAATCTACCTGGTTGCGCATCGCCGATGCTCCAGAATAGAACAATGGCGCATAGCCGTTGCTTTTAATCACAGCCATTGCTGCTAAGATTGCTGAAGTGCTACTCGAGACACCGCAATAAATATTATTGCCACTGCCATTTTCCCAATCGACAGCCAGGTATGTACCCTTGGGCAGACCAAGCTCAACTGCTTTCTTGCAAGCAAATTCGGCTTCGGTTTTCGCCCTGGCAGTGTTGTTTGAAAAAGTCGCATAAAAATAGCCCATTGTCATTAGACCATGAGCATTGCTAGACGCTATTTGTGCTTTTGCTCGAGCATAATTATAGCCCGGGTAGTTGTATTGCATTAGCTTAACAATCGTTCCTTTAGAATAAGGATAAGCTACGTTTTCGCCCTGGAATTCAGAAACGTCTGTTAAGTAGCTTTTACTTGGCAGTGTTGTCATTGCTATCAGTCCCATCTGTTTCAGTGTTGTCAGTTGGTGTGTTGGCCATTGGATTAGCTACTGGCTGATCTTCGTCATCTTCGGCAAAGCCCTGGATGTCATCAATGCCAGAGGGCTCATCGTCTTTTTGCGTTTCTTGATAAGCTTTCTCAATCATCCCCTTAGCTGTTTCTGAGGTAATCTTAGTCTTTGATTGCTTAGCCTGGGCCAATAATGCAGCAGTAGCAGCTGCTTTCTTTTCAGCTCCCGTTGCGTCTTCATGAGTTGCCTGTTGGGTAACAATGTATTGCGCCACATCATAGAGCCATTGAATCTTGTCGGCCACGGCAGGATTGTGCTGCCTTGCGTAAGAATAGATAGCTACAATACCTACAGCAATCAGTACAATGTATGGTAATGCCAGATTTATAATATTAGTAATTTGAGTCATTTTATTTCTCCAAAAAAATAACGCCTATTGGCGCTTTCTCAATTCTTCTTCAAGTTTTTCAGTTTTTTCTTTCTGTTTGTAGTAATCTTTTTTAAATTCATCCCTTTCTGCTGTTAATTCTTTAATAATCGCCTCGTAATCTGCCTTATTATATTTGTGGGTAACGGCAAGCGCTGTGGCAAATGCACCAACAAAGCCTCCGATCACTTGTAGCAAATTGATTAAATCATGCAAGTGACCACCCTCCTAACTCTTGTATGCTGCTCTCACGATTAAAATAAAAATAATAAAATCACCAATAACAGTGTGTGCCATCCGCATTTGCCCACCTAAGAAGGCATGCCATAACTGCGTTAATGCGAGCATAAAAATAGCAGCACCACATAAAATTAATAGTAAATGCTGCCAAAATTTACTTTTGTTGCCAGTCAGGGCTGATATCAAAAGACAAAAACCTAATAATAGAATTACAATGTCTATTCTTTGGTCATTCATGGTACTAGTCAGTTCAGGTGGCCAGAAAAAATAATTGCGATCAATCCAAAGGGATGCACCAATAGCAATAACTCCGATACTTGCTATAGCTTGTTCAAAGTTATTGTTTATATTATTAAGCATTCGGTGCAACATATTTGTCACCCGTAATCTCTAGATAGTCATCAGCCGTTAGGGCTCCAATTTGAACGAACGAATTAATTATTGTTTTGTTATACAATCCAGAACTATAAAATTGCATTGCGAGATTTTTAAAAATGTTAAGCATTAGTACTACCTCCATCCTTAGCAACCGCAGGTGCTAGTAACTGCAACATCTGAGCCATCTGTTTTGATTGCTCAGTTTGACTTTTCGCAATATCATCTAAGCTATTCTTTAAGTCCTTGTTTTCATTAGTTACTGATGTAGCTTGCTCTTGGGCTGATTGAATTGCTTTTTCAGCATTCGTTAAACGAACGCTGGTACTTACTGCATCCTGGTCAACCCACACGTGTTTAGTCCAATCATATTTAGGATTGTTCATACCTTTAGGTTCCTCTGCAACAAAAGGAAATGCAAAATCAGCATTTAATTTTGCTGGAATCGGAATTGGTAAGCAATCAAATTGATCATTGGATACATAAACAATCTGTTTGAAGTAGCCTGTTTCATCCACTAGTTTTTCTTGTTCTTTTGAATCGTCTTGCCATTCTGCCATTGTTTAATTCTCCTTTACTAAATTAATAAATTTCTTAATTGTTAGATAACTATTCGTATTATAATAAGTAATATAAATATTACCCTTGCTATCAGTTATTATTTGTGTAGGTCTATAATAGACTGAGATGCTGGTATTAGTAGTATCAATTAGTAAGTTATCCCATATACAAGTGCCATCAGACGAATACTTAGCATATGTAGTATATCTATCACTATTAACTGCATGATAAAATGCAAAATAAACATTTTCTTGGTAATCAGTACATATAGCACTACAAAACCCATTACAATTAATAGTAGCTATAGCTTTTCCACTTTCTGCATCATATGTGTTAATGAAGCCTTTTTGAACAGACCCAACATAAAGAATATCATTAAAAGCTAACTTTATTGAAGTGACCCAAAACCCTGTATTATAGGGTATCTTAAACCTGTTACCTAAGTCGCTTTTATCATATCTGTAAACATATCCACTATTATACTGATTATCTCTCGTACCAACAAAAACGTATTTACTAGTATCTGTTGTTGTTACAGAAAATCCAGCATAGGGAATATAAGCCTTTGCAAGTAAGTTTAAGTTCAAGTCAAACTTAAATAACATGCTGTTAGTAGAAAAGTACATATTGCTAGCGTCTTTTGTCATATCAAAAACCCAATCATCATTGGTATCAGATGTAATAGCACTTAAGTTGATACTTTTTATTAAAGTTCCATCTGTAGCTACCTTAGCTATATTAAATTTATATATATCATTTAGTGCTTGGTACCCATAAACAGAGCAATAAATACAATCAGTCGAAACTAAAAGTGAGCGTATTCTATAATAATCCCATGATAGTGAGTCCTTATCAAAAGACAAGCTTTCTGTCTTCCAAATTACTCTTCCTTCTGTGTCAATTTTATACAAAAAATCAGCTGCTCCAACATAAATATTATCTTGGCTATCCTTACCTATGGCAGTGGGCATATAATTGTCATAAGTCTTTGTCCACACTTCTGAACACGTGCTAGGCAATGTCTCCCAACCTTTAGACTGGTATATTAAAGCATTGTTGAGATATGCTTGCTGAACAACTTTCTTACCGAAAAAGATATTACTTAGCGTCATTTAACCACCACCTCATAATCTGAAATAATAAAGTAAATTGTCATTGGGTCATAGCTGGTTAGAGCTTGATATTGCGTTAATGTGCCTGTCCAAGATTTCATCATCGACTGCTTAATTTCAGTCATTTGATTCTGCACATTGCTGTAATCATCAATGTCAAGCAATCTTCTAAACTTACCTCTCCAATTATTAATCCCCGAAATCGAACGGATAGCAATCATAGTATCCTGTGCTTCTGTTCCATGATTGAGAAAGATTATCTGTTCACGGTTAAAATTATCGTGATTCAGGACAAACAGATAGCCACACATAGCTGTGCCACCCATAGTTGTATAAAGGCCATCCAACGCATCTTTTCTAATTGACGAAGTTACTTTGGAGTCCATGAAACGATAGATACCAGTTTCTACAGCTTGATCAACGTCAAATGGTTCAGCTGCACCATAATCATAATCTGGATGATCAATATCAGATAGAGCAAAGTTACCATTGCTATCTGGATTCTTGTTGTTAATTGACAAAATTCTTTTAGCAATATCAGCGGTTAGAGTATCATGTGCAGTTTTAGCATCTGTCTTAGTTTCTAAGCCTGATAAATCAGGTTCAGGAACATTTAGATTTACGATACCGGAGCTATCGGGTTCAATTGGCTTACTACCATTGAGACTAATTTTTCTTAATGAACCATAAATATCTTTTAGGTTCTGGAAATCGAATGTGTAGTATGAATCGGAAGCATATTTGTATTCAGCACGATACCAAACATTGTATTCATTTTTGGTTGCTTGAAATAGAAACTGCTGGTAATAGTCGAATGATCTATCAGGTCTGTTTCCAAGCAACACTATTAGATAGCTTTTTCCTTGCTGCCAGTAGTCTGCTGGTGCTTTACTACCAAAATTAAACCCGTTTTCACTATAATAAATTCCTGGTTGCGTAATTGTATCAGGATTAATGTCATTGCTAACCTGCACGGGCTTTGAAATGGTACTTATTTTAGCTATATCATTTTTTAATCCATCATGAATATTTTTAGCGTTTTCTTGAACTTTACTCAGATCAGCATCTGTCGAAATCTTTTCAAAGTTTTCAACTTGTTTGTTATCGATTCCAGCTCTATTACGCATATAGACTTGCGAGTCAGAGCCATCAGCACAAATATAAACGATTTGTTGATAAGTTGGTGCGTCTTTTTTAAGGGGAATATTAAAAATCCAGCCAGATACCATGCTAGTAGTAGGATTTGCTTTAAAACCTAACGATTGCAGCTGACAATCCGTATATTTTGTAATACCCACTGAGTCATATTCATCAAGGTTAATCTGAGTTTTATTCAAGCTATTTACTGTGTCAGTAAGTGCTGATAATGAATTAATTTGTTGGTTAATTTCTTCCTTAGACTTAGCAATAACTTCAGGAAATTCTGCTTCTAAAGTTTCCTTCATTTCCTTGATTTTAGTATTCATTTGACTAAGAGAGACTAGGCCCTCTTCTGGTGGCTTTACTACGACAGTTGTATCATGACTACGTGCAAAAGCAAGATCTATATCAATTGAAGATGTTGCGGCACCATTTGATCCTGCTACTAATGTCTGTTCCACTTCGCTAGGAGTGGTCGCCAACAATTGCTCTTTATCATCCACACTGGTTTTTGCAAACCAGCCAATTGAATTGAAAGTTAAGTCCTGCGTTACTTGCGCATTGTTAAAACTAGCATTGATTGTAACAGTTGTATCTTGAATATCTACAACAGTGGGTTTAGTCGCAATTTGCTCACCTGTTAATTCGGTTAAGGAAAATCGTTCATCATTACTCATTCCCTTAATATCTTGCGTATAAAGTACGGTTTTAGTATAAGTGATTTCACCCTTGGCACCGTCAACCTTTGTCAACATTTGTTGCCCTACTTTGGTTATAAATGTTTGTCCAAATTTTTGCATTTTTCATCCTTTCTATTTTATTTCTAACTTGATATGTTCACCGGATCCTACTGTAGTTCCAAAATAATTAGTAGCGGCAGTCTTGTAATACAATGGTGCCCATCCTGCTTTTAATCTAATGCTTTCATTAGATGTAACAGTTGCACCAAAATAATCAACCGCATCCGTTTTGGCATCAAAATCAATCCGGTCAAGCCATGTCCCCAGTGCAGCCAATTGCTTAAGATTGCTAAGGATTAGCTTTTCTGATTTGACGTTTTCAATCTGACTATAAGGGATTTTTAGAATAAAATGCCGCGGACTCGTAATGAAAATCTTAAAACCTTGGTCTTTTTGCAGAGCCGACTTAGCAATTGTCAGAATATTAGGCGCCGTTCCTTGTGCTCGTGCTAATAATGTACGTATGTAAATCAAAAAGCGATAAAAATTGTCATCGTCGCTCGTCCTGTATGCTCGATGATCTTGCCCTATCATATCCAGAGCAGAGCCTCGAGCTTTGTTGATTTCACGCCACTTTTCCACTTGGCCGGCTGATGCACTGATGCCATTTAATGGCTGGTTAAAAGTATCTACTAGCTGCCATAAGTTGGTGCCTTGATAATTAGCCCAATACTGCGATATTTCTGCTAACAGTTCATCGGTTGTGGTTGGTGGGATGGAATTAGTATCTCTAACCATCAACTACCACCTCCACATTTGAGGGCGCACATACTGGCACCTCAAAGCGTTTAACCTGTACATCGGTATAACCCAGCTTATTCTTGACTGTTCCAATCTTAATTGCTGCTTCTTCAACGCCTGGTTTGTCATAAACTTCTGAAAACAGTTTCGTTAAATAAACCGTCTGGCCCATTTCTAAAGCATTAATTTTTTGGGCAATATCTGCCTGAATCTGACTCACACTGTCATCTTGATTCCAGTCATCAGTTGTCTTAAGTTCCACTTGCAGATAAATTGGTACTTCCGTGGCTGAATCAAAGTGAATCGTCTTCACAATGCCAGCCTCATCAGTGATATTAACTGCTTTTGACCCAGTTAAGGTTACCCCTGCTGCTACCCGGTCATTAAGAACCTGGGCGATTTCTTTATCAACACCGCCCAAAACATAAATATGAACGCTATATGGCGGATTACCGTATTCATCAGCAGTAGCTTGATCATTGTCAACAATACCGACCTCACGAACACCCGGCAAGTTCATTAGAGCAGAGCGTATACCGTTAGCTGTTGGCCCTTCTTGGGCTACATTTTCCATAATTAAGCGGCTGCGGTAATCTTCATCGGTTTCTTCATCATTGCCCCCACTGGCTGGTTCTAGATTAGTTACTGCAATAATCGTGTCATCAGGATTGGAAACAACCGTAATCGTATTGGCCATTACGTTGTTCATCTCACCCGTTTCATCTGACTCTAAGTTACCAAGCCCAACCCAGTTACCAGCGTCATCTTGCTTGGTCAGCACATCATCAGTTAGGTTGAAAATAATTCCGTCTTCAGTTTCAAACTGCTCACCAGCTTCAATTAAGTATTCGCCATCAGTTGTGATCTGCAATGTGGCATAACTGGGAGCGGCCACTTTTCGTAAAACGCCAATGTTTGCTCCTAAGTGATCCAGCGCGCTGTCATTAGCTGTGGCATAAAAGCCAGAATAGTAGACTAGCTGCAGCTGCTGATTCATTTCAGTTAAACGCCAGGCATACATTCGTGCCAGGCTACCAAAGGTTGAATTAGAAGTTAAGGCAATATCATCCCCAAAACGTGATTTCATATCATCTTGCACTGCATCTAGCCATTCTTCATAAGTAGGAGCAATAAAGCCCCGGTCGGTTAAACCAAATTTAATTGCCAATCTCTAAGCCTCCTTTCGCTATTCCTGTTGTGCCATCAGCCAAGGCAACATTGACTTTAAAGGTAATTTCCAAGACTCGGTTAGGGTGCTGCTTAAAATTCAAGTCCGTCACTTGCTGAACTTCCGGTACATTACGCTCAATTGCATCAACCATATCAGTTTGAGCCACGTTTTTTTGAAAATTTTTCAAGAAAAAATTAGTGTAGTTGGTCCCTTGCTCTGGAGCCAGGTTCTTCATTTCGCCTAACCTAATTGACAGTGTCGCTCTAATACGCTGAGCAATCTCATCAATCCCGTCGACTAGCATTAAGTCATGGGTTAACGGGTCGACCATAATGTCACCGTTTTGGTTAACTGCTAAGTCTCTCAATAGATGTCACCTCCTAAGACGCCAACAATTACTGCATCATTGGCATCATGAAGACGGCTAGAATCAGGTAAATAAGTGCTGCCGGCACCTTTCCAATTGTTATTGTCACGATCTAAAACTACTGTTACCACTACTGCACCTTTACGCATCAGCTTCTTTTTAGGCAATTTAAAACCGCCCTTTTCCAGAGCGGTTTTTGATTGATCAATAAATTCATCAAATAGATAACAGTTAGCAGCTACCGGCACGTCTAGATATTGGGCAGAGGCTTGACCATCTGAGGTTTTAGCCAGCGGCTGAATATCGGCCACGTGCTTTTTAGCATTATATTTAATTACTTTAGCAATCTGGGCACATTCAATTTCAGCTTTAATCGCATGCTTCAGGTTTTCCATCCCGCGATACATTGCCGCATAGGCATCATTATGTGCATTTGCCATTTAAAACCTCCTAAATCTTAACCAGCGTGCTTTGCGTTTGCGGATTGTCGCCATCAAATGAGTGCTGACCAGATTTGACATAGTAGTAACCTTTACAAAATTTGCTTTCCATGTGAATTCCAACGTTAGTCGTAATTTCTGGAATAAGCGGCGTAACAATTTCCCAAGCGTTGTCTTTTTCATTGTCCTCACTCAAAGTTGGCGGTTGAACTAGGTCTTGATCATCAATCTCAATCCATGTTCTTTTTTTGCTTTTAGGATTAACAATTTCTAATTTACCCCGGACATAAGTCATTTTTGAACCGGTCTTTTTGACCAGACCTTTAATTAAAGTTAATGGCTTGCCCTTTGCCGTGTAGGACTTTTTTATTTTGGAATTTTTAGCTAAGTCAATCTTGGCTATTTTTATTTTGGCTTGGCTGGCAATACCCTGAATGATTTTCTTATAAGTCGTACCTTTCCGGTATGTCTTGTTAACAAAAACCGTTTTGGTAGCCCGCGTTTTCACGCGTTTATTTTTAGTTTTGGCTTTTACCCAAACCTTTTTGCCATTTTTATAGGTTTTATAATGACCGGCTTCCGTCGTCTTGATCGTCTTAGAATTCTTCTTACCTTTAGTGACTTTTAATTTACGAGCCTTAATGTTGTTATAATCGGTGCCTTCAGTGAATGTAAGAACTTGGGTAATTGTTACACCATCGCTTTGGCCCTTTTCTACTTTGGAAATATAGCCTTCCGCAAGCAACTTCTTGGATTTGCCCCAGTTAAAGTAAAGGGCCGCTTGTTCGTCTTTTTGGTAAAAACTACTATGATCCTTACTTAAGTTATAGACAGTCACCGTGTTTTCCTGCGGGCTTGGCGTATCGGAAAAATGAACTTCAAAGCCAAATGGGTAATTAGTTTCAAAGCCTTCATCATTGTGTAAAATCTGCTTCTTGCCCTTCTCGTTAGTTACCTCAAACCACATGTTAGGGTTCCTAGTCACAATTGCCAACTAGTATGACACCTCCTCATCAGTCTCATCATCAGCGGTCTCATCTGGATCATAGCCTAGAGGCTTAATCGTCGGATCAACTGTTTCTGAACCGTTCGGGTCAACCACATCAAAGTACAGTTTGACATTATTGCTAAAATTACCCTGGCCAGCATCAGTTGCTTGCGCCGTTTCATCCATAACGCGCAAATCAATTCGTGGCAAACGTGGGTCTGGAATATCAATACCAACAAGCTGTCCTAAAATTAACGGTTCCTGTTCTAATAATGTTTCGCCATCTTTTTGAATGGTAATTGTATAGCAGTCGGCAAACCGATTGTAATCAACTCTGAGTGTATAAACCTCATCCACAATCTCAATATCGAAAATATCAGGTAGGTCATCAACATCTATTGGAATATAGTTGCGCATCTGTGCCTCCTACTTAACTCTAATTTTTTTGCCGGCAATTATCTTATTGGGGTTTTTAATCTTATTAACCTTGGCTAGCCATTTAACCGATTTACCGTATTTTTTAGCTAAAGCCGATAAAGTATCGCCGGCCTTAATAGTTAAAGCGGTATATTTTTTAGAACGATTACCAGCTTTGGTTTTTGAAGATTTTGAGGATTTTTTTGAAGTAGTCGTAACTTCGGCTGCTTGGACATAGGCAAAAGTAATCGAAACGTGCAAATTATCTGCTAGGTCAGTAAAGTCGCGGGTTAATCCGGTAATAATCAGGTGCGTGTAATAAAGATCACCGTGATAAGTTAATTCAACGTGATTTTGGTTCCATTTACGTAATGCCACATACTTGTCATGCGCATTGTCCCCATTTTCGCCCGTCAAAATGCCTTCAATCGTAATTGTTCTGCTGGCCATTCTGGCATAGCTTGAACGAGGTGTCCCCTCGTCAACTGGCCACGAAGTCACATTACTTGAGTCACTTTCTGATTCACTATCTGATGGCAAAATGTAAATAACTTGACTACCGTCTTCTCCCGCATTTGTGGGATAAATAGCGCAATTTCCTTCATTTTTCCAATCATCGTTATGTGCATCAAGCTGCTGAGAAACGTTGTCTTCATAGTTGCTTTGCTTAGTAAAATTGCTCAACTTGTCTTTAGCTTTTTTTAGGGCCTTATTTTTTCGCTCATAATTCTTCTTAGCCGCTGTCTTAGCCTTTTTAGCTTTAGCTAATTTAGCCAGGCGCTTATTTTTGGCTGTGGTTGTTTCATTTTTAGGCGTTTTCTGCAATTTTTTTACGGTGGAATTAGCTTTAGTGCTCTTTTCATCAGCCGCTTGATAAGCTTTTTGCGCTGTCTTTACGGCTGATTTTGCTTTTTTTACCGCCGTGGAGTCGTTAACCGAAACAAGTTTATAATCATATGCCATGATTCGCCTCACTTTCTAATACATTGAAGGGTCGCTGCCAAATTCAAGACCAATTGATTCAAAGAGATCTTGAATCTTACGGTCAATGATTTCGGCATATTTTTTAGCATCCCCCTCAGATGAAATATTACCGTTAATGTTGATTGTCACATTCGGTACATTAGCACCAGTCTTAGGCATTTTAACCTTGCTTTTATTGATTAAATTATCAAGGCTCATGCGTTTTGATTGCTCATGTGAGTAAACATGTACTGGGTTCTTAAATTGGGCTATTTCCGGTCCATTTTCGCCAACTAGGACGTTTTCACCCACTGGTGGGTTACCACCATTAGCGTAGCCTTTGCCGTTACCCAATGCCGATAAATTGTCGCCATATGTATGCTTGGCATAATTTAATGCAGCATAGATGTTATCCGGTCCGTTAAAAATGTTGCCGGCACCCTTACGCTTAAAGGTGTTGAAAGTCATGCGTTTTGTCTGCATTAAACCTAATGCCGGGCCGGAGCCGTCACCGTCTGGATCTTTTCCAGGCTGAATTGCGTGCGGGTCACCATGTGATTCTGTTTGGATCTGACGCAAGACCTTAGCAACCATACCTTGGGATGTTGATAAGTGCAGCATCCCTAGAATACGTTTAACTGTGCCTGCCCAGCGCTGAACACCTTCACCACCAATGTTAGGGCCAAGCTCGCCTTCATCACCCAGCTTGTCTTTGATCCACTTAATTGCACTAGCGCCGAGTTCTCGCTTAGCTAAGCCCAATAAAGCAGAAGAAGGCTTTTTATTGCTTGATTTAGCTGTCGCATCATGCAGACCTTTTACCCGGTAATAACCATAGCCCATCGACTTATCATCTGAAATCCGCGAAACGCGTGCACTAGGTGGCGTCTCATTAAACATTGTGCCTTTTTGCGGGTTCTTAATAATACCCACGTGACCTGCAGCTCCGGAACCATGACCAAAGATTACTAAGTCGCCTGGCACGGTCTTGGATAGTGATTTACCTAAATATTCGACACCACTTGAATTTTGCATGTCAACGGTTGAACGACCAATATTTAAATGATAGTGACGAAGTGCCTGCATTACCATCCCGGAACAATCACTAGCAAGTTTTGAAGCAGCACCCATCACATAGCGGACACCACTAAAAGTTGATTCAGCGTACTTCAAAAACGCTTCACGGGTACCACCACGACCTGCACCGTCACCAATCGCATCACCAATGACTGTCCACATGGCGTTCATCCATGGCACACCAAACTGCTTACCAGAATTTTTAGCCAGATCAACTGTACCTGCTGTAATGTCAACCTTACCGGACTTGAGCTTGCTTAAGAACATATCACTAAAGCTCTTGGCCGGATTAGCAGCACCGCGACTAGCAATCTTTTTAAGCATGCTAGTTGAAACGCCACTTCCCTTAGCAAAATGAGTTAAGCCCCAGCTGTGAGCTAGGTCTTGCGTTTGCATTCCGTTAAGGACCGCATCCCCTTTTTGAAGAGGAAGAATGCGGTTGTCACCACGTGGCAGCCAAATGTCACCGGATGCTTTGACAATTGCCTCTTGGCGTGGGCCAGACTGAGCATCATTGACCATCGCTAGAGTATTGTTATTCAGCTGACCATTTGAACCAGTGGCAAACTTGACCGGTTTAATGACACTGTCATTTCCGCCGAATTGTCCTAATACCTTGTCAATACCACTAATACCACGATTAATTTGTTCAATCGTGTCTTTCATGGCGTCTTTGGCGTAGCCTTTCATGCGGCCCATGGCCTTGCCAAAACCTTTTGCCGTTGATTTAGCTAGGCTTACAGTACCATCATGAAGACCGTCCATCTGCTTGTTAACGCCTTTACGCATATTGGTATAGTCGCGAATTGACTGCACTCGGGTCTTTTTAGTCTGCTTACCCGTCTCAGAAGTAATCTTTTTCCAAGTTTGATTAGTGCTTTTGGCAGTATGGTCTAATTTAGTATTACCAGCAGCGTAACCGTTAAGCACCAGACCTGCACCAAGACCACCTCGCATTACTTTTTGCGTATCACGGGCATTCAGAATCCGTTCGCCAGCTTTAACATGGGTAAACTCAGGCCCATTAGCACCTAGGATACGGACATGACTGCCATTAACCTTATAAGCAAGCTCTGGGCCACCTTCACCAACTAATGCACCATGACTAGAGCCAATATGGCCACCAGTAGCATGAGCTTTTCTGGTCGTTGCTCCTTTTTTAGCAGCGCCAAAAAAGCTTTTAACATTGTCACCAATATTGCCGGCCCACTTATTAAAGCCGTCTTTTTGTTGGTCAAACCACTTAGTAAGGCTTTGCCACTGCTCTTTAAACCAGCTAATCACACCTTTGACACCTGACATAAAGCCAGTAAACATGTTTTTGGTACTCCAGCCTAAGTTTTCCAGAGACCAGAATTTTTTCGGTGGCTTTTTAGCAGTCCAGCCTTTTCTCAAGGAACTTACACCATTAATAGCTGCATGGTAAACGCTGTGATTCCAAATTTGTTGGCCAGCCCAGCCTAGTGTTTCAAGCGACCAGAACTTTTTCGGCGGTTTCTTTGCCTTCCAACCTTTTTTGATACTGTTTACGGCCTGACCGGCTGCCTTCCCAGTCTTTCTAACCATATCGTGAGCAGACCAGCCTAGGTTTTCTAAAGACCAAAACTTCTTCGGCGGTTTTTTACTCTGCCAGCCTTTAGTAAATTTATTAACGGCTTGACCGCCCCATTTACCGACAGCACCACCGATTTTGGCACCTACTGCCGCACCTAACGGGCCACCAAACCATAGGCCAATACCGCCACCAATGCCAGAACCGATTCCCTTACCAATATCCGCACTACGTTTATCCGCCGAATGCCGGTTTTTAAATGCATCTAAAAAGCTCGATCCTGCATCAATAGCAACACCTGCACCGGCTGCTACTGTGCCAATTTTGCCAGCTGTTGACAGATTTTTAAATCCTTCTTTGAATCCACCAGCAGAATGAACTGATTGCAACAGTCCAGTAAGTTTTCCTGCACCGCCGTTAGCAGTTTTTGAAAATAGTCCTCTGAAAAAGCCACCCGACTTAAAAGCAGGATCTGCTATCTTATCTAGGTCTTTTGTAGCCTCGACACCCTTAAAGCCTTGATAGAAATATTTAGTACGCTTAAGTCCTCTATAACCACTTCCAGCTAAGGAAATCAACGGGCTTGCTAAAGCCTTAGTAGCCTTTACTGAATAGATGGCTACAATTGCATCCGAAATTGCTTTCAGAGCCGTTTTATTTTTAGCTAAGTTGCTGAAACCTTCTGCAACTGCATGAATAGCACCACCATGCTTATCTGCATTTTGACCAATTAAGCCAAAAGCCTTCCCAATATTAATAAAAATGCTGGAAAAACTCTGCCACACACTTTGACCAACAGTCTTGGCGATGTCAAAAATACTTTTGCCGAAAGTTCTGATATCCTTGCCGTGATCCGCAATCCAGCTAAAACCACGGCTGAGGCCTTTACCCAAATTATTAATGCCACCATTAATCGCTTTAGTTAAACCATTAGATCCCTTGCTCTTACCGCCAATGACTCCAGTAACAGCCTTGTTTAGGCCAGAAGAAACAGTTGAACCCAGTCGAGTAAAAGTCTTATCTGTTTGCTTTGAAGAAACCCAATCGCTTATCTGTTTATTTAACGGATTCTTGATTTTGGTAAATGGCTTTTCAAATGCTGAAGACAATCGCGGGATTTGCGTCTTAACCGTTTGAATCATACCCGGGATTGTTTTTACAAAATCATTTGCACGACTTTTAGACTTATGCGCAGTTTGTTCAATTGCATTAATTAATGTAGTTGAGCTTACCTTTCCAGTAGCAACTAAGTCAGCCATTTGTGTCTTGGTCAAATGATGATTGTTAGTTTGCATTTTAAGCGTTTTTTGTAAATTATCGCGTAACTCTGGAAAGATGCCAGTCAAAGTCTTAAAACCTTGAACCGAGACATTACCCTGCTTCATTGTTTGACTTAAAGCATTACTAAAGCTGTTGACCTGCCCATTAGTAGCATGATAAGCGTTTTGTAAGGTAAGGACCGAATTAGTTAACTTACCAGTTTGACCCACGTTTTGCTTAACGCGATAAAATTTTTGACTAAGGTGATCAACCGCAGAACTTGAATGATGAGTTGCTGTCGCAATTTGATTAATTTGCTTAACCATTGCCGAACCCTGATGACTGCCTCCGGTTAGAGTATTCCACTTGCCTTTTAAAGCCTGCTGCTCTTGTTGATATTTTTGTGCCGAACTAACAGCTGATTGCAAACCACCTTTAAGATAATTAAAACTTGTTTTTGCAGCAGTAGTTAAATTACCTTTGGAAAATAAAGATTTAAGTTTAGTCTGTGTTTTATCGGTTGAAGTACCCGTTTGCTCAAGCTTATTTTTAATTTTATCCAGAAATGATGGGTTAGTCTTGCGCATTTCCGCATTAGTGGAAGAAACAGATTGCTTAAGTTTATTTAGGTCAGTAGCTGTCTGGTTAATCCGAATTAGCTGATGTTGATAAGCATTACTTGCCTTGCCCGAAACCTGCTCAATTTTCGCAAGTTCTTCTCTTAGACTTTGTCCTTTTTGGGTTAATTTGCTAATTGCATCTTGATATGCTTTAACCCTTTCTTCATTTGCACGATATGTTTTGCCCGCCGATTCCAGACGTTGGATATAGGACGCTGTAACAGCATTAACGTGGTTAATCTCACTAGGCAAGCCATTAGGCATATGCAAGCCGGAAATTCTCCGGTCAACTTTACTCAGTGCCTCATAAAGTGCCCCAGTTTGTTTATTTGCCTTTTCGAGTTGACTAAAGTCGACATCAATATTTAGACTATATCCTTCATGATTACTAGCCATTATCCGTTATCCTTTCCGTATTTTCAGGCAAAATAAAAGCCTTTCATTCTTCTGACAGGCTTCACCTCATTTTTTAGTTTTATTTCTTTGCACCAAAGGCCATTGCAATACCATTATTGGTAGCAACTTGGGCCAGTTTGATTTGATTTTCAGTATTCCGGCGATCAATCTCCTCCATTACCGCAAGTTGATCGCTAGTAGCATGATCCACCAGTTCAAGCGGAAAGCCATGGGTAACCAGTCGCAACTGGCGCTCGAGAGCATCGGCTTTTCGCTTAATTTGTTTTTTACTTAATTTCCCCGTTAATCCCATCGTTAAGAAAGGTTAACACCTGAATTGTCACTTCACCTAAGCCTGCGTGGGTATCCCAGAAATCAAGTGAGTTAATCTTCGGTGAGACAATCACATCTTTGATTGCTTCTTTCATCAATAAACTAAAGACCATATTGCCGTATTGATTAGAGGCAATATCTTCAATTTCCATTGCACGAGCAACACCAGGAAATTGCAATGTTAGTGAATATTCATGATCAGTATCTTGGGCGACAACAATAGTCTTAGTTTTACCCATCATACTTGCAATCGTTGAACTTTCAGCATCTTTCGCGCTTTTAACTTGCTTTTGATGAGCCTCTAAAGCTAATTCTGAATTACTCTTTGCTGTTTTCTTATCTGCCATAATTAAAATCTCCTCTTGTTCCTGCTCTACACACAGGCTTAATTAAATTGCTATTCTGTTATTAAATTACTTACTTTTATTCATCAACTAAACTTGTTTCTTCAAGGTAAATTGCCTTGATTTGCCATGCTCTGTTAGATGCTTCATTACCGCCAGTTGAGTCAGGGATTTTAGCAATATAACAGTGAGTGGCAGAAATATGAATAGTTGAAGTAATGATATCTACGGAAAAATTACCAGTTGCTGCCAAATCGGTTAATAGCTTATTGGCTGGTGACGTTTCAAACAAATTAAGTGTAATTGTTCCACCATGCTTGCTGCTTTTTGAAGCAACACCATTACCTTGTGGGTCCTCCTTAACAGTTACGAGATCGTTATCGTAAGTCGAAGTAAACATCGAATCTTCGCCGAAGGCATAAACTTGTTGACCATCAACCATAACGGTAGTATCTGCAGCTTGATAAGTCTTGGTAGCTAATCCTGTAAGTGCTGAATTTTGTGACATTGATTAATCCTCCTATTATTGCAAAATTGTATCTGAATTCACTGAACCATGAATTGTCAACGAGTGAATTGCACCTGATGCATGGTAAGTAAAGCTCAATCCGCCATAATGACGGTCAGATAAATCTTGTGCAGATTGCTGCTGCCTTGGTGTAGCACTAACTGTGTAATCAGCTTTACCGTTATCATCAGTTAAAATAATTCCCTTTTCAAAGGCCTTAGTGAGAACTTGTGTGGCAGTTGCCAGGACCATGTTAATACCGGTTTGATCATACGGGAGCTTGTTATTTGATTGTAAAAGCTTTTCAAGTTGGGCCTGCATCTCGTTTTTAACCCAGATAATGCCGTGAAGTGTATCAATATATTCACCAGATAGTGACTTGCCTTCAGTAGTTTGATCCTTGCCAAAAACAGTTGTATAAGCAATTGCATTGACTTTATTGATACTATTTAATTCATTTGCAGTTAAACTCTCCGGTGAGATACCTTGTAAGGTCTTAAACTTCCAAGTAGTTGATCCCACTGGCAAGGTCGCAATGGCACCGACAAAGGCAGCATCCATTGGTTCAGATAGGTCATGCTTCAGTCCAATTGTGTAGTTTTGACCTTGAAGACCATTAAGCAATGAAACGTCATTGGTTTGAATTACTAAAAAATGATCTTTATTAGCCTCAAAAATATTCGATAAGGTAGTTAAAGCTGTCTTGTCATCATTGCTCTTAGCCATAATTGCAAAAGTCCAGTTAAAGAACCAAAATGCACCAAGTGCTTCTTGCTCCTTACCAGCCGGCAAATCCAAGATAGCGATTCTATCCGAATGATTGTCTTGCGTAAAATAGCTTTCAGCTTTCATTAAAATTGCTTCGTTATCGGCATAGTCAATCTTGACCGCGTCCAAGTTTTTATATTCCCGATAGACAGCACCGGTATTCTTATCCGTTTTTCGCAATAAAAGGCCATTTTCTATTTCTTCTGACGTTAAAGTATCAGATAGTGTTTGTGCTTGCGTATTAGCCCCGGATTCCACTGGTTTAGCCAGTGAATTAATCAGTAATAAATTACCTAATCCCACAGCCATTTGTGGTCTAATTACGGACATAATTACGTCCACATCAGAGATTCTATCGTATGCCTTGATAGTATTTCCCATTATTTTTCCTCCTAATTAATCGTTAGTGACAGTTTCGTCTGTCACCTTAACTTGGCTTGCAGCTTTGATAGACTCAATGTCTGTATCTTCAAAATCAAACTGCAAGTCATTTTCCTGAAATTGATTGCCACCATTAACTAAAAATGAACAATCAAAGCCAAAATCATTGTCATAGTTGATTCCTGCTAAAATTGTTCGATTACTCGTATTAGAAATCTTTTGTAACACAATTTGTGCCTGCGTGAAAATTCGCTGGTATGCACTTTGATGCAATTTTGTAAACAATTTTTGTGCTAGTAAAGATGCACTCTCTGCACTTGCGGCATGAACATCAATCTGCATCGTACACAGATATTGCGGATGATCAGTTAACCAATCACTTGTTGTTGGCTGGTTAAAAGTGATCCAAGTAAAAGTCACAAAAGGCATTTCTTCCATGTGCGCAATATTATTTTGTTCAACCAGTTCGCACTGGCACACATGATTAACGATTTTGCCTAAAAGATACTGAATTAGAAAGTGATCCGATAGTTCCGGTAACGTCTTATCCATTTGGATGCTGATCATCCCCTTTCAACTCATAAATGACAACATCAGAGTAATCGCAGTAATTAGCAAAATTAACTATTCGAAAAGTCCCCTTTTGTGAAGGAACCTTTACTTTAGTATTGATTGGGTATTGCGCGCAAGAAATCCAAAGCAAATCGGCCTGGGCCAATTCTCCTCCCGCTAAGAATTGCGCCATAAACGAAGAGTTAGAATTGTAAGGAAAAACCGGCTCGTGCCTCTTTATTTCTTCTACCGGTTCTTCAGCTTGTTCTGGCACCCTAATTCCGCCTACATAATGATAATGAGCCGCTTTAGTCTGTTCACTATCCGGATAAACCCAAATATCTACGCCAAATTCCTCCAGCATTTTTTGGAAAGCAAGATAAAATCGCCCCATTTAATCACCTCCAAGCGGCCAAATTTTCCACGTAATTTCGTTGACTAACTTATCAATTTGCTTATTTTGGTGCTCCTTTTTACTCCATGTAATTAGACTTTGACGCAAATCGTCGCTCGCAGTTTTACCTAGACTGGCTAACAGGTCGCGTCCCTTCGCATGTGCCAATAAAATCCGGTTGACTCCAGTTTTGATTTCTTGCCGATACTTTATTTTATTTTCTGCTAGAGCCTTTCGAATAAAGGGTTTAGCTGGCAAATCAATTCTTTTAGTCACATAGAAATAAGCTACTAGTTGTCCATGCTGTCTAGCACAGGCAAAATGCTTTCCCTTCGGAATAAAAAGGCCGTTAATATTCTGCGGCTTAACACTTTTTCCGTATTGCTTAAGCGCAGTTGCTGTCGGCAACCATAGATAATCCCCTTTTTTAGGAATAAGATGGGCGCCATACTCAGTTGCACGCACAATTTCAAGTATTACGCTGTTATTTTCCGCAAAAAAGCCGATGACTACTTGATGCTGCTTTAGGTAGGTTAGTTCACGTTCAATTGCCTGAAAATCGATGGCTTTTTGCTGTTTAAGGCTCAATGTTGAATCACCCGATAGCGTGCACGACCGCCGCCAAATACTTTTAACAAGTGTAAGTAGGTTTGTCCCCATTTTGAGGAATTCAGCCAGTCAAGCCTACTCGTATCATGAAAGTGGCGTTCCAACACATCAACCTTTTCCGCCGTAACTCCTTGACCGGTCTTACCTTGAATCGCAATAAAATGCAAAGCTAAATACTCAGTAGCCAATTTTCGCACCGGCATTTGTTCACCATCAATTTTACTTACTCTTGGAAAATGATCCCCCAGTGCAATTAAATAAGCATTCTCAACTGTAGCCATAATCGACTGTTCATCTAAATCAGCCGTCATTTCTGGAGCAAGCCGTCTAATATCATCACTTGTTACCTGCTCATTCATTTTTTACCTCACAAGCTAATTAATATTCAGCAGTTGAACAAAGGCTGACGGATAGCGTACAGCTAGCCCTCCATGTCGTTCTACGTACGGGATCTTAGTTACGCCGTTAGAGTATTCTGGTTGTAATTGCGTTAATGGCATTGCATCTGGAATTGCACAGATTTCAGGATCAGTTAAGCAAATTATTCCCATATCCTTACTCTTATCGGCCTTAGAAGCATTTTTAGCGTGCCAATATTGACCTTCTAATTCAGGCACTACTTGAATTGAAGCAAACCACGGCTCAATCATACTTCGTACGGTTACTTGTGGGTTGTACTTATTAAATGGGCGATTCAGTAAATCTAATTCTGCCTGTGGTAACAGCAATGTTGGCTTAGCCGCAGCATATCCGATTAAATGTGTAATCTTGCCAACCGCTTCTTGGAAGAAGTTACGCAATTTTAATGCACCATTTTCAGGATCAGCAATTAGTTCAGCAAAAGATTGCTCCGCATTAATTTGCTGAAACCCAGTCACATCAGTTTTGGTATTCGTCAAACCAACAATTCTGGTTGAGCTGCTACCGGTCTCCAAACCATTAAAAATAATTTGGTCTTCACGTTCGGCCATTCCTCTGGCAACTAACTGAGCTTGATCAACCAATAGATCTACTCCCACTGAACGTGCCCGTTCTAATTCAAGCCAGGAATATGATGCTGCAAGTGCACTCTGCGTAATTGGCGTTTCATATTCTTTAAAGCCTTCGTCAACCACCGGAATATCAGTCGAGCGGTTAGTATATGCTTTGGCTAAAGCCTTGCCATCACGAACCCGGTAGCGGTAAACAACCGCATCCCGGCCGATGCTAATCGATGAAAATAATGATCGAGCAATTAGTGGCGCAGTTTTTGGATCGTATACGACTTTATCAATAAACGTTAGTTGTTCTTTGGTCGCAATTCCCAAATTTGGCATTTATTTTCCTCCTTTTTATTGTTGTTCAGTATTACCTGAAACAGATGTTGCGGTAGTGTTCTCAGCTTGCTTTTCAGGCCATTGCACTCTTGTTTGCAAGCTGGCTGTACCACCTTTTTCACCATCGCTCAGAAAAATACCAACTACTCGGTCATTAACTGAGGCTGTTTTAAAACAGCCTGATGCGTCAACTGCAGCGCTTTCACCACGAATAACGTCAGTCGTAATCGGCACTGCAATCGTTCCGTCGCGCAAGACCCCTAAAGTTTCACCATTTTCCCAATGGTCTTGCTTTGAGTCATCCTCCGTAAAATGATCTGCGTTGACATAGCTTCTTTTTAAAGCTACGCCGTATATTGGTCCACCAGTTGCTGGCACTACTTTACCATCCTGTAAAACTACTGCTACCCCATAATCGATTAAAGCCCCAGCATTTTCCGTATTAATCGTCACTGGTTCTGTAGTAGCAATGCTGCCAGGCGATAGTTGACCATCGTCATACAATTTACCATCTGGAATTGCCATTTATTTATCCCCCTTTACCTGTTTTGCTAAATTATAGCGAGCTTTTAGCAGCTCCAAAGCTGATTGACTGCCACTATCTGTTTTTAAAACTGGACCGCGGTAACCAACTACTTTGGCTTGCTGATGATTGTGATCCATTGCAGTAAAGTAAGCATCAATATATTCATCTGATTTATTGCTCAATTCAGCCGTATCGTCTACCTGCCTGATAGCGGCTAGTTTTAGTTCTTTACTCGATTTGCCCTTAAAAGAATAATCATCCCCAAGATATGGTTTAATTTGGTTAATTAAACTTAAACGTGACTCAACCGCTTCATCCAAATGATCATTTTCATATTGATAACTTTTGGTTAGCTGTTTTTCCAACGCATCAGCTTTAGCCTGTGCCTTAGTGGCACTTGCCTCATTCAACTTGGCTTTTCCTTCTAACTCAGCTAATTGTTGTTCTAAATCCTTAATTTGTTTTTTTAAGGCCGCTATTTTCTTGGCTTTGTCAGAAAGATCATCGTCTAATTTAATTATTTTTGCAGCATCAGCAGTTGCAACAGTAATATTTTGGCCGTCTAGGCGAACCCGTGTCGTTTCCATTTTTTCACCCCTTTGCTTTGTATGTTCCTCTACCATTTCAGCACTATCACCAATCAAGCGAACGTTGTGACCTGCCCGACCGCGCCTCACAACCGCAACATGGTTAATTTGGATATTTTTTTGAATAGAGTCATAACTAATCCCACGAAATTCGCCCTTGACTGGAACAACATCAGTTTGAAAACCAATTGATAATTCTTGCTTTCCCTGATTAATTTCGTTAATTAGATCATGATCTGTAATCGTTAAATCGACTCTTAACGTGTCGTGGTCTACATGTGCGTTAGATGCCGTAAATCCCTTCATATATTTAGCAGCATTTTGCTGTGTCACTAATTCAGCTGGGTGATCATCAGTTACCGGTTTATTTTCCGCGCTTTTCACCGTACTTTGCGTCAATAATTCCGTTGGTAATTTAGCTTCCATCTCAACCGAATTATCAGCTTTTAAATAAGGAAATACACCAACACGAGCAATTGGCACATTAGCTATGTGAATAAAGCCGGTCTGTGCATCTTTTTTGATTAAGTCAAGTGGTGCCGCATCATATCGGGTTAGCATTTTTACTTACCCGCAGGAACATAGACCGGCGTAACGGGCAAATATAGTGTTTGGCCTTCGAGAATTTTCCAAGTCGCTTTGTTTAAGTGGTTAAAATAGCGTAATTGCTGAAGAGCAAGACCACATTTTTGCGCAACGTCGAATAGAGTCTCATTTTTTTGTACAACATAGGTTTGACATGCTGAATAATCAAATACTCCTTCTGGATCTTTGGCCATTATTTTTTCACCTCCTTTATTTGTCGCTGGGGTAGTATTCTCTTCTGAACCAGTTTTACCCAAAATTTGGTCCTCAGTTTGTGTCTTCACGATCTTGGTTTCGTCTACTTTGTCCATTAGTTTCTCCTTTACTATTAATTAACATTTTTTGACCGCCAGTTTTAACAAGTGCTTACTAGCTTCAGCCTCACCTCCTTCAAGGGGCTTCAAGACTTAAGCCATCATCGCTTAATCTGCTTTGACTTACCTACAAGCTGCATCCCTTGAATAGCATTATTTCCTTGACCATCAAGAAGTCGCTTAGCCTCTTTAGGTGAATAAATCCCTGAACTGACTGCAGTTGCCGCAGCATTCATATGATTGAGCAAAGTCTCTGATTGCGTCTTATCATCAGGTGACCAAAGAGGATTAAATTCAATATGCCAAGTTAATTTAGCCGGATCTTCTTGACCATTGCCGACTTCATCTGCATACATTAGCAATTTAACAATATATTCGAGTTCCGGCTTTAAGAGTGATTCCTGAATGGCCTTCACAGTATCGTAGTAGTTAACTACATCTTGGCTGGCACCGGCTAGTGTCCCAGCCTGCTCGCCAGTTAAAACCGACTTGGGAATATTACAAGCCGCGCTTAGTTCTTGCCAAACAAAGTTAAACAACGTATCAATTCCCGTTGTTTGCGTTGAAAATTTATTAAGGTCATCATCTGAACTAATAAAGGCGATTGCTTCCGTGTTCATTACTTGACCAATTTCAGCTCGATCTTTGCGATATTGTGTTTCTTCTTCACTCATCAACTTATCGCTTTTAAAAACCTTGAATGTAAATTCGCGAAGCATTTTCCCGGTTGATTCCAAGGCTGTATCGAGAGCTTTAATTTGATCGGAGCAACGAGTTAAGATTGATGTACCTGTTTGATCATCCTCAAATTTATCTAGACTAATATGAAAGTAACGCGATTTATCAATAATAATTGGTTTACTTTTTACTTGAGGTGACTGTTGAAGTCCTGTTGAACTAACTGTTGCCCCCTGTTGAACCTGCCGAATAACTACTGCTTGCTCTTTTTTGAAATTGTCACTAGTTGGATCATTATTTACTTGATAACGGTCAACGTGATTTTGCCCAAAGGCGTGAACAAATGAAACAGTACTAATATTTTTTGGATTGAGCGGCTTGCTTTCCGTTTGGGCATTTTTTTCTTTGACACCAATATTAAGATAGCCATCACCATGAAGCCGTTGATAAATAATTTGCTGCGTTAGAGCATCATTTAGTCGCAAATTATCAAGAGCGTCTTGATAAATCTCCTGTTTTTTAGGATCATCGGGAATAACCAGGCGCCAGCCATTACGAGTAGCGTCTTCAGCGGGTTTGGCAACAATTCGGTGAGCAATTGCATTGTGCTTAAACTGATTATTAAGCATTTCGTAATCTTGCTGGTCAGACACAAACCGCCACCCTAAATTGTCATAGGATAACCCGGAATAATAATCCGTTGCATCAGAACGCAAAACATGCTTTGGCCGTTTTTTCTGTTTATTAAATAAACCCATTTTAGTTCCTTTCTAAAACCTAATAATCGGTTTCTGATTCCATTTTGCTAGTCTTCGAAGTGCATAAACCATCGCATCCACATTATCGTCGTGCGGCATATTTGGGAAACCCAATACTTCCTCAAGCCATTGGTCGATTGCAGGAACCCATAAAGGATGCGGAAGAAAAATCTGCCCAGCTTCCCATAATGGACTGACCGAACTAGCCCGTGCCTGCTTGCTATCCGCACCAGGTGAAACCGGCATGATACCAGGAATCTCTTTTTTTAAAGTATCAATAATTGCTGGCCCATTTGCCTTGTCCTCAACTAACTTGATTGTTGCTTGCGGAAATCTACGTGACATGTTTCTGATAGCGTCAAGTGTTTCGGTAAAGGTTAAGCGCTCGTGAACCCAGTTAGGCCGTAAATAAAATTGTGCCTGATGCTTTGCCCAGGTTTGGCCGGCTACGAAATCATCGTTATCCCTGCTCTTGAAGGTAGTGTCCCAAGCCTGCACCTCACAATCAATGCGCTTAGGCAAAAGTGCAACATCTTTTTCACTTAAGCCTAAACTAATCATTGTTTGGCGATCAGGTACGTAATAATTGACCCATTTGCTCTTAAAAAGATTGCCCCCTGCCAATGTCGGTGCTTGTTGATATAAAGCAGCAAACTTATGTGAGCCCATATCTAGCTTGTGCTGATTGAGTTCAACTAAATCGTGTAATTTTGGGCATAAAGCTTCGCCATTATGCCGTCCAATTACATCACGTTCACCATTAGCCAGATTACAGGCAATCGCAGGCAGTTTAATTTCTTCCCATGGCAGTGCCATCTTTTTGAGTAAGCGGCCAGCCAAATCATCAACTTGCCACCTAGTCATAATGACAATGACAGAACCGTGTTTTTGCAAGCGTGGAAAAAATGTCAGATTCCACTCATCCCAAATTTTGGTTTTGATCGTTTGTGAAGCCGCTTCTTCCGCATTTTTTAACGGATCATCGATAATTAGCAAATCGGCTGGCATCCCTGATGCTCCACCTAACATTGATGTTGCATATAGACTGCCCTCATGATCTTTAATGCCAAAACCTTTGCTGTTAGCCTGCCCGATTTTTAGGCCAAATAAGGGTTCCGACCACTGCTGAAAATGTCGCCGATTCGCCTGTGAAAATTTAGTAAATAAATCTTGTGAATAGGCGCTGATCATAACGTGATTATCTGGATTTTTCATTAAGTAATAGCTAGCAAAAGTCTTCGTGATCGTTAGTGATTTACCATGTTGTGGTGGCATTTCGACAATATAAAAGTGCTGCTTATTAGCGACAATCGGCTGTAATTTGTCACATAAATACTGCGTGTGCCTGTAAAGCTTTGCTTTAGGATTTGCCAGTTGAAAATAATATTCATATTTACGACGTGCTAATTCCATTTGCGCACTTAATCTAGTTAATTGCAGACCAGTAGGTCCTAGCTTTTCGATTAGCCTTTTAGTTTTACTATTTAACTTCATCGTTTAAGTCTCCTAAATGAGCTAATCTAGTTAGATCTTCTGTACTTAAATCAGCCATTAATTTCATTGTTGCATCGGTTAAGTGGTTTACTTCTTCTGCTTGTGCTGTCGCTATTTTAGCTTCAGCAATTGCTTTGTCAGTCTGCGCTTTTATTAACGGATCAAAAGGATTACGTTTTAATAATTCTTTGGCTGCAGATAGGCGATCTTTGATTGAGACGGGCGATTCAACTACGCCATTAGTAGATGAAATTGACCGTGAAGGCTCACCACGCATTACTGCCGATAAATATTCAAGAACTTCTTGTTGCTGGGCAATTTTGCTATTTTCCAGTTCCTGTTGTCTTTTTTTAATGTAGGCAGCTATTACTGGTTTTTTTAAATTCTCAGCACCAATTGAATAGGCAGATTTTTTGGAGTATCCGGCTTTTAAAGCAGCTTTAGTTGCATTGCCTGAAACAAGGTATTCATCCGCAAACTTCTGTTGCTTTAAAGTCATCTTCAATCTTTATCACCCTCTTATGCTTACCAGAATTTTGACAATAAAAAAGACGCTTAATTAAGCGCCCAATTTTTAATACACATAATTTAAAGTTAACCATTAAGCTAGTTAATGGCTATGATACGCGGCAGGATTTGCACCTACTTGTTAATAGCATGGATCCGAAAATTACTACTATTTGATCGCCTTATTAACAATGACTCACACACGTATCACCACATAAGATAAACAATTTTATCTTTGCGTTTTTCATATAGTAACCGAGGAGGAGTTAACAGATCGAAAAATTAAGGCTAAGTACTTATCCCTAATCTTTCGACAATAACATAATACCGCCTATTGAGTACCAGTGAGGTCTCATCATGGTCTCTTCAAACTTTATTGCATGACAGGCTTATTTTTTTCATAAACCCGTAAGTCCGGCAAATCTGCTTGATCTTGCTGGCGCCAATAATCCAGTCTTTCCGCAAATTCTAGCAGTGCGCTCGATTTTAAACGATAGTACTGCGCTTTTTGATATCCCAACCGTTCATAAATTTTATAGTCATCCAGTCGTTTAATGTAATAGTAGTAAATAATTGTTGCATACGGCATGTCCCTCGTATTAGTGCAATTGGCAATTGTATCATTAACAGCCTGCACACAATTACCAGCATCGATGTTAATACTCATATTCTGCTCTTGGTGATTCACGCCGCTGTGATTAGTAACACCGCTAGCATCAAAAGTTGGACTTGCTAAGTCTGTTCGATGCTTACCTGATAAATTTAAGTAATGCTCAAAGTCGTTAGTAAAAAAAGACTTTACGTTTTTGACTGTAGCTGCTTTATTTAATTTTACTTGTTTTAGTAAATTCAATTTTTATTCCTCCTTGGGGCTCCTTTTGACAAAGCTGGTCTCCGATTAGATACTGATCGTGCCAGGCTAAATCACGCCATAAGAATGCTTTACGCGCTTGATATAAGTGATAACCACAAAAGGCAAGCTTAATTTTAGCCACCGTTAAGCTATAACAGCTTGACTTAACTATTATTTGGAAATTTTCAAAGCCGTTACTAAAAATTTTGGGTTCATGATCTTTAACTGCTACATAGCGAAACTTAGGCTTAGGCTGCAAATCATAATTAGAAGCAATTTGTCTAACTAAGTAAAAGGACATTCCTGTTTTTGCTACAATATCATGCAAATTAAAGCCATCTTTCATGAGGTCAATTACCACTTTCTCATATTTAGTCAAATCAATATTGTCGCGGGCAGTAATGCCAATTTGCTCATGTATTTGATGCAAGATGGGATTGTTATCTGGAACTAAGTCCAAAGAGCCGTAATCAGCTTCGAGTTTATGAATTAAATCATACGGGATTTTCATTTCAATTCTCCTTTCACTGCAAATGTGTTATTAATCGCTCAAGTAGTTGCAATATCCATCATTCGTGATAAAATTTAACTATGACAAATAAAATAAAACCAATAATAAACCTGTAGCGTCAACAAACAGTTATAATATTTAGTTTTATTTTTTATTACTTAATTACTTGATGAAATCAATTATCAATCACTTTAAGTAAAAAGTCAACAGTTTTTAATCATTTGCGATAATTTTGTTTGATGGAAACGTGAGGAAAACTGAAATGACTACTTTAGATCGAATTAAAGTAATTGCGAAAAAGAAGGGTTGGTCATCGTTGCAAAGTCTAGCGCTTAAAGCAGGAATTGGTGCCAACAGTATTTATCGCTGGGATAAGCAAACACCCAGTACAGCAAGTTTGAAAAAAGTGGCTAAAGTATTACATGTCTCTGTTAATGATTTACTCGGTGAATCAAGTCCAGCAGAAACAGTCAAGCGAATTGACTTAGCTGACGACATTCCACTTGCTTATAATGGAAAAGCGGTTCCTGAAAAATATCTTGATATAATCCGTAACCTAATGGACTCTGATTTTAAAGAAGGCAAAAAAGGTGGAAAATTTAATTAAATACATGCTAAATTATGCATTTGACCATGGAATTAGTTACGCGTTATTAGACCAGATTGATCCTGATTATCCCTCAGTTTCTTTTACTGATATTGGTAGAATGGTTATCAATCTCAATTGGAAAAAGCAAAATGAAATACCTTTTATGATTGGTCATGAAATTGGCCATTTTGCCAACGGCGATAAGGGAACTTTTTACTATATTAATTTGAGTACACCAGTTGAACACCAGGCCGATTTATTTTCACTAAATCTAATCTACAAATATGCTTCAAAGCAGTTCTATACATTCGATGAGCCCGGACCTTTTATGCAGCAGTTCGCTATACCCTATCGTCTAGAAGGAGCCACCTACAAGCTATTTCAGAAAAATAATGATTTAATCTTCTAAAAACGCAAAAGGCAGTTAAGATAAACTTAACTGCCTTTTTTGCCTTTAATTAGTTTTATATTTTACCAAATAAAAAATAGTTACTAAAACTAAATTTAGTAACTATTTAACGTGTATTACGGAGTGTGAGAGATTTGAACTCTCGATACAGGATTAAAACCCGTATACATGATTTCCAATCATGCTCCTTAAGCCACTCGGACAACACTCCATAAAGCTCCGGCTGTCAGACTCGAACTGACGACATCTTGATTAACAGTCAAGCGCTCTACCAACTGAGCTAAGCCGGAATATTAAAAAAGCACGGCAGCTTCCTACCCTCGCAGGCAGTCTCCCACCAACTACTCTCGGCGTGAAGAAGCTTAACTGCTGTGTTCGGCATG
>NZ_JAFNPD010000010.1:0-94660 GCF_026535825.1 Lactobacillus sp. B4026
GCTTCTAATTTTGTTTTTAGTAAATATTTAGACATAAGAAAACCCCCGAATTGGAATCTTTGTCCAATTCCGGGGGTTAACTTCAGCAAGCATAGTATAGCTTACAGTTTTTCTCTTATAATTTCTTAGCGTTAATAACTTGCTATAATTTTTTAAAAAAGCACTATATAATGCTTCGAAATAATTAAAGGTAATAAGAAATGATAGGAATTACTTAAGTGAATAGAATTAATTTAATTCGTTTAAGCGTTGAAAGTGTTTCGAAATCAATGAAACTTTATAAGGCTATTGGTTTTAAATGCTACTTATGTGTTGACGCATCAAGATGATTTCCATGTACTTCAATTGCTATTATGTCAAGTATGACCAAAGATCTTTTCTCATTGCCCAGAAGATTCTGGACCGCTTTTACATAGTTCAGATGGTTAACCCTTGCTACCACCTACTCATTTATTTTTAAAAACTCTATCTCAGATCTTCAATTAGATAAAAATAAACGGTTCGGACTATAATCGATACTTAAAAGATCAGTCGATCCAAGCACTGACTGTAACCAAGAAAATAACATCAAGCTATTTTGCTATTTATTAATAAAATATTTAATAATATAATCATCTGCTTCAGAATAAAAACTCCCCGGTGCAATTCTAATCCAGTGCTCGTTTTTTAGTTGATTGGACGAGTGTATATCTTGGACTCGCGTAAGGTGAAACCCAAAACTATCGCCAGTAGATAAATTTAACCCGCGTGCTTTTAATGCATCATGTATATTGTGAACAATATTTACTACTTGGTCACCTGACCAATGATTGTTGATTGTCACAATTGGTGTAAGCGAAAGTTTATCAATAATACCATACTTGTAGAAAATATTTTGATACGTTAATGAATTTTTTAAAACAGCTTGATAGTGGGCATCAACAAGATTTAGATTTTTAAAAATTGGATATAAATATGATTCTTCTACGGCTTCAATGGTTTGACCTGTTACATTTCTATATGCTTTTAATCTTTTTTTGAAGTTTCTTTTTATATTATCATTTTTGCACCAAATAGTTGTAATACCTAAATTACTTAATTCTAAGCCTAAATTATAAAATTTAATACCCGAAACTATATCTAAAATAAGGTAGTTTCCTGGAAGTTTATTCAGCAGACTTTCTAGATTAGTAAGAGATCCTTTTAAAGTTGAATCGAAAATAATAATTCGAAAGGTTCTTGGATCTAATTTTCTAATGGCCGTCAACAATTTATGTTCGCTAAAATTCACATTTTTAGGAATTGCAAGCGGGTTTTCGATAAAAATAATATCTGGATTACATTTAAGAATTAAATTTATAAATTTATCGAAGTTTGTACTGTTGTTATTTCTAATTAATTCAACACGCTCCATTTGTTGCATTAATGTTTCAGTTTCAAAATAATTATAGTATGAAACTGAATTCAAGTTTTCTTTTATTGAATGTAAAAAATAAATAGAAGTGCGAAATGCCAAGTCTAAACTAGAGAGCCCTGATCTGGTAACTAAAGTACTTACTTTATGAGTATGAAAGCTTTCAGTTATCAAGGTTTCAATACTGTAAGGCATATAAGATCTTTCATAAGAAAAATAACTTTTAGATAGGTCTTTACCTTTTTTAAATTCTGGAGACTTCATTCTACTTATAGAAGCCCAAAATTCGTTCTGCATAATTTGTGTTCGTAAATACTGCACAACTTTGTGTATATTTGCATACTCGTCAGTGTTAGCTATATTAAAATTATAGTCTATGTTATACGCTTTCGCTATATTCATTAACCGCTGTATTTCATCTAAGTATGAATTACTATTTTTCATTTAGATATTTTACCTCCGGACCATCTAACATTTGTAAATGTCGTTGCATGTTAATTGAATATGCCCCAACATTAATGAAAGTTAATCTTGTCCCTAGTTTGATAGCACCAGAAGGAACTATATACTCTCCAAAGTAATCACCACTATAATTAGTGAATCCATAAATTTTAATTTTAACTTGCTTTCCTTTTTCTTTTACTTTTTTAAGACCAGGCTGGCACCACGGTAATAAATTGAATTTGGAAGCATTAACAACCACATCACACGTAGACTCATTATAATTAATATCAATTATACTTACTTCTATATCTGCTGATGGAGTAGATATTAATGTACCTGGCTCGAAAGTAATTATCGGTAACTTTGATATAACAGAACTATACGCTTTTTGAAAATCTAGTACTTGTTGGAAGTAAGTATTAATGGATTTTGTTGGATATAATTCATTTAAACCTCCACCTAAATTAATTTTTGTTGGAATATTCATTTTATTTTTTTTGAAGAACATGGCAAAATGTAACAAATCATTAAATACCCTGTTATTATTTTTGTTCACTAGCTTATTATGATGATCATAGTGAACGTGTAGAATATCAACTTTAATATTTGGATTATCTTTTAATAAACTCTGAAGTTCTTTGCTGCACTCTATTCCATATAATCTATTATAATAGGGAACTCTTATTCTAAGACCTATCCTTATTTCTTTATTATCAGGAATTAACTTTATAAAATTTTTAAGTAAACTTATAGAGTCAAAAATAAATTTATCACCATTTTTATAAATGCACAAAATATCACTAGGAGTAAAGGAACTTCCAGTTATACTAATATCATTAGAAAAATTATTTTCTTTTAAAAAAATATATTCATTAAATGAAGAAACATCAAAACCGTCAACATAATTTGACAAACATTTTAGTACTTTTACATCATTTTGGGATTTTATTGAAAATAGCAGTTGGGAATTTGGAATTCTATCAACTAAATTTCGTGCAGAAATGGCTGCTCCAGCCACTTTAGCTATATTTATTACAAATGTTGCTTTTTTGTATACATCCATTAAGTCACATCTCCATTTAATTTATTAGATAATTTTTAAAAGCGTTATTAAGTGATCTTGTCTACAGCCAAACTATGTAAACTATCTTCTAACTAGATTACAAAACAAAATAAATTGATTTTTAGGTTTTAATTATTTATCTAAGGCATTAACAAAATAATTAATTATATATTTATCAACTTCTGAGAAAAAACTACCTGGCGATATCCTTATCCAGTGCTCTGTTTTTTCACCTTCAAGTATGAAGTTAGAATGTATATCCTGCATTCTTGTCAAGTGAAATCCTAAACTAGCACCAGTTGAAAGTTCTAATCCTATCTTTTTCAATTTATCATGTATGTCATGTACTATTTCCACTACCTGTTGGCCTGTCCAGTTATTGTTTATCACTATGACTGGAGAAAGAGATATTTTTTTGATAATATTATGCTTAAATAAAACTCTTTGATACATTAATGAATTTTGTAATATTGCATTATAATGTGCTTCAACAAGATTCAAATTTTTAAAAATAGGATACAGGTACGCTTCTTCTACGGCTTCAATTGATAGTCCTGACGTAACTCTTTCAGCTTTTAATCGATCTTTAAAATGTCTTCTTATATTATTGTTTTTACACCAAATACAAGTTAATCCTAAATTACTTAATTCAAAGCCTAAGTTATAGAATTTTAATCCAGAAGCTATATTTATTAATAAAAAATTATCAGGTAGCTCTTTTAAAATATTTTCTAAGCTTTTAAGTGGTCCTCCCAAAGTCGAATCAAAAATAACTATTCTAAACTTATTTTTATTAAGTCTTTTTAAAGTATTAATCAACATTTTTTCGTTAAAATTGTCATATTTGGGAATAGCAAGCGGATTTTCAATAAAAATGATATCAGCATCATATTTAATAATTAAATGCAAAAATTCCTTAAAATTTGTATTTGTATAATTTCGGATAAGACCTAAATGGCTAAAATGATTAATCAAATCTGTCGTTTCAAAATAATTATAATAAGAAACAAAGTTCATTGTTTTGGAATATAGAAAATAAAAAACAACTCCAAGAGCCAAATTAATACTTGAAAGACCCGATCTAGTGACAAAAGCACTTGTATATTTTGTATGAAATGTATTTTCTAAAAGATTCTCAATTGTATATGGTGTATACGAACGTTCATAACTAAAATAGCTTACCGATGTATCTTTTCCTTCTAAAAATTCTGGTGATTTCATTCTATCAATAGAAGAAAAAAACTCACGTTGAATAATTTTTCTTCTTAAATAAATAATCTTTTCATGAACATCTTTATATTCATTATTGTTATCCGTTTTAATATTCAACTTTATATCATAAGCCCTTGATATTTCTTTTAACCGCCTAATCTCTTTAGTATAAGATTCACTTTTAGTCATTCATCTATCCTCCATGTGCAACTTATAAAAGGCGTAAACAGATTTACTAGTATTAATAATTTAGCAAATCTTTTCTTGTAAAAAACCATTGGAATCATAGTCCCAATTTTTTGCATTTCTATTCTTGAAATATATTTGAGTACCTCTAAAAATAGGGATTAATCTTTTTTGTTCGTCAGAGTACTTAATGATATTGTCCGTGTCATTATATATCCAGCTTTGTAATAGTTTCTGTGGATTTTTGACCAATGAAAGCAAACTTAAAACAGAAGAAGAATAATGCTGAAAATCACGATATGTTACTTGTAGCTTTATATCAGATGTATTATCAGATAAAAGCAACTCTAAAGACTCATGTTCAACAAGTTTAAAGGAAATCCCTTTATAAATAAGTATTTTTTTTAAACAAAATATTATATCTTTATTTTGCTGATAATTGGAATAAGCAATCGTAAGTTCTTTATCTGGAACAATATCTTCATCTTTAATGATCTTTTGCTTTATACCAGCTTTTTCTTTTAGGTCATATAAAAAAGAAGTAACAGGTATTAGTCCTTTAAATTTTTCTAAATATAAATTATGTATGTCAGATGTTATTGTCTGTATCAAGTGAAAATTTTTATCATTTTTAGTTGAAAAGTAATAAAGTAGGCTACTAGATTGACAATATCTTTTAAAATAAGTCTTATCTTTATAACCATAGTAATTTGTTGAAGAGCTTATATCGATAATACCTTTTTTAAATAATTTTTCAGTGCAATTCACATTTTTATTAATAATAAAATTTATTTGTTTCTCAGATGAGCTATTTTTTTTTGTTGAAACAAGCTTTATTTTTCTTTTGTCTTTACTTTCTAAAATGGTATATTTTTTAGCTAAAGGTGAACCATTTGCATCAATAGGGGTTATAAAATAGCTTTGAAGTAAATACTCTTCCAGTCCTGGAATCATTACTTTAGAATTTATTGTAAATATACTATGCGAAACATATGTAAAAAAATTTTGTGGTTTTTGAGAAAGTTGATAAAGCAGTCGAAGAAATATTGAATTAGTACTCTTTATATTAAACAGCAAATAATATAGTACGTTAATAAAATCTTTAGAATCTATATTCATTTCTAGCCACTTATTATCTAGAGTTACGAAGTACCTTTTATCTTTATATTCAATTTTATCATTGCTAAAGTCGCCTAATGTGTAATAAGATAGCTTATATATTAATCTTGCGTTGAATTCAAATGATGAAAAGATTCCAGTTAATTCTGGAAGTTCGTCTAATTCAATAGTTAAAGAGTTTTTATTCATGAAATCGATCTCCAGGAGAACATATGCTTAAATTAGTAGAACAGGCTATAGTTGGCCAAGAAAAAGAAAAAATATTCGTAATGTACCGAACAAAAGTATCTTTCCCATATGATAAACAAGTTTATTCAACACTTCAGCTTTTAAAAAAAGGTGTTTCTGATTCAAAAATGAAAGAACTTGATTTTCCTACAGATTATTTAAATGTTTTAATAAAAAATAAACTTATTTATAATTATAGAGGAAAATTTCAGAACACACCAGTAGAAAAACAAGAATATTTCTTATCTCAATTTGGAAATGCAGAAATTTTGCAAAGAAGGATAGATCAATCTTCAGTTTTAATTCTAGGAGTTGGTGGCATTGGAAGCGTCATTATAGAAAATTTAGTTGGTTTAGGCATTAAAAACTTCGTTCTAATTGATGCAGATGAAATTGAGATTAGCAATTTTAATAGACAATTTATTTATTTTCCAAAAGATATAGGTAAACCTAAGGTAGATATAGCAAAAAAGTACATACTTTGTAAAAATAAAGAAGCCAATGTAAAAATATACAGACTGTTCATTTCCTCAAAAAAAGATATTTTGGACATACTTGCAGAAAATAAAATTGACCTGATTATCAATGCAGCCGATTCCCCAAAAAACATTGAAGAAATATTATATTCGAGTGTAGGATCTATTCCTATAATTTCAGGAGGGGTTGGATTTGATTGTGGAGATGTAAAACTATTATCCAATAAAACTGATAATAGCAATAATTTAAAATTTAAAGTACTTAATTATCCTTCTCCTACCATCGCAAGCTTGAGTTTTACTAATACTATAATTGCTGGTTTAATGGCATTAAAGGCCTTTCAGGTAATAACTCAGTTGGAAGCCTTCTCTGAAAAAAATATTAATATTGACTTTAAAACTATGAAAATTTATAATATAAATTAGAAATTTATGATTTCTAATCACTAAGGAGGGAGGCGCATGGCTATGTCAGAGAATATTGATGTAGAAACTGTTGATTTTGAAGAACTATTCCAAGATGATATTATTCATCATAGAACGTAATTATTATAGATAATACAATTTTAAAAATAACATAATTTTTTATTTATTCTATTGCTATATGGTAAAAATATGGCAATAGTTTTTTTATATAATTGAAAGAGAATTACAATGTCGCTTAGAAGTCTTTTTAAAATCAACACTTTCCGAGCAAGTCTGCTGGTTATTATTTATCTTGCGTACTCCTATGCAGGAACAACCTCAGAATTTCTTTTTCGATATGCTTTAAACTCCTTAACCAATAAAAGCCTATCGAACTTTATTTATTGGTGCATTGCAGAGATACTTATCGCTATCGTAAGCAGCCTGTTTTTAGCTTATGGCACCTACTTATTTAATAAGCAAACACAGCAGTATATCCATGTTATCAGAGATAAGATTATTCATCATTATTATCAAAATAACAATGCAAAAGTTGCAGAAATTCAAAATGTTTTAAATAATAACATGAAAACTTTAACAGATGAATATGCCAAGCCTTGGATTATTATCTTAAGTAGTACTCTTATGATTATAATGTCAAGCGGGTTGCTGCTTTCTATGAATTGGACTCTTGTAGTAGCAGTAGTTATCACCTGTTTCATAGTAATTTTATTGCCAAGATTGACTCAAAAATATACAGCCAAAGCAACAAAAATTGCTTCCAAGAAAAACGCTGTTTTTTTAAATACGCTTGCTGACTGGTTCAGTGGATTAAGCGTATTACGGCGCTACCATGCAATTAATCGATTGCAAAATGTGCTTAATCAAAGTAGTGATACGCTTGCTGATGCAAATGAAAAAAAACAAAAAGCATTGAGTACTGCTGATGGACTAAATGGGCTAGGTAACTCAATTGGTCAAGTCGGTATTATCCTATGGGGGGGCCTGCTTTTCTTTCACCATCAATTAGACCTAGGTGGTTGGCTTGTTGCTAGTAACTTTGCTGGTTCCATTTTTGATGAATTATGGGAGATAATTGAAGCTGCTACTGAAATCAAAGCAACGAAACACTTGCGCAATGAAATTTCTGCTTTGATCCAAAACAACACATCAACTAATGAAAAAACTGATTCTCCTACTGCTATTAGTGTGCATGCTCTAGTAGTTACTTATGGGCAACACCGAATTAGCTTTCCAGATTTTACAATTAAGACGCACGACAAAGTCTTACTCAGTGGAGATTCGGGCACCGGTAAGTCAACACTGCTTAAAGCCATCTTGGGTAAATTGGAGACTACGGGTGGCTCAATTGAATACTATAATGAAAAAGGTGAATTGATAACGCCTAACTACAGACAGATTGGCTATGTAGCACAGGACGGCGTTCTTTTTCCTGATACAATTGCAAATAATGTGACAATGTTTCAGCACTATCCAGAAACTCAGTTAAATAAAGTGATTGATTTAGTCGAACTAACTGATGATTTGTCAAAGTTCCCACAGGGCGTAAACACGCCAATCAATCTCGATAATCTCAACTTATCTGGTGGTCAGCAGCAAAAAGTCATCTTAGCACGGGCCAAATTAAAAGGACAAAATTTGTTGCTACTCGACGAGCCAACTAGTGCAATTGACAGTAAAACTAGTGCTAAGATTATCAAATCATTGCTAGCAAGTGAGCAGACCATAATCATGATTGGTCATAATTTGCGACCTGAAGTGCAGAAATTATTTGATTATCGTATTAACTTAAACAGGTAAAAGTAAGGAAAGATTATGAAAATCAAAGATTTTTGGCGAGTAAACCCACTAAGTTTTATTAGTACTATAATAGTTAGGCTGCTAGTACCTGCTTTATCTTTGTTGGTAACTCAAATTGGTATTTATCAAGTCAGTGCCATCCAGCAAGTCAATTTATTACGCTTTTTGAAACTAACGGCTATTTCTTTTGTTTTGCTAGTAGTTAGTTACTTAATAGAAAGTCTATTTGACTATATTTTAGCTAAACAAAAGGAGCGATATAAAGCTATTTTAAGAGCAAAAATAATTAACTACCTGTGTTATACCAAGCAAGAATATTCGATTGCTCAAATACAGAATTTTTTAACAAATGATTTAACTCAGAGTGAAGAGAACTACCTTGATGCTTTTTTCGATTTGATTGGTGGCTTTGGCTATGTTGTTTCTGCTTTAGTACTGCTATTTACCATCCATTGGACAATGCTAGTTGTTATTTCTTTGATGGTAGTCATATCATTAATTTTGCCTAAGCTAATAGAAAAGCCGTTACAAAAAGCAATGATGGCTATTTCTGATAGTAATAAAAAATATCTTGATACAATAAGAAAATGGTTGATTGGAATAGACGAGTTACAACGATATTTTTCTGGCAGTCACCTTTTTGCAGTATTAAGTAAATCTTCGCAAAAATTAGAGAAGGCTAATATTAAGGAAGTTCAAGTCAATCAATGTCTTAGCTTTGTTAATGAAGTTATTGCACAATTTATGATGCTATTGCTATATGCTGTGACTGGGTACCTGATTGTATCTAAACAAATAGCTTTCGGCGTGATTTCAATCGTCCGTGATCTTAAATATTATTTGAGTAGCGGTATTGAAGCGATTACCGCAGCTCGTGGAACCATGGTTGGAGCCATTAGCCTTAACAGACATATTGAAGATTTAGTCTTACCAATTACTAAGCATAAAATATCCAATTCGGATTTAGAAGAAATAGATGAAATTGTCACAGCTGATTTACAGGTGGCTTTCCCGAATGGTGAAAGTTTACAGTTACCCAACATTAAAGTTAAACCTGGCCAAAAAATATTGTTAACGGGTGAGTCAGGTACAGGCAAATCAACCTTGCTTAAAATTATGGCCGGTGAACTCATGCCTAGTTCTGGTCAGGTGATATATCGCGGGAAACAAGGCAATCTAGCCCATCCGGATTTAAGTTCAATCGGATACTTGCCTCAAGATGCAGTTTTATTTCCTGCTAGCATAGTTGATAACATAACCATGTTCGATAATAGCTTAGCTCCAATGGTGGCAGGATTAGTTAAAGACATGCAGCTGCAGCAAGACATTAACGAGCAGAAGCTGAACTTGCAAACAAAACTTGATTTAAATAAGATGAATATTTCTGGTGGTCAAAGACAAAAAATAGTTTTAGCACGTGCACTAATTCATCAAAGTAGAATCATTCTGATTGATGAAGGAACAAGTGCAATTGACGCACACGCAACATTAAAAGTTTTGCGTAAAATTATGGCAACAGATACTAGTGTGGTCTTCATTGCTCATAATTTAAATCCAAAAATGAAAGACCTCTTTGATTGCGAACTCCATTTACTCAAAAACAATAAGAAAATAAAGATGCCAAGTTAATATCATATATCTTTATAACAGACTCAGAATAAAATTGAACAAAATAAAACTATTAAGTCTTATAGATATCTTAGTTTTATTTATACATTTGGCAGGATTTTTTCGTAAAAAAGACCGGCCCAAACATAAATGTTGCGGATCTCAAAAATAGGACACTTTAATAAATTTCAACTGAGGACTAATTCCCGATATTTAATTGGGGTTAGTCCTTTCTAATTGATAACGACGTTATACCCATTTTGGGATATTTACTCAGCCAATTGTGGAGCATACCGTTACTTTTTAGGCCAAGGTCAAGTGCCACCTGATAAGCTGGTTCATGCTTGACTAGTACTCGTATAATAGCTTGCTTTTTGAACTCAAGTGAATATTCAGTATAGGGCTGGTCTAAAATAGCTAAACCGTGACATTGAATAAGAGCAAGTAGATACCTAATGTTAGCAGAATTAATGCCATAACGTCGACCCAATTCTTTAGGCCTAATGTTATAATTCCGCCAAAGATTGAAGATTTCAATTTTATCTTGTTTGGATAATTTAGCCATAATAAAAACCTCGAAGTTGTCTTAACTTCGGGGTTTTTATTAAAATACTTTTTTAATTTCTATAAATCCTATTATAATCGCATTGATACTCTAGAAAGCTTGATATAACAAGGTCGGAATTGATTTTGGTTTGCTTGTGCAACTTTTCTCTACCTAGTATAATAAAAGCAGATTAATTTGTAATATTCTAGGGCCTCAACTGTTAATTTTAAAAAATTAACGGGAGGTGATTGCAATGAAAGATATCGATTATTATAAGTTAATAGATACTGGTATTAATTTTCTATACCTTTTGGTGGCAATTTTGAACTATTTAAAATAATTGTGATCAACTAGATATCACATGCTTTTATGGCGAAAGCGGATGCTAAAATATTTGGTATCCTTTATGGAGAATAACCAAAAAATCTTATAAGCAAGAGTTACACTTTATGTAGCTCTTTTCATTTGCAATTATAGCATACGGAATTAGAAACTTATATTTCAAAACGTAAAAATATGTTTTGAAAAAAATAAAATCAAAAAACAAAAGGGGATAGAAGGACGTGGCTTATGACTCTAATAGCAATCGTTTAGTGCTTTAGCTATATATAAACACATATAAAAATATTAAAATAGTGTTGATAATTAGTATAGGTTGAAATATAATATTGAACTGAAAGTGAGGCGATATGGTAATGAGCAAAAAGAACCTTTGGCTTTGTTTTTTATCCATATTAGTGATTGTTTTTGGAGTATATATCTATTCAGTGCAATATGTGCCTTTTTTAGCTGAGACTGAAATTAACCATATGATTAAGACACATGACGTACAACAATTTAAGAGGGTTGCTGCCAACAAAAAAACCAGAAAATTTTTAACTAGCCTCAAAACTACTGACAAATGTAATTATGTTAGTGATTTTCAAGGTAATGGTGATTATAAAAATTTGGAACTTTATGCAGCACAAATCAAGAATCAAGAGCTAGAAATATATATGCAAAAAAAATCCTTATTTTATTGGAAATTAAGAATTATTAATTTCTTTCCAAAAGGAGATAATTAAGAGTGAATTATAAAAAAATACTAAAAGCTTTAACTACAGTTCTGTCTACTATGACGGTTATACTAGTTGGACTATTTTCAGCAGAAATCAGAGATGTACATGCATCAGAAATTCACGGTTCTGTTGTTACTGATGTACATACTCAATTTAAAATTAAAGATACAGCGTCAGATACTTTAAAAGCACTAAAAGAGATTGCAGCCGAAGACCCTGACGTAACTGTTTTAATTTCTAAAGATACCATTGAAGTTAATACTTATATGCCGGTTTCTAATGACGTTGAATTAAAAATCAACGGGGAAAAAGTCAATGTTGTAAATGGCCAATTCCAAGTTACTTTGAACTCTCTTCCTAAAAAAAGTATTTTAAGATACCAGGTAAAAGATATCAATACTCCAGCTAACAAAGGTAAAACTTCAGTAGACAATGATGGTAATGCAAAAATAGTAAATTTAGTTGATTTTGATGAGATACTAACTTCTATGGATGAAATGAATGATGATTCTACAGATAGTTTATTACGTTCAACACCAAAAGAAGGCAGAATAGTTAAAGCTGGTACGCCTGTACACTGCAACAGATTCAATGGGCCTTATTCGAATCACAGGTACTATGGGCGGACCACTAATGGCCAAGCTTATGTTAATTGGTATAAAAGCGACTGCTTTGATAAATGGCACGCATATGGCTGTCCATTGACACATGCTGATTATAAATGCAACGGACTTGCCAAAAAAAAGCCTCATAACTGCTCAAAAATGGGTGGATGGCCTGTTAGATGCTGGTATCGTAACTAGCCTTCTATAAAAAATAAAAGCTTAATATACTTTTTGCTCAAATCGTTCAACATAAAAACGCAACTTTTTTATAAGTGATATGAACCTCGAAGTTAAGACAACTTCGAGGTTTTATTATGGTCAAATTATCTAAACAAGATAAAATTGCAATCTTCAATCTTTGGCGAAATTATAACATTAGACCTAAAGAATTGAGTCAATATTATGGCCTTTGACACCACTAACATTAAATTACTTTCATTCAGCTTGATTATCTTTAGGTGTGTAAGCTATTATTTTTGTGGTATTTTTTAGCTTTTTGGCTAATACATATTTCCAAGTTGGGCAGATAAATAGTTTATTTTAAATGTTCCAAATGAAGCAGTGACTACCAGAAACCATCTGAGAAAATTTCCTATTTAGAACAGCAAGAATATTTATCAGATGATATTGGTTTTAGTTAATCGAAATTATTAATAACAACCACTAAAAGTATACTTAAAATTTTTTAAATTATAATTCGAATAATAACGAGTAAAGCAATGATTGATTTCAGTGCTTCTTTTTTGAAGCTTTGGAAAATTTCGTTCTGAAAAATCCTAGGAAATGAGAGAAAAAATGGTAAATAACAATTGGTTTTATTTTGAAAAACAAAAATGGAATCAAAAAAATAAGAGGAAGCAGTAGCAAAGAAATTTTCGACTCGTTTTGATGACTTGTCGAAAAATGGAAATAATCAATCAGCTGCATATATTCGTAGAATTTTGCATTCAATTGAGTATCATATGCTAAACAATAGCACTCATACTAGTGGCTCAGCCTAGTTCCTACTTAATTTATTTATTGTTCCATTCGCTACAAGCAGAATTATAGTGACCTGGAACAGTTCACTACTTGTAAGGTAGAAAAAAGTTTGCTGAAAGTAATGGTATCTCTAGAATAAGAAATTGCTATACTTTCACATACAATGTTAACTTGAATAAAGAAATACATTATTTAGATAATACCGAAAGGTAAATACTAAATAGTTATTTACAGAATGTGAGCTTATCGAATCTTGTTGATTGGTAACTAACTAAGTAGTTTTTTGAAGAGAGTTGTATTTTCACACGTTCCATGTAGCTAATTACATTAACAGCCTGATTTTAACATTTTTCTTTTTTCTGAAAGTCATAATTAGAGCACACAAAACTCAGTTTGATTGATCATTAAGCATGTCTATATGCAAAAAATCATGATATTCTATGTTGGGTTATATAGGTAAATTTGAATTTTGATTATTTACAGTGACGAGGTCCTCTGATATCCTTGCCTATCAAATATCTGATTCCAGGTATTGCTACTACCACTCTATTGCTAATCTCAAAACCAATTCATTGGTTATTAAAAATTTAAATTTAGTGAAAGTTAAATACAGCGCATTTTACCATATTAGATTAGACAAAACATATTTAAACAAAAAAAGCAGCCTAAGCCTGTACAAAATTAGAGCTATAACTTAAACAGTGCCAATAATAATTCTTCGACTAGGTTATCTCAGCTACGACTGCTAATGGTAAAAAGATAGCCAAAGAGTGGATTGTACACAAGAAATCCCTCTTTCAATACATATGGCCGTTATCAACTAACATTAATAGTGATTTGTTTACCAGCAAATCAAGAAAGAGTTGCAAACAAATATATACGTTCGCATTACGGCTCATGGCAAGTATCCAAATCTTTCTGGTTATAAATTAAATAGTACTTAAGTGCCCATACACAAAAAAGCACTGAAATTTTCAGTGCTTTTTCTATACATAATAATCTCTACATAATACACAGAGATACATCATTCATCTGTAAAATAAAGTCTACTTTTTATGTAATAGTGTTTGTTTATGATTAAATCTATCTACTGCATTTTCAATTAGCTTTGTAATCAATTCTGAATAAGAAATCCCAATTTGTTCAAACAGTCTAGGATACATACTAATGTTTGTAAAACCAGGTAATGCATTAATTTCGGTAAAAATAACCTTTTTATCAGTTTCTCGTAATATTGAATCAACGCGAGACAAACCACTACTTTCTGTTATTTGATAAACTTTCAGAGCAATAGACCTAGCCTCTTCTATGGTAGATCTAGGCAATTCAGCAGGAACCTGTAAAATAGAAGTTGAATTCTCACCATATTTGTTTTCATAACTATAGAATGTACCTTCAGCATTCAAAATCTGTCCTACACCTGAAACTATTGGATCATCATTACCTAAAATTGCAGTTTCTATTTCGGTACCATGAATGGCCTCTTCTACAAGAACTTTATCATCATATTTGAAAGCATCCCTCAAAGCTTCATTAAATTCATGAGCATTAACTACATGATGAATACCAACAGATGAGCCCTGATTAGAAGGCTTGACAAATAAATCTCCACCAAGCCTGGCTGCTACTTTAGCATAATTTAGTTTTTCACTATCCTTGTTGTTGTATTCCTTTCGCTTAATAGAAATCCAATTTGCTACAGGAACACCAATATGACGTGCCAAAATTTTTGAAAACTCTTTGTCCATGGTAACAGCTGCTGCCAAAACATCATCTCCAACAAATGGTTTGTTTAAAATTCGAAATAATCCCTGCAAGCACCCATCTTCTCCTAGATTCCCGTGTATAATAGGAAAGAAGACATCTATTTCTGGCAAATTAGATAGCTGATACACATTTGTTAAATTAGCTTTTTCTAAGCGGCTTTTAGCTTTATGTTTAGGATTTTCTAGAACGGCATATGAGTCATCTTCATTTGCAATATAACCGTCAGTTGTAACCCATATAGGGTGAACATCAAACTTACTTTTATCAATGGCATCGTAAACATTTTGAACCGACATAATTGAAACTTCATATTCGGACGAATTGCCACCAAAGAGTAGCCCTACTTGAACTTTATTATTCATTTTTTACCTCGATTCTGTATTTCATTTACTTTGTATTATATAGCAATAAATGCGTGTATAAACTAGCCCATATAAATATTATGTAATTTTAAAGCTATTTTTATAGCTTTATCAAAATCATCTGGAAGTACAGCTTGTTGACCATCCGAAAGAGCTTTTTCCGGGCAATCATGAACCTCAACTATTTCTCCATCTGCATCTGTAGCTGCTCCTGTTAACATTAATTTCGTGACAAGGTTAGCAACACCCACTGCATGGCTTGGATCTACTATGATAGGATAATGAGTAAGTTCTTTAAGAACAGAAACCGCAGCAAGATCAAATGTGTTTCGTGTATATGTATTATCAAAAGTACGAATACCGCGTTCAACTAACATTATATTTTTGTTTCCTTCAGACGCAATGTACTCAGAAGCATTCAGCAAATCATCAATTGTTGCAGACATACCACGCTTTAAAGCTACTGGTTTATTTGTTTTGCCAATTGCTTTTAGAAGAGAGAAATTCTGCATATTCCTTGCACCTACTTGTAAAATATCAGCATATTTAGCTACAATTGGTAAGTTAGTTTCGTCCATAACTTCTGTAATAACATCTAGGCCGTATTTATCAGCTGCCTCTCTCATGTATTTCAGACCATCTATTCCTAAGCCTTGAAAGGAGTATGGTGATGTTCGTGGCTTAAACGCGCCTCCACGTAAAACAGTAGCACCAGAATTTTTAATTAACTTAGCCATTTTGAGAATGTGCTCCTTGCTTTCAACGGAACAGGGGCCACCCATAAAAACAAAAGAACCATCACCAATTTTATTGTGCGGGGTTTTAATAACGGTATTTTCGGGATGCAAAATACGACTTGCTAAGTATGGTACGCCATTGTCTTCTATAATTGATATATCAATATCGTCAGGTAGCTTTGTGACTTTTGAGCTAAATACTGCAATTACATTATTATGAGTATAAAATTTTAAATTTTCCTTTTTAAGTTCACTAGTAATTATTGCAACTGCATCTGCATAATCTTTGTTATTCACTTTTATAAACATAATATCTTTCTCCTATTTGATATATTCGAAATGATTTAGATACTTATTTACTACTGCATTACTTGATATTTCATAGAACTTTTGTATGTCCTCAGGGGTACCACTCTTGCCAAACTCATTAACTCCAAGGGTAATACCTTTTAAGCCAACATATTTTTCCCAGCCTAAAGTTGTACCAGCTTCAAGGGATAGTCTTTTCTGAATTTTATTTGGAAGAACAGTATTTCGATAATTTATTGATTGATGATCGAAATTAGTAAAGCTAGGAATCGCAACAACCGAAACTTGCAGATTCTTTTCTAGTAATTTTTTTTGCGCCTGCATTAGTACTTGAACTTCTGAACCCGTTCCAATAAGTACTCCTGAACTCTCTTTTTTTATTTTTCCTATAACATAACCACCATATTTTAAACAATTACCTCGTGTAATAACTGGTATAGGTTGTCGAGAAAGAACTAAAATTGTTGGTGTAAATTTAGATTCTAACGCTTCTTTCCATGCACTAATAACTTCGTTACTGTCAGTTGGCCTAATAACATTAACATTTGGTATTTCTCTAAGTCCCATTATCTGTTCAATTGGTTGATGAGTAGGTCCATCTTCTCCAACAGCAATGGAATCATGAGTAAATACAAAAATACTTGGGATTTTTTGAATAGCCGCTAACCTGATGGCAGGTTTCATATAATCAGAGAAAGCCAAAAAAGTACTAGTATAACATTTAAATGTTCCTGATAACATAATACCGTTTGCAATAGCAGCAGAGGCAAATTCTCGGACTCCATATACTAGATTATTTGCTTCACCACAATTGCTATTGAAATTGCCTGATTTTGAATTATACGCTTTAGTTGATGCAGCGACATCTGCCGAGCCACCAAGCACATTAATACATTTTGATTCCGTATATTCAATGCACTGCTTTATAGCATCTCGACCAGAAACTTTTGTATTTGTATTATATCGAGGCATTCTATCAATAAAATCAAATTGAGGTTTTGCCAGTTGCTTTAATCTCAAAAAATTTTGAGTGTCATATTTTTTAAGCTTTTCAATTTCTGTGTCTGTTCTGACTTTTCTTTTAGCAAAGCGGTCTTTCATAATTTTCGAAAGTGATGCAACATTTTTGGAATCACAATAAAATGGAGGCATATTCCATTTATAAAAGGCCCTGGTTGCATTATAGTCCTCCTCGCTCAATGCCGAACCATGAACAAGATGAGTACCCGCTTTGGGAGCACCTACGCCAATTGTTGTGTTGCACTCAATTATAGATGGTTTATCAGTAGATTTTTTGGCCATAATAATCGAACGATTAATGTCATCTATATCATTGCCATTTGCAGTTATATAATTCCACCCATATGATACAAACCGCTTCTCAACATTATCTATTGATTCTCTATCTAAGTCGCCGTCTAAGGAAACGTGATTTGAATCATACAATACAATTAATTTATTGAGCTTTAAAAAGCCAGCTAAGCTTGCGGCCTCATGGGAAATTCCTTCCATGAGATCTCCGTCTCCACATAGAACATAGGTATAATGATCAACGACTTTAATGCTATCAGTATTAACTAAATCGCTAGCGTGTTTTTCCGAAATAGCCATTCCAACAGCCATAGCCAATCCTTGCCCTAAGGGGCCGGTGGTTGCATCAACACCTGGTACAATACCATATTCAGGGTGGCCTGGTGTTTTGCTGTTAAGTTGCCGAAATTTTTTTAAATCACTAAGTTTCAAATTAAATCCAAACATATGCAAAGCTGCATATAAAAGAGCAGAACCATGTCCAGCAGATAAAACAAATCTATCTCGATTTGGCCATTCTGGCTCTTTAGGGTTACTGACTAAGTGATTTCTATATAAGACATATATCATTGGAGCTGCATCTAATACAATTCCAGGATGACCAGAATTAGCTTTTTGAATCATGTCAAGAGCTAACATGCGCAAGTTAGTTAAGGAACTTATTTTTTTATTAGTCATAAAAATTTTTCCTTTCATATATACTAAATTGTTTTTTTATAGTAATTTAACTTTCCGTTTCTTAAAATAAATGTTGATAAATAGTATTTTTCATCAGCCGGCAAATCTTTTTTCTTAGAAAATCTATATTTTAAAATAGCTAAGTGTCTATTCAAGTTGGTAATAGTCCAATCTACTTTTTGGTCTATCCCTCTAATGGACAAAAAATATAGGCAATTGATTATGCTCTTTAGTTTATCTTTAATAACTATATTTCCTTCAATATATTCTTTATATTGAGTTGAAGATATTTTTATTGACAATGAAGTATCTTGAAAGTCAGAAATAATAGAGCAACTGGGACATCTTAAAAGTACACGATTAAAGTGACCAAAGAGGCTCTTGCTTAGCATTTCTTTAACTTGCTGCTGACCACAAACGGGGCATATAGCTACACTTTCATTAATAACAGAAAGCACCCGGCTTCCATAATGCAAGTCATAAATTCTTAGACTATCCTTACGTGTATTGTTTAGCCAGTATTTCCCAATAGTTTCACTAATTCCTTGTTGTAGAGATATGAGTTTTTTAAAATTTCTGTTTAGCTTCAGGTTTATACGTGTATTTCTTAAATATAATGGAAACTCTTTTTCTAATGTTCCCTGCATACTAGATAACAATTTGATTTGCTTTTGAACTTCTTCGGGTATTACCTTTGCTACTTCAGAATTGGCTTTAACACTGTCAATAAATTCTTTTGCGCTTTCGAATTGATCTGCTCTAATCTTTTTTTTCAAGAAAATTTTTTTATTTATTAAATTATTTTTTGAAAAAACAACATAACTTTTCTTTCCATCAAGGTCTATTGAAAAATAATTAATATCAGAGTCACTAACTAAACAATACTGACTACTGTCAAAATCATCTATAAGGCCTATATAACAACTTTTCTGGAAACTATAGGCTTCGCCATCAAATGTTGAAGTATAAAATACATTTGATACGTCTTGATAAGGTACTCCATCATCACCATAACATGCATAGCTTGCATTTGAATTGTTATAAATCAAATATTCATTCAAAATTTGTGCTGTTTGTGCACTTGATAAATTATTTTGTATCAACCAAGTAGCCAAAATCCCTTCATCAGCAATAGCAGCTTTTACTTCAAAAGGAGCTATATAGGTATTAATTTTTTGAGCATTCATAATCCTTAACGATAAGGGATCTTTGCCCTTTTTACTTTCATATTTAGTTGGACAAATCACGCCAGCAACACATCCATTTATTAATAATGTATCTGTGTCAATTTCATCAATGCTCAGCTCTTTTCTAGGGGATTTTAACATTTTGGTTTTTGTGAAGGTTTGTTTGGCGCCAAGTACAAAGTTGTTTCCTAGACGGACTTCATAAACAGTTCCTCCACCGAGCAAATAAGTTAACTTGTTTGCGTAAAGCTGATTAGTATGTACTTCTTTTCGAAAATCGGAAAAAATTATATTTTCTTTTACGGTAGAGTAATTTTCTGTCATACAATATATTTGTTTATGGTTTCTATTTTTTTTATAAAGCGAGTTCTTTTTAATCAATTTATTTAGTTCTGTTGTACTCACTCCTGTTATTATAGCTATGCACTTATTAAGTTTGCTAATCTGCTTCAATGGCTCTAAACTTAGACGACTAGAGTGTGAAAATATAATGAACTTTTTATATTTACTATAACGTAGATTAAATAGAACATTCTGAAATTCGTTTGTATAAATAAAATCGCTCTCTTGCTTTTTTGCGTACTCTTGGGCTATGTCCTTAGTATCATTTCCAAGAGCAATTACTACTGTTTGTCTTTGAAAATAATTTTTTTCACTTTCCTCATCACTCATTTTTTTCCTCCTTTTTTATTTCTCTTAGTCCACCCAAGCTTATAGTAAAAGTAAATACACTGGATACCAAAAAGAAGATTAACAAACCTGATGCCCCAAAAGATAGCATTGTATTAGTTGAAGCTACGGAGCCCAAAGGTGAAAGAGCGGTACTTAAAACAAATAGGGCAGAAAAGATAAAGCCAAGTAACGGCTGTCCGTACCTCTCTTGTACTAATGTGGTTGCAATAACATCAATACAAGTGATAGACATACTAATTAGAAGATAGCAGGCTCCCACAAACTGCCAGTTTAGAACTATCAGGGGTAGTATAAAAGCAAGAATCAAAATTAAAGAAAATCCTGTCATTATTTTAAATAAAAAAGTTTGATTAGTTGATTTCACTCGCGTCATTAATAGAGCCCCAATTAGACTCCCAATGCCAGATAAACTATAAACTATCCCAACAGAACTAGAATTGGTGTTCAAAATATGCTTTAGCAAATATATCAAAGTAGAATTAAATCCTAGCATCATAAAGTTTATAAATATACTGATTATAGTGATAATTATTAAGGCTCTTGAACTAATAATTTCTTTATATCCTTTGAGAAGCTCCTGTAAGTGGAAGTCATCACTCTTTCTGTCATTTCCAGTGCTAAAGTTAATTACACTTACACAATAGAACAAGAAAATGAATGAAAGTGCATTAAAAATGAAAATGCTATTGTATCCCCAAGCAGAAATCCAAACGCCAGCGATACTTGGTGCAATTACCTTTGTAATGGTTCGAGCAGACTTTAAAATTGAATTATAATGTAAAAGCTTTTTTTTTGGATAAAGGGTTTCTATAACAGTATTGATAGTTATATCGTAAACCAAAGTTACACCAGCTAAAGCCATGGCTACGATAAGATAAAATATATAGTGTGCTTTAACTAATATTAGTAAAGGTACTACGCCCGTGAACAGTGCTGCTAAGCCAACACTAATATATAAAACTTTCTTTGTGTCACATCTAGACAAAATAGTTCCAAGTACTAAGCTAAGCGCAAATTGAGGAATAATCTCTAATACAACGGTAAGAGATAAGATTGTTGCTGAATTAGTCAGCTTATATAGTAACAATGGAAAAGCAATTTTCTGGAAACGGTCACCAGCGTTAGAAACTGTATCCCCTATTAATAGGTACTTAAAAGTACCCTGATTTGCTGTCTTTTTAATGGCTGTCATTATTTCTCTCCCTATTTGTAGCGAGTTTTATATCGTACTTTACTAGTTCTGAAAAATCTATTCCCTCAGCTTTAGCCGAAAGTGGCAAGATACTATTGTCAGAAATGCCATACATTGTTCCAATCTCTATAAAGTATGGAATGTTTTTTTCGTTTACACGGAAGTCTATATAAGACATTCCCGTAATTTCTAAAAATAAATTTATTTTTTTGGAAATTTTTTTTATTTTTTGATTAATTTCTTGATTTACAGATATTTCAAAAATGCTCTCCCCTTCAGCAAATCTGTCAGCAAAGTTTTGATCCTTGTTTATTTTGGCTTTTCCAACAGGAAAGATGTGTGATTCTGCATTACGTGTTACACTTCCAGCAATATAATCGGTTCCTTTTATATACTCTTCTAGTATAAATTGATTATCATAACTTTTTACTTTGCGCAAAGATGCTTTTAAATCGGATAAATTGTACACAATTTGAATTCCAATACTAGATCCCCCCGTAAATCTAGGTTTAAGAATAACCGGAAAATTAATTGACTGAGCAACCATTTTATCAACGATTTCATCATTTGTTGTTAAACAGTTAAATTTAAAGCCTTTTGCAACTAGTATGCCAACGCTTGATAATATCTTTTTACACAAAAACTTATCCTTACAGATAGCACTCACACTACCGATGCATCCAGTGAATGGTATATTATTTTCTTCTAGTATAGATTGGAAACCCCCATTTTCCCCTATTCCTCCATAAGAAACAATGTAAACAAAGTCTGCTTGCTTTGCTAAGCTCAAGTTTGAAATAAGAGAGTCAATTAAAGCTACATTTACTTCAAATCCTAAGCTATTAACTGTATCTACTAACTTATGTGAAGCATTTATTGCAGTACTTAGTTCGGCACCATGACCTCCTACTGCAATCAAAACTTTTTTTGTTTTCATATTAAATTACCTTTATGTCAAACAATTAAGTTGACCATTTCTTTCAAAGTTTTTTTTATAATTGGATTTTTACCTTCTAACTTGAGCAACTTAAATCCCTTATTTACTGGTAAAACAAAAGTAACCCTACTATCGGTGTTTTTTTTGTCTTTTTGCATTAGCTCAATGATTTCTTTGCTGTTAGTTTCTACAGCAGTCGAAACTAACTTACTATTATTAGTTCCCAATAGACCAAATTTTTTCAAAACGGCAATAAGATTGTGTATCTGCTGTTTGTTTGAACCCACTATTAACTTGTTGCTTAAAATGGTTTCAAATATCATGCCAAAGGCAACACCTTCTCCATGAAGCAATTCTTTATGACCAGAAATGCTTTCTAAAGCATGACTTAGAGTATGACCGAAATTTAATCCCAATCTATCTCCGGCTTCCCTTTCATCAGTTTCTACCACCTTTTTTTTAATTTTAATGGATTCAAAAACAATTTTATTTAATATATCATTAGGAATGTTTCTTAAATCTGTAATTTGTAATGTCATTAAATATTTAAAAAAATCACGATTATATATATATGCCATTTTTACAATTTCGGAGAGACCACAACTAATTTCACGAACCGGTAGCGTTTTCAAGTAGTTCAAATTGATAATACACTTCACTGGTGGATATATGCTTCCTATAGCATTTGTTACGCCTTCAAAATGAACAGCTACTTTTCCTCCTATACTACTATCTACTTGTGATAAGAGACTTGTCGGGATTTGAACAAAATTCATACCCCGATAAAATGTTGCAGCAACATACCCTGAAAGGTCTCCCACTACTCCACCACCAAAAGCTATAATATAGTCTTTCCTGGTATAGCCTTTTTTAAGTAAGTAGCGGTAAATCTGTTGTGCCGATTGTATTGACTTAGTGTTCCCACCAGCCTCAACAGTAAAACTAGAAACTGATGCAAACACTCTGGATAATTCTTTTTTTAGCTTATCGAGATAAATTGGTCCTACATTTGTATCAGTAATAATTAGGGCTTTATTTAACTTAAGCATCTTGTCTTTCTTCAACTCTCTTGACGCATTTGTTGAAAAAACAATTTCATAATTTCTGATTTTCGCAGTAACCCTCAGCAAATTAGCCAAAACTATATTCTCCTTTTTACTTATAAAAAATAGGGTCGTAATCAAATTGTTCAATTTGTCAATGCAAATTAACTTGAAATGGAACCAGCATTTAAACTGACTTGTTCATAACATTTTCGTAGTCATTGATTGTCTTTTCAAATTTATTAAGCAAATCATCAATAAATTCTTGAGTTGAATTTAGCGGTGGCATTAGCACACAGATGTTGTCATATGCTGAACGGCTCAATATATGGTTCCTATGGTTTAAAAGATCATAAAATGTATCTATTTCTAAATTAGTCTTAGTTGGAGATGAAATTTGAACTCCAATCATAAGACCCTTTCCTCGAATAGTATTAATTACGTGGGGATACCTTGCCTTTAATTTTCTCAGTCCTGTAATCAGGTGCGTACTTTGCTTTCGAACATTTTCTAAGATGTTTTCATTTTCTATAATATCTAGAACTTTGTCCGCAGCAGCTACCCCAATAACAGAGCCAGCATTAGTATAACCATGTAATAGACGAACATTGTTTTTATTAAATACATCTGTTATTTCCTTACTGAACAGAGTAGCTCCAAGTGGAGCATATCCAGCGGTTATAGTTTTGGCAAGTACCATAATATCCGGTACAACATCTTTAAGTCCTTGATATGCAAATAAATTTCCAGTTCTACCAAAACCAGTAACCACTTCATCAAAAATAAGTAGAATATTATTTTCTTTAGTATATTTACGCAGTTCTTTTAAAAATTCATCAGGAAATGGATATAAGCCTCCCGACCCAATCACCGGTTCCAATATGATTGCTGCAATTTTATCAGGATTTTCCTTGTTTAACTGATCAAAGATTTTATCTGTTTGTCCATTCACGTCATCAGGCCAAGGCAAAGTCAAAGTATCATCAGTATTTACTGCATAACCTACCGTATTATCAGTTTCTCCCATCACTGTTAAAGCGCCATAAGACACGCCGTGGTAACTATTTCTAAAATGAGCAATTTTTGTTTTTTCGTGATAGCCTTTTTTAAAATAAAATTGTCGTGCAACTTTCATAGCCGTCTCGACAGAATCAGATCCACCAGTACCAAAAAAGATCTTGTCAAAATCTGGGGCTAGCTTCAATAACCTGTTTGAGTAATTGATAATAAGTGGATACACTCGACCAAACAGAGACGTAAGTGGTAGATTATTTAGTTCTTTATAGATGTTATCTATAATGTCCTTTCTCGAATAGCCCAGGCCTGCATTCCAAATGCCAGAAATAGCATCTAAATATTTCTCGCCCTTGATATCATATACATATTCATTTTCCGCATGTTCAACTATAAAAGGATCTTCATTAAAATCTTTCATTCCGGTAAAATTTAACCAAACGTTATTTTCCATTGTTTTTTCCTCACTCTTTATTTAGTAATACTGTAATAAAACTATCTTCTACTTCTGAATTGATTCCTATACAGACTCGTGTATATTTCTTTGGGATAAGTAATTGTAAAATTTCTCTCCCTGAATACAGGTTATGCAAAATTAATTCCTGATGCTCAGCAATTTTGTAGCCAACAACGGTAATCCAATAGTGCAAATTTTTCTGTAGTTTAATTTTGATTATATTATCTTTAATTACTGGATACTGCATTTTCTCTAAATTAGTATCTTTTAATTGGCCACACGATGGACACATAGTCAGATATCTCTTCTCTGTTGGTTCAATCGGACTTTCAAATATTTTGATTTGCAGTTTGGAAGCACAAAAAGGACAGTTTAAATCTTTTTGAATTTTTTTCGTACATGTAAATCTATCTACTAAGTACTTATCAGAATATGGTGCATTAGTTTCCATAGCGTTCTTTCTAAATAAGTTACTGTTTTGCTCAATGACTTTATTAACCTGCTTTTCTATTGTTAAAAGCTTGTTCTGTCCTTTATAAAGGTCACTAGAAGATTGCCACGCACTTGTTAAGTAATTTGTTGTACTTAGACAAGCTACTATATTCGTAAAAATACTTTTTTGCATTTGTGGATTAGATGGAAAAGTAATTAGTCTTCTAAGTAAAATACTGATTATTTGTTTAGACCGATTGGTGACTTTGCTAAAATCACTTATAAATAGTACTTTGGGTAAACTAGAATTGTCATATGTAGAAAATAAGTAATATCCATTAGCGTAAATCCATTTAATATTCTTATTGCTTTGAAGAAAACCTGAGTATTCCTTTTTACAAAAACCCAGCTTTTTATTTATTTGATTTTTTGCTTCTAGTTTAATTCCCTTGTTAATATACTCTATACCGCAGCTTAATTTTGGTTTTCCTTTAGTATCACTAATACCAAAATAATAATAATTTCCAAAATCAGAAGATATTGCATTTAATTGCTTATTTACATAATAAGTAGCATAATCGCAACTGATTTGAAAGTCATCTAAAATACGAAACCAGTCAATGTCTATAGTCGAATTTTCTTTAATTCCATCATATAACATTATATGTTTATATGATGTCCAAATAAGTCCCCAAAATAATGCTCCATCTTTAAGCGAAAAGGAAAAACAAGAGTTAACAATCAATGTATTTCCTACAACTCTCGAAAAGAATTCTTTGGCTGAAATTGAGCAACTGTCATTATATCCAATTGTATCGGTTCCAATATACAATCTTTCGCCACTACCATGAGCTGATAAGTAAACGCGATTCCAGCTTCCAGCAATCTTTTGTGGGTTCGATTCTCTATTGAAAAAATCACCATTTTTATCGGATTGCTCTTTAAACTGATTATCTACAGCGTTAATAATACATAAATCAGAGTTATCCTTTTTAAAATCTGTCATTGCCTTGGCCAATTGCCAAGAAATATCTGACCAATCTCTCCCAATAATAACTTCTATAACTATATTATTTCTTTGCAAAGTTGCAATTTCTCTACGGACTAGAGCAGCATCTTCTCGAGTATTACAAAACGAAACAATAAGTACTTTCTCAACTTTAGAATTAGAAATACTATTAGCTGAAGTATAGTAGTTAGTTCTTTTTGAAAAATAGTTCTTTAAAATTTTATGATCAATATTAATTTCTAGAACATCATTAAAAACCAATCCTACTCCATTATTCCTTTTAATGTTGTCCAAAGAACTTCTATCAAATAACTTGTAAGTACATTTAAAATTACTAGTACTAGAAATTACACACCGTTCTTGCCATGCTTCTATGCATAATATTGGAATTTCCTGAGAATCACATTTTGCTAAGGAATACTTATATTGATCTTCACTCTTGCAAATTAACCACTTTTTCACTATCACATCACCTTCTTAAAAAAATAAAATCAAATCTTAACAAACCAAGTCAATTAGAGTATAATTTAAATTACGGGGTTGGCGAAATTGGCAAACGCGCCTACATGAATTTGTAGGTGAGCTAGTAGCTCTTGTTGGTTCGAATCCTTCACCCCGCATTTTATATTTGTAGTCTACTTACCACACTTGTTTAATCATAAGTAGTGGTTTAGAACCATCTTATTTCATCTCTTTTCTATATTTTTCCAAGAACATAAGTAATTAATATATTACTTATGTTCTTATTTTATTTCTACTTCGTTTTAAAAGCAAGCGATTTCATGAACAAATAATTAAAATAATTAAACTATTTTTGTATAAAAAATAATTGACTTAAAAACATATAATGATATAATTAAATTGCTGTAAAGGCTTACAGCAATTTAATTATTAGGTGAACAAGCTAACAAGAGTTTGCCTTCTTAGAATAGTTGAAATACCGTTTTTAAAAAAACGGTATTTTTTTGATCTTTATATTGTATATATAGTAGCTAAACGAACCTAAAATTCCGTACTAGTTTATCAATAGCCTGGCCAGCGTAGCACATCTGCAACTGATCTCATACATCTGTTGGTCAAACGGAGCAAAAGGCTGCTTTAACTAAATCGAATAAAATAAAAAAGTATCCCTCAGTCATCAAAAATTGAGAGACGCTTTTCGTTTTTATAAGCAGCAATTGCAAACTTTTTTCTTACTTCCGTATTCTAAATTGAAAAAAACAAAGTGAACCACCAAATTAGGACAATTTAATAAATTTTAATTTATGTATCTATTTTTTATACAAAAAAATTATCCTTAACTTATCTTCATAAACCGTTGATAAATTAAGGATAATTAATTCAAGTAATTCTTCTAAATGGACTAGAAACTTAGAGGCTTAATATTTCAATTTTATTATTTAAACGTCCTATATAGTGCTAATGAATTTATCAAATCTAAATAGTCTTTTCTTTGAACTATTGACATTTTATCAATATCTAACTTTAAAATAATCGGTAATAAATCTATACAAAATAAATGGAATTTATTGATATTTCTAATAATTATTTTAGAATTATATTTCTTGCCATTTATTATTTGTTCCAAATACTGTGTTGTACTAATATTCTGATCTTTAAAATGTAATTTATCCGAATTACTTTTAAAAATAAAATTTATGCTATCTAATTTTGACTTTTCACGTAAAATTCCTTTTGTATCTTTCGGTGAGAGCAATTTATATTTAATAGATTTTTGAATACCATCCTGCCACAATTTTCTATAGTTCAAAGCTAGCAGATCTTTTTCAGATATTTTTTTATTGCAATATTCTGTATAGACCAATTCCAATAATTCCTCTGCAAATTGACGTGAACAAGCAGAAAAAAAGAGAGAATCTCCAATTGGTATGGAAATAAGAATATCAAATAAAGTATCTATGCTCATTTTAGATAATAACGGCAAATTTTTATTATCTGATATATCATAATCCTTTATAATAAAGAACAAGCTTATAATTTGAAAGGTTTTAATTATTGCTTTTTTATTCTCTAAAAAGGTTTTTCCTTTAAATTTAGAAAAATATTTTTCACAAAATTCCTTATATTTTTCTACCTCATTTTCATAATTCATTAGTATCTACCAAATCTAGAAATAAGTTCATCAACAGAATTAGGTCTATCTTTTTTATCTTTCTTGGATTTATCTAATACTGATTTCTCATAATTATTACTATTTTCATCTATAAACTGTGTCAAAGAATTAATCAATATAATTTGAACAGATTCATCTGATTTCTGAATAATTCTTATAAAACGAGCAACTATTTGTGAACGACTTTTATATACATAATCTTTAAATACACAAGACTTATTTTTTCTTTCTTTTTCGTTATGAATATTATCTATATCTTGTAATAAAGGCGTTAAAAAAGATTTCAAATCAATATTGTGATGAAAGTAATTCGTTGACAACAATAAAAATGAATATACAGAATACAGCATAGTCTTTCTATAATTAACATCTTTAGTTTTTTTGATGTTACTATACACTCTTTTAATAATTTCTAATTCATTCATTTGTTTTCACCTCTCTCAATTTTATTAATGAATTCTTTAGTCAGTTTTTTTAAATTTGGCTTTGAATATTTTTCAGCATTAAATTTATCTATTAAATAATCTAATCTACTTTCAAGTTGAGGATTATAGGAAAATTCATTTTCAAAAACATTAATTCCCTCACTTTTAAATTTAGAACTTGTTTTTAAATCATTTATAATTTCTCTAATTCCAACTTTTTCATTTTGCTTTACCATGGTAATAATTATGCCCAAATTTTTTAATGGCTTATCTTTAAAATATGGAGTATCTTCGCTAATAAGAAATTTAACAACTTTCTCCAGCATATCAACACCAAGAGTCGAATACGCTTCTGGTTTAACAGGTATCACATAAAAATTACTTGTTTTCAATGCTGCAATTGTATACGAGGAGTAAGTTGGTGGACAATCAATCAATATGTAATCGAACTTTTCCCTAATTTTATTTTTTTCGATAAAATTATACAATCCATTTTCAAGTTGACTACTACTCAAATTTCTTGTAATAAAATCTAATCCGAATTCTCCAGGTATAATACTTAAAGATACATCATCTAAATTAAGAATAACTTTTTTTAAATTTTCTGTTGGATTTTCACTAGATAAATTACCATTAAAAACATTTTGTATAGATGCATGGGTTAATTCGTACTTTTTCTCTTTGGCTATACTTTCATTACCTTCGTTCTCTTTAGCTTCTCTTTGATTATTTTCCGCTATCTTCTTTGTTTGCGCATAACCAAAAATCTTAAAAACTGATTGCGTTAAATTAATTTGTGGATCTATATCTATTAACAAAACTTTTTTTCTTAAATTATACGCTAAATGGTAACCAATTTCTCTTGTTAGAGTTGTTTTCCCAACTCCACCTTTCATATTAATAAAGCTCACTACTACTCCCATTATATTAACACCCCACTTTAAAAGTTGCTTTTTCAATTATTTTAACTCAAATAACTCATATATTTAAAACTAATTTTATGGATTGTTTTAAACTTAAATTGATAATTCTAGTTTTATGTATTTAATTTACTTATCATTCATAACCAAATCTGATATTTCTATCTTCATCTACATGCTCATAAGTTTTCATAAACATCTTGACTGTATGACCCATACGACTTGCTGCCCACGGATAAGACATTCCTGGAGTATTGCCCAACTTAGTTGCTACCGTATGCTGACAAGTGTACATACTAATATTTAGACCATTACTATCTATTCCGACTTGCTCACAAATGCTTTTTTAACATATCATTCATGCTTTTTGAACTATTGGATAGCCTAATGCACACAAACGATAATCCTTAATATTCAAAATGATTAAATCATTTTTATTGACAATATACTGCTCATCTAACGATGTTTAAACTTCTCCAATAACTGCAAAACTAATTTCGAAAGGGGCAAGGTTAGCAGAAATTCATCTTTAAACCTACTCTTTAAATGACCGTTAAATTGCTTCTCTTTTTCATTCCATGTATTATTCTGAAAATTTTATGCTTGTCACATCAACCAAATTAGACCATCTAAGCACTTGAATTTCTTGCGGTCGCATACCAGCTTACAGAGCAATCAAAATTACAATCTTAGTAGTCCAATAACCGACACTAGTTGCATTTAATTTACGATAAATTTTCTGAAAACACTAATCATGATGTTGCTAAATGGGAAAGTGGATCAATAAGTAAAAAAGAAGTAATTGAAAATCTAGATATTAAACTAAAACAGCTTACCAATTTTATTCAATATTCAGGTTTTGGAAACGAAGATAAGTCTGAGTAATATTACTCGGGCTTTTGTGGCATTTGTGTGGCAAAAGCTAAATATTAACAACTTTGCATAACTATCAACTAAAAATTAAAAAACAAAAAAAGCCTATTATCAAGATATATTATAGAACCTCAATAATAGACTTCTTAAAGATTATTTATGCTGACTAGAGGATTCGAACCTCCGACCTCATCATTACTAGTGACGTGCTCTGCCAACTGAGCTAAGTCAGCATTGTCAAACTCGACAACGATACTTATTAAACCATATCAGTTAGCTTTACGCAAGTACTTTTTACCAGTAAATTTATTTTTTGCAGCAAAAAAGCGATTTTGTTGCCAGCTGAAGGCTTAAAATCGCTATTTCAATCTAATTTACAAATGATTTTACTCACTTACTGCTTCTTGTTTTGGCTCGTCGATTCCCATAAAGAGCTGAACAACAAAAGTCACGATTGCAGCAATTGCTGCTGAAATGACTGCATTCAGTAAGTTTTGTAAGTTACCGGTATTATTGGGGTTAATCCACATTGGTAGGGTAATTAATCCTGGTGTCATAAAGACATAGGCATTAACGCCCATGATTCCCGCATAAATACCACCAGCAAAGCCGCCAATCATACAAGAATACATTGGCTTACGATATTTTAGTGTTACACCGTATAAGCATGGCTCACTAATACCGGCACAAAAGACTGTTAACGCTGCTGAGATGGCTGTTGCACGTAATTCCTCATCTTTGGTTCTAACAGCAACTGCCAATGTTGCAGCACCTTGAGTGATGTTGTGCAATAGTGTCAGCACTCGTGTAAACGGGTCAAATCCGCGCTTGGTAATTGCTTCTAGCCCAGCAATTGCTAAGGCCGAATGCATCCCTGTAGTTACAATCCATGGGTAGATTAGTGCAAATATAGCAATAGCAAATGGCCCAAGTTTTCCGCTTAGGAAAAACATGACTAACGATATCCCCTTCGAGACCCATGTCATTGCTGGTCCAATGGCCAGCAATGTTAGCGGTACTACGATCATAATACTTAATAAAGGGGCCATAAAGCTTTTAATTGGCCGCCAAAGATAGCGGTCAAAGAAATGTTCTATATAGCTGAGTGCCCAAATTGCCACAATAGCAGGAATAATAGAGTTGGCATAACTGGCTGGGACAACCGGAATACCAAACAAGTTCTGCGGTTTACCGCTTTGAATCATCGCAATAAAAGTCGGATTAATCAAAGTCGCGCCAACTAAGGCTGATAAGTAAATATTTGTTTTAAACTGCTTAGCTGCTGCAATAGCTACAAAAACAGGTAAGAAGTAAAACGATGAATCGAAGATAAAGTATAAAATTTGATAAGTACTAGAAGTTTTATCTAAGATTTTGAGCATTGGCAATAGCATGACAATACATTTGCCCATTCCGCCTGCAATCAAAACTGGGATTAACGGCGTAATACAACCAACTAAAGCTGATAACATTCGACTAAAAATGTTAGTCTTCTTTTTTTCGGGTTTAGTTTCGCTAGCTGGCTGACTTGCATTGTCGTTTTTCTGTGTTAGCAATTTTTGAAACTCTTGGTAAATACTGCCAACTTGGTTACCAATAACAATTTGACATTGTTCACCACTCTGAACAACACCTAATACACCTTTAAGTTTCTTTAACTCCTCCAAGTTAATTTTTGCTGCATCATTAGGAATAATCCGTAAACGCGTTGCACAATGCCAGGATTTTTCAACATTATCCTGACCGCCCACTAATTCAAGAATTTTTTGGGCAAATAATCTATCATCCATTCGCTTAACCCCCAATCATTAACATTAATTTTCCTTCATCAAATTTTGATACCAGTAAAAGCTATCCTTTTTTAACCTGCGACCACTGCCATGATTTTCATCATCATAATCAACATAAATTAGACCATAGCGTTTACTCATTTGCGCAGTTGAAGAACTGACAATATCAATCATTCCCCAAATAAGATAGCCCATAATATCAACGCCATCTTCGTTCAAAGACAGACTCAATTGTTCTATGTGCTTTTGCAAATACTGCATGCGATATTCGTCGTGGATTTGGTGATCCTGCGTTACTTGGTCTTCTGCTCCCAAACCATTTTCAACAATAAAAAGGGGAACATCAAACCGATCGGCCAAATCTAAACATAATGTTCTCAAGCCCACAGGGTCAATTTGCCAACCCCATTTCGACGATGCTAAATATGGATTTCTTTGACCACTAATCGTATTGCCTTCAGCTTTTGCGCCACTATTTTCAACCCCCTTCATGATTGAAGTGTAGTAGCTAAAAGCCAGAAAATCGCCCGTACCTTGCTTAAGCAAGTGCAAGTCCGCAGCAGTAATATCCAAATCGAACTTTTTTGTCATCATCTTTAAAATTCGCTTGGGATAATTGCCCTGTATTTGAACTTGCCCAGCAAGATACATTTGTTGGCGCACTTGCTCGATTAAGAAATTATCTTCTGGCTTACTTGTTGCCGGATAAATCTGGATTCCTGTGATCATACAACCCACTTGCGCCTTAGTTATTTGGTGAATATAACTGGTTATCTTTGCGCTAGCTACAAATTGGTAATGCATTGCTTGACACAAGTTAGCCATACTCTGATCTTCTTTGACCAAACCAGCACTAATAAACGGATGCCGAAATACGCTATCGATTTCATTAAATGGTAGCCAAAAATCAACTAAATCCGCGTATTCTTTGATCACTGTCTGACAATAATTGACATAAAAATCAATCAACTGGCGATTTTTCCAACCACCATAATGCTCAACTAAGTAAATTGGCATTTCATAATGAGACAAAGTGACCATTATTTTTAGTCCTAGTTTTTTACAACTACTAAATAGCTTATAATAAAAGTCAAGTCCAGCCTGATTAGGCTCTTTTTCATCGCCGCGTGGAAATATTCTGCTCCAAGCAATCGATGTTCTGAAGACCTTGCAACCCGTTTGCGCAAGCAATTGCAAGTCTTGCTCGTAAGTATGATAAAAGTCGATCCCGTTTCTTTTAGGATAGCGTTCATCATGCTTATCTTGCAGTCGCGCAGTAACCTCTGCTAGTGAGGGTGAAATACGCTCATTTGTCCGCATGATATCCGCAACTGACGGACCTTTATTATCGGCACGCCAATTACCTTCACTTTGATTAGCTGAAATAGCACCTCCCCATAAAAAATCTGCTGGAAATCTATTGTTCACCTAAGTACCTCCTTTTACTTTAAAGTAGTGAATAACAACTTATATTGTATATTCACTACTAATTTTAAAATGTTTCTTTTACTTATGCAATAGCACATCTATAATAATTTATATGTGCGACTGCACAAAAAGTGAAACAAACTTTAGAAAGGCAACCGTTATGGATATTTTTTTATTAATTAAATCCGCACTTCCGCAATTAACCAGGCAGGAAAAAATTGTCGCTGATTCTCTACTAGAATTTCCAGAATTAGTCGTTGAAAAAAATATAACTAGCTTAGCGCAAAGTATCGGCGTATCCCGCAATACCGTTACGCGCTTTTGTAAAACATTAGGCTTTCAGGGTTACACCGAATTTAAATATGCCGTCAATGCGTATTTTGCGCAAAAAATCGACCGCAATTCAAACAGCTCGTCAATTAATCTGATGATTGAATCATATAAGCAAATGCTGGATCAGTTAATTGCAACTAATTTAAATCTTAAAAAACTGGCTGAACAAATCCTCCAATCTGTTTCTATTAAGATTGTGGCCACCGGAAAATCGTCCCCCTGCGCAGATCAATTGAAGTATAATTTACAGACTTTGAATATTTATAGTGAAGTCGTTGAAAAAATTTACTATTCTGACGATCTTAGTTATGTCTTTCAACCACGTGACTTAGTCATCATTTATACGGTTTCCGGTAAAAGCGCTTTGACCAATAGCATTGCTGGCGGTGCAGTTAAAAGTAAGGCAAATGTGTTTGCCGTCACTGCTGCTAAGAGCCTGCCATTTGCTACAACCGAAACCTATATCTTGCCTAATGCCCGTGATCTCAATAAATATTCAATTAGTAATCACTTATTGTTTTATCTTTTCAATGATTTATTAACTAACGAAGTCATCAAGTATTCAAAGCCAAATAAATATTAGTTAAGTAATTATTATCTACTAACATAATAAATAATTTTGATAGACTACTTAAAAAGCAACTTCACTTTGATAACATGCTGAAACCCGATAAAGTCAATGATTTTACTGGTCTTATCCGCCCATTTTTGCGTAAACATTAAAAAACTATATTCTAATACCATTTATTTTAGAGTATAATATAACGTGGTTTATTTAGAAATGGAGTGATATTGATATAATGGCAAATATAACACCGATTAATGCCCAATTACCCTGGTTATTAAGGTTGTTGGTGGCCTCTTTATGCGGGGCCTTAATCGGCTATGAACGAGCAATACAGAGAAAGAGTGCGGGTGTTAGAACCCACATTGTTGTAGCATTTTCTTCTGCACTATTTATGATTGTTTCCAAGTATGGTTTCAATGATTTAATTAAAATATCCGGAATGGAATTTGACGCATCGCGTATCGCAGCGCAAGTCGTTTCTGGTATTTCATTTATTGGTGCTGGGACAATTTTAGTTAAAAAAGACCAAGTTTCTGGATTGACTACAGCTGCAGGTATCTGGGCAACAGCCGCAATTGGTATGGCTATTGGTTCTGGATTATACTTCTTAGGCGTTCTGGCTACAGCCCTGTTATTTGTTATTCAGATGCTATTTCATGATGACAATATTATTGATAAAATCATCATGCATATCCGGTTTAATGTTCAAATTGAGGCAGTTAATCGCCCCCATATTTTGGAAACAATTCAACATGAATTAGCCGCAAATCACGTTGAAAATGCCTCTGTCAAAATTTTATTTGTTAGTGATGAAAAGATTATTTTCTTTGCCGATGGTATTATTAATAATAATATTGATGAAAATGATATTATTATGGCCTTGCGGAAATATCCTGACATTAAACGAATCAGTTACGATAGTCTCGGTAAATAACTGATTGTTTTACAATAAGCAATAGAAATTAACTATTGCTTATTTTTTGTTCGCAAAAATCAAATTAGCTACAATGGCTGCTGAAAAGTGGTAATTTTAATAAAAAGGAGTAATTTTTATGGCTGGTCCACTTGATTATTTACGTTGGCGCGGTGATCTTACTTTCGCAGAAAAGCCTTTTAACAGTATCGATGCCGCTTTATTATCTTCATTAGTTTATCTTCCCGCAGACGATTCTAGCGTTGGACACACATTAGCTGAATTAGCAGAAAAATTGCGTAATTTGGCATCTTTTCAGCACCAGATGCATTCTGAAACTGCTGCAGAAATCATCTTACTTGCCGAGAGTCCTAGAATCGGCAATATAAAAATTCTTGACTGGACTGACAGGCTAGAAGACGACCCGTATCCACTGCAATTCAGTGCTGCAACATTTTCAATTACAAAAGATACCATTGCTATCGCCTTTCGCGGTACTGATGGCACCATGATTGGTTGGAAAGAAGATATGCGCATGAACTATTTGCCGGAAATTTACGGTCAAAGCGTAGCGGCAAAATATTTGGAAGAAATCTCAACCAAGTTTCCTGAAAAGCAAATTTATCTCTTGGGTCATTCAAAAGGCGGGAATTTTGCCCAATATGCCCTAAGTGCTGCTAAGCCCGAAACACAAGAAAGAGTAGTTAAAGCGCTTAGTTTTGATGGTCCGGGATTTTTCCATAAGGTTTATACTAGTCCCGGCTTTATCCAGGCAATGCCTAAAATGAAAACCTACATTCCACAGAGTTCAATTTTTGGAGCAATGCTTGACCATCCTGAGCAAACAATTGTTGTCAAAAGTACGGCGGCAATGCGCAACCAGCACGACCCACGACGCTGGTCAGTTGGTCGTGACAGTTTTACCCTGGCAAAAGGATTATCTTCTGGTAGTCGTGTACTCCGTCATGCTCTAATTAACTTTAATCATTCCATTCCCAAAGAAGAACGCGGTGAAGCATTTTCCGATTTATTTGAAGCCTTTGAAAATGCCGATATTGAGGAAGCACATCAGCTAACAAATAATAAACTGGTTGGAACTTACCGTTTTAGTCGGGTCTTTTTATCACTTGATCCCCAAGAGCGTAAGTTAATTGCTCAAATTTTAGGTAAGATTTGGGATTCCTATAAAAATAATATGACGCTGCCGTTGATGGCTAATAATTATGAGCTCTATCCTAAGAGTAATGATTCAAATAAGGCTCCTGTCTTTTACGAATTTTATGATCCGGAGCACCCTAATTTGGAGTTGCCACCAGAAGTTAAGAACAAATTACGTTAGCAATTAGTTTCACGTGTAACACAAAAAAGAGTTGAGGAAATATTCCTCAACTCTTTTTTTACCAAGTATTATTTTTTCATATTATCCTTGGCGTCATCGACTTTATCTTTGACATTGTCAGCAGCATCTTGGGCTTTGTCTTTCATATCACCTGCAGCTTGCTGTACCTTACCCTTTAATTCTTTAGCTTTTCCTGCTACTTTATCTTTAAATCCTTTATCAGCCATAATTCTAGGTCCTTTCCTAAAAAATAAGCAAAATAATCTATTTACACCTTAATAGTACAATCTTAAATTAACTAAGTCATTAAATATGCTTTATTTTTGGATTAGTATCCAGAATAACAGCTGTAATAATGGGATTTTTATATTTTAAGTACAAATTATATAGTATTGTTTACTGATCAGGTTGATCGTGACTATAATCGAGGTTTGAAAAGCGGTTATATGGCTTAGAGAACATTAATTTAACCGTCCCCCGGCTACCAGACCGGTTCTTTTCGATAATGACTTCTACTTCACCATTATCATCCTCTGCACCAACTTCTTGTTGATCATCACCATCTTCCTCATTTTCTTCGCGGTAGTAATCATCCCGGTACAAAAAAGAAACAATATCGGCATCCTGTTCAATAGAACCAGATTCACGGATATCAGACAAAACAGGCCGCTTGTCCTGGCGCTGCTCGACTGAACGCGATAACTGGGACAGAGCAATAACCGGCACATGTAGTTCTTTAGCCAATTTTTTCAATTGCCGCGAAATTGCCGAGACTTCTTGTTGGCGTGATTCGCTGCGTGGCCCTTCAATCAGCTGCAGATAATCGATCACAATTAAGCCTAAGTTGCCTTTTTCCTTGGCAAGTCGGCGAGCCTGTGCTCTAATCTCACTCATTTTAATTCCTGGCGTATCATCAATATAGATGCTGGCATTAGCCAAAGAGCCAGACGCTACGATCAATTTGCGCCACTCCTCTTCGTCCAATTGGCCAGTCCTTAGATGCTGCGAATTAATTAGGCCTTCAGAGGCTAGCATTCTTTGTACCAACTGCTCGCCACTCATTTCCAAAGAAAACATGGCGACCGTTTTGTCAGTATGCAACCCAACATACTGAGCAACATTCAGTGCAAAAGAAGTTTTACCAACACCTGGACGGGCAGCAATAATAATTAATTCATCATCGTGGAAACCCGTAGTCATTTTATCTAGTTCGACAAAGCCTGTGGGCAGACCAGTAACCATGTTGCCGTCTTCAGGAATACTATTGATTTCTTCAATTGCGGCATTAACAATATCCTTGATTCCCCGAAAGCCATTTGCATTGTTTTCCGAAGAAACATTCATGATCTCACTTTCGGCATCATCTAGAATTGCAGTAACATCGTCTGAATCCTGCATTGCGTTCGAAATGATTTTTTGACTGGCAGAAATAAGCCGCCGCAATAATGCCTTACGGTGAACAATCTTGGCATAATAAACGATATGAGCAGCCGTAGGGGTGGCAATGGCAAGTTCCGAAACATAAGCAATTCCGCCAATATCATCCAGCTGATTCTTTTTGGTTAATTCATCTTGTAAAGTTAGCGGATCAATTGCATCTTCGCGATCTGATAAATCAAGCATTGCTTGAAAGATTAATTGATTAGCTTTTTTATAAAAGTCACCCGGCTCAACCTCCGCACTGGCGTCGGCAATTGCCTCTGGATCAATAAAAATTGCACCTAAAACGGCTTTTTCCGCTTCATCATCGTGCGGTATTTGTTGCGAAACGATATTATCCATTAATCATGACCACTTTTTATTAAATTAAAGTTATTCCTGTTCAGTAACGTGGACACGAATTTTGCCCTCTATGCCCTTAAATAACTTAACAGGTACATTTGTATAGCCTAAGGTTTTAATTGGCTCAGGCAGGTTTAATTTGCGCTTGTCGAGCTTAATTCCGAACTGATCCTCTAAGCCCTCAACAATTTTCTTGCCGGAAATTGAACCAAAGAGACGTGAATCTGAACCAGCCTTTGACTTAAAGTTGACTACAGTTTCATCTTGGTCAAGCTGAGCCTTAATTTTTTCAGCTTCTGCCTTTTCACTTTCGTAAGCAGCCTTTTCATTGGCTTCTACGCGCTCTAAAGTGTGCATGTTGGCCTTATTAGCCTCTTTAGCTAAACCGCGTTTTAATAAAAAGTTTTGGGCGTAGCCATCTGGAACGTTCTTAACTTCACCACGTTTGCCGCGGCCTTTAACATCTTTAGTAAAAATAACTTTCATTTTGCTTACCTCTATTCATTTTCTTTTTCATAAGTATCAACTGCATTAAGCAGTTTGGCAAGTGCCTCTTGAACTGTAACACCCTTAATTTGCGTTGCAGCATTAGATAAATGGCCGCCACCGCCTAATTTTTCCATAATTACCTGGACATTGATTTCGCCCATCGAACGAGCAGAAATGCTAATGGTGTCTTTACTGCGCCGAGTAATTGCAAAACTAGCTTCAACATTTTCCAAATCAAGTGCCGTATCCGCGGCTTGAGCAGTAATTATCGGATCAATAATCTGGTCATCATCACCGCACAAAACAGCCATTTTTGGCCTGATCATTTTTAGGCTGCTGACTAGGCGTGTGCGCTCAAGGAAACTATCGATATCCTCCTTAAGCAGTTCACTCACGCCAACAGAGCTAGCACCAATTGAGCGCAGATAGCTCGCCGCATCAAATGTCCGCGTTCCCGTTCTTAGCGAGAATTCACGTGAATCAACCGTAATACCAGCTAGCATTGCTGTCGCTTCCAAATCGGTCAAGACCCGCTGGCCTGAACTTGGTTGTTGATATTCTACCATTTCAGTGACAAGTTCACATGCGGACGAGGCATAGGGCTCAACGTATGTCAGCATAGGATTTTCAGGGAATTCTTCACCGCGGCGGTGGTGATCAATTACAATAATGCGATTCTTCAACCGGTCGTATAAATCTTTTGAATAAGTAATCGAATATTTTGAATGATCAACCATAACTAGCATTGACTTATCAGTTAAACTTTCCAAAGCATCGTCTGGCGAGATAAACATATCGGTGTCTTCTTTAACTTTTTGCATCTTGGCAACTAACCGGCCAACATCATAGTTTGTCTTATTGACGTCTAGCACAAAGTTCGCCTTAACATTATGCAATCTGGCAATCTTAACGACACCAATTCCACTACCCACTGAATCCATATCGGGATTAGCATGACCAACAACAAAAACCCGGTCAGCTTCTTTAAACAATTCACTAATTGCTTGGGAAACCATTCGTGCACGCACACGTGTCCGTTTTTCCATTGGATTAGATTTACCGCCATAAAAACGCGCGGCCTTTCCAGGTTGACTTAAAACAACCTGGTCACCACCTCGTCCTAAAGCCAAGTCAAGGTTAGACTGGGCTTGGTCAGCCAATTCGGTAATTAAACTACTGCCAAAAGCAATCCCAATCGATAAGGTCAATGGCGTATTATTACGGCTGGTTTCTAGCCGCATTTTATCCAAAACGGAGAACTTATCTTTTTCCATTTTAGCTAAATCCTGCATATGTAACAGTAGCAAGAAATGATCCTCATCAATCCGCTTAAGGTAGGCATTGTAATTTTTGGCGTAATCACTCAGAGTATTTTGCACATAAGAACTCGTAGTCGTTAGTTCCTGATCATGCATTGTTTCGCTTAGTTCATCGTAATTATCAATAAATACTTGGCCAATTGCTAACAACTCATTATTATATTTCTGTTCAATTTTCGCATAACGCGTAATATCAAGTAAATAGATCACACCCAAATTATTCTGGATGACCATTTCAAATTGGTGACCATCCCAATTCACAACGTGATTTTCAGCAGTTTTAGCCTTTAACAAATCATCAATTAACTTATCTAAATCTGGATCAACTGATTTAATCGTGTGTCCAATCAGGTCTTCATCTTTTAAATAAAGCTGTAAATATGGATTTACCCACTGAATTTGTCTGTCCTTGTCATACAGCAAGATGCCAAGAGGCATTTTAATCATCGCTTCTTGTTCGCTGCGCTTAATCCGATAAGACAAACTGACAGCAAAGTTATTCGCGTTACCAGCAAGTATATAAGCACCATAAACGGTACAAGCAACGGTCAAAATAAAAATTAGTACCATTGCCAAACCGAATAATGGATTCATGATCATCGCAACAATACTGCCTAAAAGTGACAGTGCCAAGATGATAATGACAGAAGCTGTCAAACGTGAATCCTTGATAAAAGCAGGAAATTCAAGCTTACGTAAAAAATCTTTCATGTAAGATCCTTCCTAAATTAATGTATAGTACATCATTATTATTATACCTTGTAATCACTTGATAAGAAACTCCTGAATATTAAGCTTTTATTGCTGCTAACAAGTAGCAGGTACCGGATTATCTTTAAATCAAGCTAAAATCAACTATTATCGCAGGCTGGAGCAGGCTGCTTGCTTTCCTTGCATCATTCTAATAAAAACTGGTGCTTAAAAATTAAAGTCAGCAAAACAGCGGATAAAAAGACACCTAGCTGGTGGTACTAGGCGCTATTTTTATATTATTAATTCTTGACATTGGAGTATACTCCAATGTGATACTGAATTCATGGAGGCTTTGGATAATGAAAATTGCTGCATTCGCTAAACTAGTAAATATTAGTACTGATACCCTGCGTTACTATGAAAAAATTGGGCTATTGCATCCCCAACGTAACAGAAACGGCTACAGAGACTACACTGATGCCGATGCTGCATTAATAAAGTTTATTACCAATCTGCGTCACGCACAGCTCAAGTTACCAGAAGTTAAACAAGCTGTTGCCTTATATCAAAGCCCTAAAAGCAATTACTGCGACAAAGAGACCTTAAAACTAGTAACGAAAAAAGCACAGGATTGTCAGCAACAAGCCATTTTTTATACCAAAATGACAAAAATTCTAGCTGAACTTAAAAACAAAATTGAAGAAGAAGCCTCCATTGACGAAATCGAAAATAGCTTAAAACAGTTAGGCGAATTATAAACTGGAAGGAAAAAATATGATTGCTTATCTTTATAAATTGGACTATCTTGTCGCACTAATTTTTCTATTAGTAGCATACTGGAAAAACGATGGTTCATTACTATTTTTTATTGCCTGGTACCTAGTTTTTGATCTTGGGGCAGCTGGCTATGCAATATCGCCTCAGGTGGGAAATGTTCTTTATAATCTCGGTCATTTACTTGTATTTCCGTTAATCTTTTTGACCATTTTGGCTTTGTTCCCCCATTTAAGAACAACCCAGTTAATCAACTTTAACCTAATATGGCTGGCACATATCTGCTTAGACCGGACATTTGGCTGGGGCTTAATGCCGCGATAAAGAATAATTTTAGTTTTGGGCGGAATTAGCTGCTGCTTTACAAAAAATATTTAATAAAACACAAAAAAGGCGGAAAATTAACTTTTCCGCCTTTTATTTTATTTGACTTAATTAGTCTTCAGTAACGAATGGCAACAAGCCCATAATGCGAGCTCTTTCGATTGCCTTAGCTACTTTACGTTGATTCTTAGCGCTAGTGCCAGTGACACGACGTGGTAAGATTTTACCTCTTTCGGAGATAAAACGTTTCAACAGATCAACGTCCTTGTAGTCAACGTAATCAATGTGGTTGGCTGCGATAAAGTCAACCTTACGACGACGATGGCCGCCTCTTCTTTGTTGAGCCATATCCTAGGTCCTTTCTTTAAAATTAGAATGGAAGATCATCATCAGAAATATCAATCGTGTCACCCGAACCAGCAAATGGATCTTGGGTATTATCAGATTGATTACTGCTATTTAGCGGATTATTCTGATTAGATGGTCCCATGTTTGGCGAATTATTGGTATTTTGATTACCAAAATTGCCGTTATCAGTTGGTGTAAAGCCACCATTTTGACCACGGGCTTCACGATCTTTACGTGATTCAAGCAATGCAAAGTTATCAACGACAACTTCGGTCACATATACTCTTTGCCCATCTTTATTATCGTAACTTCTGGTTTGAATTCGGCCGTCAATACCAACAAGTGATCCTTTAGACGTAAAGTTACAGAAATTTTCTGCTGCTTTTCGCCAAATTACACAGCTAATAAAATCCGCACCTCTCTCGCCTTGAGCGTTAGTATACTGACGATCAACGGCAAGAGTAAACGTAGCAACCGAGATTCCACTCCCAGTAGTACGTAATTCAGGATCACGTGTTAAACGGCCAACAAGTACAACTCGATTAATCATACTTTAGGTCCTTCCTTTCCTAAATCACGAAAACGATAAGTTGCTATTTTTTATTCGCCAACTTTGACAGTCATTGAACGCAAAACAGCAGTGTCAATCTTAGATAAACGGTCAAATTCGTTAACTGCGTCAGCGTTGTCTGCAGTGAAAGTCATAACGTGATAAGTTCCCTCACGGTATTTGTTAATTTCATATGCGAAATGACGCTTTTCCCAGTCTTTTGACTCAACCATCGTACCACCATTATCGGCAATAACCTTATCATAGTTTTCAACTAGCGCCTTTTTTGATTCTTCATCAATATCAGGCTTAATAATATAAGTTATTTCATACTTAGTAGTTGTCATTACTAGTGCACCTCCTTTTGGACTAAATGGTTCTTGCTAAAAATTCAAGAACAAGGAGTAATTTAGTTTTATTACTCGCAAGCTCTAATTTTAGCACAGAAACAAAAAATTACCAAACTATCTTCACGTGATCCTACAAGGAATTTTTTCATCCCTCACAATTAAATACGCAAAAAAGTCTGATAATTTTTTTCTTAATTATTCTTCTGATTCAGCAGTTATTTCTTCGTCATTTGCAACTTCTTGGTCTTCTTCAGCAGGCACAACAGCAAGACTTGCGACCTTACTACCATCACCAACTTTAATCAAGCGAACACCAATTGTGCTTCGACCAGTTTGAGAAACATCCGTAATCTTAAAGCGGATCATAATTCCGTCATCCGTGATGACCATAATATCCTGTGAACCATCTACTACAGTAACGCCAGACAATGGTCCATTCTTTTCCGTGACATTGGCAGTCTTAATTCCCTTACCGCCACGGCCTTTAACCGGATACTCACTAGCGCTGGTCCGTTTGCCGTAGCCTTTTTCAGAAATGACTAAAACTTCATCGCTATCCTTAACGACACCGGAACCGACTACATAGTCATGGTCACGAAGATTAATTCCCCGGACACCAGCAGCAGTTCGTCCCATAGAGCGGACAGTTGTTTCGTTAAAGCGAACAGCATAGCCCAAATGAGTACCAATTAAGATATCTTGCTTACCATCGGTTGGTAAGACATTACTCAATTCATCACCATCGCGCAGCGTTAGAGCAATTAAACCACTATTTCTGATATTGGCAAATTCACTAACGTGGGTCCGTTTGACAGTTCCCATCTTGGTAATGAAGAAGAGGTACTTATCATCTGCATCTTCAGGAATATTAATGATTGTCTGGATTTTTTCGCCCTTCTCAAACTGAAGGAGATTGACAATCGGCAAACCCTTAGCTGTCCGACCAAATTCAGGAATTTCGTAAGCCTTCTTAGAGTAGACTTTTCCCTTATTTGTAAAGAATAACAATAAATCATGCGTGCTTGAATACATTAAGTTTTCGATGAAGTCACCATCTTTAATGCCCATGCCTTTAATCCCTTTACCACCACGGTTTTGGGTCTTAAATTCATTAATCAGCATCCGCTTAATGTAGCCACTGTGAGTCAAAGTTAACAAGACATCTTGTTTTTCGATCAAATCTTCATCTTCAATCGAAACAACTTCTCCTTCGCCAATCTTGGTTCGACGATCATCACCAAAGCGCTTTTGAATATCAAGCAGTTCGTCATAAATAATCTCGTTAATTCGTTCTGGTCGTGCAAGAATATCTTGGTAGTCCGCAATTTTAGCTTTTAATTCTTTATATTCAGCTTCAACTTTATCGCGTTCCAGTCCGGTCAGGCGAACTAACCGCATATCCAGGATTGCTTGCGACTGCTTGTCATCTAATCCAAACCGACTGATTAACGCAGCTTTGGCAATATCACTTGATTCACTTTGACGAATAATATGAACAATTTCATCAATGTGATCTAGTGCAATCTTCAAACCTTCAAGAATATGAGCTCTAGCTTCAGCTTTAGCAAGATCGAACTTGGTTCTTCTAGTAACAACATCTTCTTGGTGTTGTAAGTAGTATTGCAGCATTTCCTTTAAGCTTAGGAAATGTGGGGCGCCATCAACAATTGCCACCATATTCATGCCGAAGTTAGCCTGCATCTGTGTCTGCTTGAATAAATTATTCAAAATAACACTTGCGCTGGCATCACGCCGAACATCAATGGTAATTCGCATCCCAGATTGGTCGGATTCATCACGAACACCGGTAATTCCGTCAATTGTCTTAGAACGAGCTAAATCAGCAATCTTCTTTACTAATTCAGCCTTATTGACCAAGTACGGAATCTCAGTAACTACAATTCGCTCACGACCACTTTTTTCGGTTTCGATATTAGTGTTAGCCCGAACAACAATGTTGCCCCGACCGGTTTCATAAGCGCGGTAAATACCGCCTCGGCCCATAATTGTTCCGCCAGTTGGAAAATCTGGTCCCGGAATTGCCTTCATCAACTCTTTAGTAGTTATTTCTGGATTGTCCATCAACATATGCAATCCTTGAATAACTTCAGAAAGGTTATGTGGTGGAATATTCGTGGTCATACCAACGGCAATTCCACTTGTCCCGTTGACAAGCAAGTTAGGAATCCTAGCTGGTAAAACAACTGGTTCATTTTCAGAGTCATCGTAGTTACGTTGCCAATCAATAGTATTTTTATTGATATCACGCAGCATTTCAACCGCGATTTTACTCATTCGTGCCTCGGTATAACGCATTGCGGCTGGTTCATCACCATCGACCGAACCAAAGTTACCGTGACCGTCCACCAGCATATACCGGTAGCTAAAATCTTGTGCCATGTGCGCCATTGCCAAATAAATTGAGGAATCACCGTGGGGGTGAAACTTACCCATAACTTCCCCAACTATTCTGGCCGATTTCTTATATGGTTTATCAGGTGTAACGCCTAATTCGCTCATTCCGTAAAGAATACGACGCTGGACTGGTTTCAAACCATCGCGAACATCAGGCAAAGCCCGTGCTACGATAACTGACATCGCATAATCCAAAAATGAACTATTCATCACGTTGGTCAAGTCAACGTTTCTTATTCTGTGATCTTGACTTTGGTTGTCGTTATCCATTTAAACCTCCTAAGCATCCAAGTTTTCAACGTACTTAGCGTTGCTTTCAATGAAACTACGTCTCGGTGCGACTTCGTTACCCATGAGTAATTCAAACACCTCATCGACATTTTTAGCATATTCCGGACTAACCCGATCTAGCCGCCTATTTTCAGGATTCATGGTCGTTTCCCATAATTGTTCTGGGTCCATTTCACCTAATCCCTTATACCGCTGAACCGTTGGCTTTGGACTTGGCTGCAAGCTGCCTAGGTAGTCATGCAATTCCTCATCAGTATCTAAATATCTGATTACCTTGCCTTGACGAACTTGGTATAGAGGCGGACGTGCGATATAGACATATCCTTTGTCGATCATTGGACGCATATAGTTGTAAAAGAGTGTTAACAGCAGCGTTCTAATATGGGCCCCGTCGACATCGGCATCAGTCATAATAATCAGCTTATGATAACGGGCCTTGGAAACATCAAAATCAGCTCCGAAACCAGTTCCTAATGCCGTAAATAATGACCGAATTTCTTCATTGGCCAAAATACGATCCATCGAAGCTTTTTCAACATTCAGAATTTTACCACGAATCGGTAAAATTGCTTGTGTTAATCTTGAACGGCCTTGCTTAGCAGAACCGCCGGCTGAATTACCCTCGACAATGAATAATTCTGAAATACTTGGATCATTACTTGTATTATCTGCCAATTTCCCTGGCAAATTAGCAATTTCTAAGCCTGATTTCTTTCGGGTAACTTCACGAGCACGCTTAGCAGCAGTTCTGGCACGTTCAGCTAACTGTGCTTTTTCAACAATCTTTCGGCCAACTTGCGGATTTTCCATTAAGAAAGCATTGAAAGTTTCAGAAAATGCCCGGTCAACTGCTGTTCTGGCATCGGAATTACCTAATTTGGTCTTAGTCTGACCTTCGAATTGTGGGTTTGGGTGCTTAACAGAAACGATTGCTGTCATACCCTCACGAATATCTTCACCAGACAAATTATCATCATTATCTTTCAGTAATTTAGTCTTATGAGCATAATCGTTAACTACACGCGTTAAGGCTGTCTTGAACCCTGCTTCATGCATCCCGCCTTCATAGGTATGAATGTTATTAGCAAAAGTCATCAAGGTTGTTTTATAACCCTTAGTATATTGCAAAGAAACTTCGACATTAATGTCGCTGAAAGTCCCCTCTACATAAATTGGTTTATCAAATAAAACTTCATTATCACGATTTAGGAACGAAACGTATTCTTGAATACCACCCTCATAGTGATAAACATCCGTCTCGGCGCTATCTTTTCGCTTATCCGTAAACGTCAGCTTTAAGCCTTTATTCAAAAAGGCTAATTCACGTATTCTATTTTTTAAGATTTTATCATCAAATGAAGTAGTTTCAGTGAAGATATCAGGATCTGGGAAGAAGTGAACAATTGTACCATGATCAGTCAACGGCACAGTACCAGTCATTTTCATTTCATGATCAACACGACCGTGATCAAAGTCAATAAAGTACTTTTTGCCATCACGCATTGTTGTAACATCCAGCTTGGTTGATAATGCATTAACTACTGAAGCACCAACACCGTGCAATCCACCAGATACTTTATAGCCGCCACCGCCAAATTTACCACCGGCGTGAAGAACAGTAAAGACAGTTTCAAGCGCTGGACGACCAGTCTTTTTCTCAATGTCAACTGGAATTCCCCGTCCATCATCTTGAACAGTTACGCTACCATCTTCATTGATGGTAACTTCGATCTTAGTTGCAAAGCCTGCCAAGCTCTCATCAATACCATTATCAATTATTTCCCAAACTAGGTGGTGCAAGCCTTGAGAACTTGTGGAGCCAATATACATACCCGGCCGTTTACGAACAGCTTCAAGCCCGCCTAAAACTTGAATTTGGCTGGCATTATATTTATCAGCTTCTTTTTCATATTGCTTGATTTGGTCGAGGTTGTCTTTCTTCTGATCAGCCATTCAATTTCCCCTCTTCTAAATAAATCTTCCCTGATTTAATCCGGTATACCTTAGGCTTTTTAATTATTTCCCAGGAAATACCTTCGAGATCTGTTGTTGTAATAAAAGTTTGTGTCTTACCATGAATGTAATTGAGCAGAGCACTTTGACGGTCATGATCAAGCTCACTCATTACATCATCGAGTAAAAGTAATGGATATTCGGCAGTTAAATGATGTACTAATTGGATTTCCGCAAGTTTAACACTAAGCGCAATTGTTCGCTGTTGGCCTTGCGAGCCATATAAATGTGCATCCTTGCCATCTAATTCAAATTCAATATCATCACGATGAGGTCCACTAAGAGTTGTTTTTTTCAGTAATTCGATCTTTTGATTTTTTTGGTAATTAGCAAGTAGTTTGCGATATACCTCTTCGACACTATCAGATTCAGTTACTTCCTTGACTGATGGTCGATAATGAAGTGTCAATTTTTCATTGCTGGAACTTATGTGTTCATATGCGTTTTGAGCATAACGATCTAAGTATTTTAAAAATTTAAATCGCCGAACAATCACTTCAGCTGCAACCCCAGCCAATTGATCGGACAAAACATCTAGAAACATCATGTCCCGTGCTTGTCCTTTTGCCAGTAATTTCAGATAGTTATTTTTTTGTTGCAATACCTGTCTGTATTTACCGGCAAAATAAAGATATTCCGAATTAATCTGGCCAAATTCTTGATCCATAAAGCGCCGTCTTTGTGTCGGTGCTCCTTTAATCAAATCCAAATCTTCTGGAGAAAACAAAATTGCATTTAACTGTCCAACATACTTTGACAGTTTGGCTTGTTCGATCCGATTAACCCAGACTTTTTTACCCTTTTTGGTAATTAATACCCTTAAGGATAAATCAATTTGGCTTTTATATACATGACCAGAAATATTTGCATAATCCTGGTCAAAAGCAATTAATTCTTTATCACTACTTGTCCGATGTGATCTCGTTAATGCCAAAAAGTAAATCGCCTCAAGCAGATTAGTCTTGCCCTGCGCATTTTGCCCGATAAAAATATTGACATTGGGATCAAAAACTACGTCTAATTGCTGTAAATTACGATAATTTTGTGCAATAAAGTGCTTGAGATACATTCAGGTTACCGAAATTCATATCTTTCTTGGGCAACTTCAATCTGATCGCCAGGTCTAATCTTTTTCCCACGGCGATTTTCCTTAATCCCATTCAAGATAACGGGATTTTCTTGCAGATACCACTTAGCTTGACCACCAGAAGAAATGATACTTTCTTCTTTTAAAAATTGACTGAGAGTGACATACTCACCCTTTACCTTAAACTCTTTGATAATATCCACCTTCATCACTTTAATTACCTATAGTTAAGTATATGCGTTTCACAGGTAAAATACAACTTTAAGCGCAATATAAAGCCCTATAAACGATTTTTTTATAAATAAACGTATCACAGTGAATGACAGTAAAAATAGAATAAGACGCCTTTTTTGTCTATTTTGAGAAAATTGCCAAAGAAAAGACCATCATTTCGATGGCCTTTTTCATTATTAACTAAAAGTTTGTTTAAAAAGTTCTAACTGGTGTGATTAATTGCACAAAGTCGATATCATCTTTATCTGGATTTACAGTGAAAGGCCGCAGAGGCTGGGTAAATTCCATTACAACCGAATCAGTTACCGAAGCACGCAAAGCATCACGCAAATAATCAGGGTTGAAGGAAATCTTCAAGTTCTTGCCTTCCAATTTCTTAAAGGCAACATCTTCTTCTACGTTACCAATTTCTGCCGATTCACCCGATAATTTAGCTGTTTGGTTTTCAGTATCTAGGGTTAAATCAACAACATTGTTGCGGCCAGCGTGAGTTAACAGACTTGCACGGTCAAGCGCGCTAGAAAGCTCAGCTAAATCAAATTCAACACTTGTTGTGCTTTCGCTTGGAATCAAGCGTTCAGTATCCGGATAGCTGCCCTCAAGCAAACGTGAATAGAACAGAATATTACCAATTTCAAAGAGTACTTGATTTTCACCCGGACAAACTTTAATTTCTGGATCAGTTTCCCCGATAATACGTGCTAATTCAAGCAGGCTTTTACCAGGAATAATTAAGTCAGTTTTAGCTTGTGGTCCATTTTCTAACGTCAATGCGCGACTCGAAAGCCGATGTGAGTCAGTCGCTACAGCGTGAATCCGCTCAGGACCAAAGTCAAAGTGAACACCTGTTAAAACCAGACGGCTTTCCTGGGTTGCAACTGCAAATTGGGTTTCATTAATGATTTCACGGAAAGTTTTTCCTGAGATGATAAAAGAGGACTCGTCAGGAATTTCCGGTAATCTTGGATAGTTATTGGCATCAAGACCATTAATCGTGAATTCACTATTTTCAGAGATGATTTGTGTTTGGAAACTCTCTTTTACTTCAAGTGAAAATTCCTTACCTGGCAAACGTCTAATAATTTCACTGAAAAACCGGGCTGGTAACACAATTGCACCAGTTGATTCAACAGTTAAATCTTCACTTACCGGAATTCTAATTTCGATTGAAATGTCAGAATCACTACCAGTTAAAAGAAGTTCATCTTCAGTTAAGTTGAGTTTGATTCCGCTTAATATCGGTATCGTAGCGCGAGAAGAAATAGCATGCATTACATTGTTTAGATTATCAACGAACAGATTTCTGTTTACGGTAAATTTCATTTGTTACCTCCTAGATTGGCATTTGTTTTATTTATTAATTATATATTTAATTAAGTAGTATTAGTAGGTCCTGTGATTTCTGTTGAAAAACTTAATTTGCCCTAAAATAACGTAATTATGACGGTTAAGAAAATGTGTACAAGACTGAAAGTTTTCCACACTTAAGCACTTTTTAGCGATCAAGCATCTGCTTCAAATCAAAAACTGCTGTTTTGATATCTGAGTCCGTTTTTATTTCGCGACTAATTTTATCGCAAGCATGCATCACCGTTGTGTGGTCCTTGCCGCCAAATTCTTGGCCGATTTTAGGTAAGCTGGAATCAGTTAATTCACGAGACAGGTACATTGCAATTTGGCGCGGTACGACAATCTGCCTTACCCGCTTTTTTCCTTTCAATTCATAAGTCGAAGTTTGGAAATAATTAGCAACGACTTCTTGGATTTTAGAAATTTGTAAGCCTTGATTTTTTTGCACCAGTTTTAGATCTGCTAGGGCTTCGCGAGCTAAATTGACGTTAATGTCTTCATGCTCAATTGTTGCATGCGCCTGGACTTTAACCAAGGCACCCTCAAGTTCACGAATATTGGTATCAACTTGTGAAGCAATGTAATCGAGTGTGCTGTCATCAATAATGAGATTTTCAGCTTCGGCTTTTTTCCGCAAGATTGCAATTCGCGTTTCCAGATCGGGTGGCGTAATTTCAACTTGCAGCCCCCAGGTAAACCGAGATACCAGTCTTTCGGACAAGTCAGGAATTTCGGTTGGCAGCCGGTCACTCGTCATAACAATCTGTTTTTGATCGTTATAGAGCGTTTCAAAAGTATGGAAGAATTCTTCTTGAATACCCTCTTTTTTGGCAAAAAATTGGATATCGTCGACTAACAATAAGTCGCAGGTACGATATTTTTCCCGGAATTGATCCTGCGTTTTATTTTTAATGGAATTGATGAAGTCATTAACGAAGGTTTCACTTTGGATATAAACGACTTTCGCATTTGGTCGTTCTGCCAGCATTTGGTGACCAATCGCTTGCATCAAGTGTGTCTTACCTAGACCCACGCCACCAAAGATAAAAAGCGGATTGTAAAAACTACCAGGACTATCGGCAACAGCTAAAGCAGCACCTGCTGCAAGTTTATTTCCTTCACCTTGAACAAAGTTATCGAAAGTATATTTATCATTCAGCTTAAGATTGCGGACAAATGCATTGGTTTCTTGTCTTTGCGTCTTTTCACGTAATGGCTGTGTCTGCGGCTTTGGGGTTACAAGCCGTTCAGTACTGCTATCGCCTTCGATCTGAAAAACAGGAATCACTTCAATATTGGCATATCCGTATGCTGACTGAATGAGCTGCGTAGACAAATTCTTTTCCCAATATCCTTTAGTAACCGGATTTTGGACGGCAATTTTTAGTTCATGAGTTTCCTTATTATAGGAAACGGGTTTAGTATTTTTAAACCAAGCATTGTAGGCAACTTCATTAAAACGTTCACGCATTTCATCGTTAAAATGCTGCCAAAATTTATTGATGTCAAACAAAATAAGTCCCTCCGATAACGTTAAGCAAAACTTATTGTACCATCTAAATAAAATGTTTTCCACAAGTGAATAACATTAATCCAAAATCAACAAGTTGTGGATAGATATTTTAGAAAGATACACAAATTTTGCGAGAAATAAATCTTGAAATGAGAAATTTGCAGGCAATCCTGTGGATTATTTTTATTAATTTACCAGTAAAAGAGATGAATAATGCAGCGAGATATCCACATGCTGTGAATATCTTTTTTAACAGGTTGTGTCTTGTGGATAAACTTGTGCAAACTGCTGTGTGTCATAAATTGTGGATAAAAAATGCCGGTCTTTTGTAAACAAGATACATAAGTAATTATCTGAAAAAATGTTAAAACTTGGTACCAATTTGCTCTTAAATACATTGAATAATAAAAATGCTATTGTCGGTAAAAAGGGGCTGCTTGTTTTACAAATTAAAGATCAAAATTAACTAATTCATGCTAGCGGTCGTTCATGGGTAAAACGCTTTTTATTAAAAAAAGATGATAGCGATTAGCATGCATAAAATAAAACTTATACCAGTGTCTTTTAGCTTAACTGCAAGGTAAACGCGTGAAGAATTCAACTTCATTGAATTAGTTAGTGGCTGTTTTCATAACTTGCTTACATTTTAGTAACTTCGTAAAGTCTAAAAGTACAATGGCCTCAACAAATTTTTTTAGTAAAGAGGGAAAAGTATGACTTTTGAAGAGCGAGTTATCAGTCAATCAATTAATTTTACGGATTTAGAAGATAGGATCGTGCAGTATTTTGCGGCTAATAAAAAGGATATCGGTGACTTAAAAATCACTTACTTGGCGCGACGCTTTTACACATATCCAAATACAATTACGCGGCTTTGCCATAAATTAGGCTACACTGGGTTCGCCGATTTAAAGAGCTCAATCAAAAATGAAACCATAGATAACCAAAAGGTTGGTGATTATGGCGCAAAAGAATTACAGAAAAACCTGGAACTAATTAGTCAAATGCCATGGGAACGCGTGTTAGATAAATTGCTAAGTGCGAAAAAGATTAATTTTTATTCAATGGGGCAAACTGCATATGTTACCAGGCTAATCGTTGGCAATTTTTATGCTCTTGATTACAAGTCCTTTTTTTATGACTATCCTAGTGACTTAACTCATATTATTGGCCACGAAAGTAGTGATCTCTTTTTTCTAATTAGCTTATCTGGCAATAAAAAGCCATTATTGAAGCTAGCGCGGGAAATTAAGAGCCATGGTAATTGCTTGATAACTCTAACCAATCTATCAGTTAATCCGTTGGCAAAATTGGCAGATGAACGCCTTTTTTGTTATTCGCCCGATAAGCGAATCGATGATTATAATGTTACGGATAAAGTACCCGTATTATTAGTTATGAATGAGCTATTCAAGCGATATGCAAAAAGGTTAAATAAGGAAATCAAAGACGTGTAATATTACACGTTTTTTTATTTATCAGTTAATTTATAGTGTACTTTTCCAAAAAAAGCCATCCCCAAAATGTAAGCGCTTATAATAGCGCTTGTAGCTCAAGTGAAGGAGGCTTTATTGATGGAGCAAGAACAAATTATTATGCAGTTAATTTCGCAGGGAGGAAGTGCTAGGTCTGAAAGTATTGCAGCAATTCGTAAGGCACGCTCGCAAGATTATCAGGCAAGCGAAGAATTGCTAAAAAAAGCGCATGATGACCTACTTGCGGCGCATAACTTACAAACTAAATTATTGCAAAAAGAAATTAATGGCAGTGCAGAAAGGCCTTCCTTATTGATGGTACATGCACAAGATCACCTGATGAATGCGATGACTGTCAATGATTTGGCAAAAGAACTTATTGCTATTTTAAAAGAAAGGAATTAGTAAAAATGACTTATAAAATAATGTTAGCTTGTGCAGGTGGTTTTTCTACAAGCATGTTGGTGACTCAGATGAAGAAAGCGGCTAAGAAAAAGAAGGTTGACGCTGACATCAATGCCGTTGCGGAATCTGCGCTTAATAATTATACGGACCTCGATATTATCTTGCTTGGACCTCAAGTGGGGCATATTAAACCAGAACTTGAGAAAGAATTTTCGATTCCGATCAGAGTCATTGACCAGATGGATTACGGCATGATGAATGGTGAAAAAGTTCTTAATGATGCTCTAGAAGTTTTGGAAGGGGAGAAAAAAGCTAATGGTGAGCGCAAATAAGGCCAAGCTAGCACAGTGGCGTGACAAAATTCAAACAGGAATGGGAAAATTTCAGCGTAATAAATATGTCTCTGCCATTGCCGGCGGGATGATGGCCATCTTACCTGTTTTGATGGTCGGCTCATTTTCGTCTATCTTTTTTAGTTTAAATATTGGCCCGTATCAAAGCTTTATTACACAAACTGGAATAAAAAATATTTTTAATATCATTACGGCAGTTACTACCGATATCTTATCAATTTATGTTGTCGTTTCATTAGCCAATAGTTTAGCTGCTGAACTTAAAGTTGATAAATTTATGGCAATTATTTCATCGCTTGTTGCCTTTTTACTGGTAACACCGATGATTGAACAAAAAGGTAAATTTATTGGCCTTGATATGAATTATATTGGTTCACAAGGGATGTTGGTCGCCATGGTAGTAGCGCTGACCGCTACGAGGCTGTTTGCGCTATTTGCTAATAATAAATATTTAGTGATTAAAATGCCTGATAGTGTACCAGAATTTGTATCAAAAACATTCGCGTCAATGTTGCCGATTTTCTTAATTACTATTATTTATGCGATTGTTAATTTCTTATTTACATTAACGCCGTATCATAATGTAGATGATATGATCATGACGCTAATTCAAGTACCTTTGCAAGGTTTAGGATCAAGTCCATTTGCTGCTTTAGTCCTCGTGTTTTTTGCCGAATTTTGCTGGTTTTTTGGAATTCATGGAACAATGGCTACGACAGCAGTACTATATACCCTGTTTTATCCATTTGATGTTGCTAATTTAAATGCATTTAAAGCGGGAACCGCATTGCCGTATATTGTGACGATGACTTTTATTACTAACCAAAAAGGCCCGAGAGCTTTAGCATATGCAATTCTATGTATTCGCTCTAAGAGTGAACGGTTGCGCTCTTTGGGAAAAGTCGGATTTATTCCTGCCTTCTTTGGCATAAGCGAGCCATTTAAATTCGGCATTCCAATGGTATTAAATCCGTTAGCCTTCATTCCACTAACAATGGGCGGAACAATTAGTGTAGCAGCAACGTATTTGGCTACTTATATTGGACTTATTCCACGTCCTAATGGCATCCCAGTCCAGACAGCCGGAACTCCTGAATTTTTCCGGGCATTTCTTCTGGGTGGATGGCGAATGGTCATCTGGCACGTTGTTCAACTCGTGATTTTACTTGCTATCTGGTATCCATTTATGAGAATGATTGATAAACAATGCTGTGCGCAGGAAGCAGCCAAAACTGAAGAAACCAAATAATAGTGGAGGATTTATGATTGCAAATGTTAATGTCAAATATTTGGGTAGGGATGAGTACAAATTAAAATGGAGTAATGCTAAGGAGACTAGCATCTATTTATTGCCACAGCCCGATAAAGTTGTTAGTGAGTTTTTGCTGACAACATCAGAAAACTCTATTGAAATAAAAGTAACTAAGTACGCGCGACCATATTTTCTACTTAGAGACGAAGATAATGAAATAATTTGGGCAACTAGAGTAGTTCCTCTTGAGGGGACCAATAACTTTCGTGATTTAGGCGGATATCTTGGTGCAGATGGAAAAAGGATCAGGTGGGGGAAATTATTTCGCTCTGATCATTTGCACCGGCTTACTGAAAATGATAAGCGGGTTTTAGACTTAATTGGACTAAAAACGGTGGTTGATTATCGCAGTCCAGCTGAATATTTAGCTCAGCCAAATCAGAACTGGCAAGCATTGCAGCAAACTTTTCACCTAGTTCCTGACGCGCAAAGAGCAGTTCTGGCGGCCAAGGCTGGCAGTACACATGAAAAAGTTCGCCAATTAGTTCAGCGAGAAGTAGATCAAAATGTTCGTTTAGATAATTCAGGCAAGACGATGATTAATCAAAGTAAAGATTTTGTCCGGCTTGATGAGAATAAACGGATTTATCGCAAATTATTAGATGTTTTGCTAGAGCAAGAAAACGTTCCGCTAGATCAGCATTGCCGTGGCGGTAAAGATCGGACAGGCTACGGTGTAGCAATCATTTTGTATCTGCTTGGTGTTGATATGGATACGATTATAAGTGATTATATGCTGACTAAGACGCTGCGTAAGAAGCGCAACCAGCATCGAATGGCACAATATGCGCACGAAACAGATGATCAAAATGTACTTGCTTACTTGTATTCGATGCTTGATACCCGATCGGAATATTTAGAGGCCTCTTTTGCTGAAATGATTAATCTTTCTGGCAGCATTGACGCTTATTTCAAGAATGAACTTAAGGTTACTCCTGAAGAAGTCGCTGCCTTGAGAAAAATATATTTAGAGTAATAATGATAAGTGATTCTACCATGAAGGTGAGAACCACTTTTTGTTTCACGTGAAAAATAGTAAAATAGAACTAAATATTTTCACGCAATTACTGAAAAAATAAAGGAGATTTTAGCCAATGAACGATGATTATATCAAAATGGCGTTAAAAGACGATGGTAACCTTAAAGTGATTCTTAAGGGATGCGTTGAAAATGTTGCTCAGGAAAAAGTCGGTGTTGTCAGTGAGTCTACCTTACTAAGGATCCCAAAAAGGCTGAGCAGAAGTTCACTGAATATAATGCTAATAAAGAAGAAGGGGATTACTACATGGTTTATAGTTGCCCATTAGATACCTTTTTGCCGTCATTAGGTCATTATCCATCAATTGAAATTCATCAAGAAGATTTGAATGGAAAGTAAAAAGATAGCAAGAATTTTTACTAGAGCATAATAAAAGCAACAATGCTGCTGCATTGTTGCTTTTAAACTCTTATTGCTATTTATTTTGCCCGTTATTTATTTGGATGATCTTTATAAATATAAAACAATCCTACTAATAAAACCAACATTAAAATAATAGTTAAACTTGGAAATATTTGCTTAAATTTAAAATTATTTGCTACTAAAGTTCCCAATAATACTATCACTGAAAATGCCACTAAAAGTATTCCACGCTTTTTTCTAATAAATATAAAAAAAGAAGTATCTTTAAATATTTTAGAAAGACAGAAAACAATAACTATTACGGCGCTATATACTATGGTTTCAAACATAACTTACCTATCCCTTTATTTATATCTTTACTAATTTAAAAATATTAGATTTTTAGTTTGTATTGAGAGTAATCTTTATGGCTGCTATTATAATTGATAATTTAGGAGAAGAAGGCAATAGATGCATATTTGAACTTTTAAATCATATATGAAAGTAATGTTTCAAATAGGTAAAAAATTATCTATTTGTTTTTATTGACAAACTCAGTAAGATTCTTACTATATTCCGTCATGCCAATAAATGAAAGAAAATCGATTCCTTTTTGACAGGCTTCAAGATATTCTTTTTGATTTGTGTAATGAAAATTAATCAAATTTTTGAATATTAAAAAAACACTCTTGCAAAAACATAATTCGGGTTTGATTTTAATAGAATCTGCAACCTTTACAAAAGTCATAACGGCATCATAGCGCTTGTCTTCTATGCATAAAACCATCAAATTAGTAATAATTGCTAAAATTGAATTTTGAATGTCAATATCAGTACTGTTTTGTAATTGCTTTATAATTTTATGTGTAAGCAAAATATTACTATCAATATCATAAAGCCGCATGGACGAGCAATAAATTCTTAAAGAATATTTGTCAAATGAGTGAACACTAAATATTCTGTTTTTTATAATCGAGATAGTTTCTTGATCTAAATTTTTACTATTGTTAGTTGCTAATGCAATAACACCGGTAATTATAAGTAGTAGATTATTTTTATTAGGTAAATTTCCCTGTTCGATTACTTGTTTTAAGCGCTCAAGCTCTTTAGTAGAATTTTGATAATAGGCATTGCTCATTAATTTGCGTAATTCCTGTTCAAATTCATATTCAAGCTGTCTCCTGGGTCTCAATTCATTAAAAAACTGTTCGGGCAAGATATTGTTATAGTCAAGTAGATCAAGCAAATCATTAGTAACGATGTGATTCGCTCCTTGTTCTACTTTTGAGTAAAATGATGGGCTAATTATGGTTCCAACCCATTCTTTTTGGGTCTTGTTCGCTCTTGTGCGATACTGTTTTAATAATTCACCAATATCCATTTTTACCTCCAACTAAACTTTAGGAGTTTCTTAGCTTTCTACTATAGCATAGTAAAATATAATGTTAAGAACAATTTAGATCTATGCCAATTTATGGGAATTTACTTTGCTTGTTGTTTATTAAGACTAACACCCTAGTTGGATACTTGAGGTTACAAAAAATTGGAGTAATAGAAGTAGCTAAGTTAGTGAGTTACAAAATAATTTATCCAATTATGAAACAAAAATCTGCTCTAGAGTAGATTTGCAAAAAATAAAGAATATAAAGCTGATCAAGCATTCTAAAGACATGTGTTAGAATCTTTTGGGGCTAAGAACATATATTTAGGTAGTAAATTAGCATTTTTTTCGTTTTCGCTTGGTTTTTTATTTTAATCATGGTATCCTAGATATTAAATTGTGCAGTTAGCATATTAAAAATGGAGGTGTAGTTTAATGACAACTAAAAGAACTTACCAACCTAAAAAGCGTCACCGTTCACGCGTTCATGGCTTTATGAAGCGTATGAGCACATCAAATGGCCGTAAGGTTTTGGCTAGACGCCGTGCAAAGGGTAGAAAAGTCTTATCTGCTTAAACCACTGAATCCCAGTGGTTTTTTTAATATCAAAGAGTGGAATGAAACGTTTTGAGAAAGTCTTATCGAGTTAAAACTGAAAATGATTTTCAGCGAGTTTTTAAATCTGGTAATTCAGTAGCAAATCGGGCGTTTGTCATCTATAAAATAGCTAAACCCGAGAATACTCATTTTCGGGTTGGAATTTCAGTTGGCAAAAAGGTCGGACATACCGCGGTTGTACGTAATCGCCTCAAACGTTATATTCGAGCAGTTCTTACTGAAAATAAGCCTGCAATTGATACACAGATTGATTTTTTGGTAATTGCTAGACCGTATGTACGAAATTTTAGGATGGCAGAAGTCCGGAAGAATTTGCTTCATGCGCTCTTTTTGGCTAATATTATAGAAGAAATACCTGAAAAAGTTGAGGAAGATTAGAGTGAAAGACATTTTAACTAAAAAGAATGTCAAACGTGTACTTGTGCTATTAGCAGTGATGGCAGTTGCCGTTGTACTAACTGGATGTGCTGCTTCAAATGCTAAGCCAGCTCCTGTTTCACATACTAGTGGTAACTGGTGGGATCGTTGGGTAATTTATTACATGTCAACGTTCCTGTTATGGCTTGCGAAGATAATGAACAACAGTTACGGCTGGGCAATTATTGTCTTTACCGTTATTGTGCGGTTAATCTTGTATCCACTTAGTGCATTGCAGATTAAGAGTACAACTAAAATGCAAGGGATTCAGCCTGAAATTGATGCATTGCGCAAAAAATATCCAGGTAATGATACAGAATCGCGAACACTGCTTTCACAAGAAACTAATAAGCTCTATAAAGAAGCTGGCATTAATCCGTACGCAGGTTGTTTGCCACTGATTATTCAGCTGCCTGTTATGTATGCTTTGTATGGTGCGATTTGGCAGACGCCACAATTACAGACTGGCCATTTTTTGTGGATGGACTTAGGTGAGCCGGATCCATACTTTATTATGCCGATTTTGTCGATGATCTTAACGTTCTTATCGACTTACATTAGTCAATTATCAACGCCGAAAGAATCACAAAACTTTTCGACTAAGATTATGACTTACGGAATGTCCGTAATGGTCGGTATAATGGGTATCTACTTCCAATCAGCAATTGTTTTGTACTGGGTAATTTCTAACCTCTTCCAAGTGGTTCAAACCTTTATCTTGCAGAATCCGATTAAATATCGGCATGAACAAGAAGCTAAGGCTGAAGCTGAACGTGAACGTAAGCGGCAACTACGGAAGACTTATAAACGATTAAAACGTAAACATTAATCTAAAGTAATTTTTAGATAAAGTAGTCAAAGTGCTTTATCCATCATGATTATTATTCATGGTGGTATAATGCGCTTTTTTTATTGAAAAGGAGAAATCATGGCACAAACTTTGACTGAATTTGATACGATAGCAGCAATTTCGACGCCGATCGGTGAAGGTGGTATTTCAATTGTCAGATTGTCTGGTGAAGATGCAGTTAAAATCGCCAACCGGGTTTTTAAAGGAAAAGACTTAACTAAAGCTCCTAGTCATACTATTCATTATGGGCACATTGTTGACCCCGAAAATAAGCAAATAATTGACGAAGTAATGGTCTCCGTTATGCTGGCGCCAAAGACTTTTACGCGCGAAGACATTGTGGAAATTAATTGTCACGGCGGAATTGTTGTCACCAACCGCATTTTACAGCTTTTGCTAAGAACCGGTGCGCGCATGGCTGAGCCAGGAGAGTTTACTAAACGGGCATTTGTTAATGGGCGAATTGATTTAACCCAAGCTGAAAGCGTAATGGATATTGTTCGCGCTAAAACCGATCGTGCAAGGCAGGTTGCCGAAAATCAGCTTGAAGGTGGATTATTAGCAAAAATTCAGGCAATGCGCCAAGAGATTTTAGATACTCTTGCAAATGTTGAAGTTAATATTGATTATCCTGAATATGATGCTGATAAAGTGACGGCTGAGCAAATGACTAGGGTTTCGCAATCAGTTATTGGTAAAATTGATGGTCTGCTTAAGACTGCTGCCGAGGGAACGGCGTTACGTAACGGTCTAGCGACTGCAATTATTGGTCAACCCAACGTTGGTAAGTCATCGCTGCTCAATTATTTAACTAAAAGCGATACAGCAATTGTAACGGATATCGCTGGTACAACGCGAGACACGCTTGAAGAATACGTTTCGGTTGAAGGGGTACCGCTGAAATTGATTGATACAGCTGGTATTCGGCACACTGAAAATAAAGTAGAAAAAATTGGCGTGGAACGATCAAAAAAGGCTTTGGATCAGGCTGATTTGGTTTTACTCTTGTTTGATTCAAGTAAGGAGCTAGATCCAGAAGATCGCGAATTAATTGCGGCAACGGCAAACAAAAAGAGAATTGTTATCTTAAATAAAACCGATTTGGGTCAAAAAGTATCAGCTGCTGAAATGAAAGAATTAACTAACAGCGAAGTAATTCCGACTTCTATTTTGCAAAGAAAGAATTTGAACCAGTTAAAAGAGGCAATTAAAGATTTATTCTTTAACGGTATTGAAAATTTAAACGATCAAGTAATGGTAACTAATCAAAGACAAGTAGGACTACTTGAAAAGGCCAAAAAGCAGTTGCAGGATGTCATTGCTGCGTTAGAAACTGAGGTGCCAATTGACATTGCACAAATTGATTTCAATGGTGCTTGGGATACTCTAGGCGAAATTACTGGTGAAAGTAGTCCAGATGAACTTGTTAATCAACTATTTAGTCAATTCTGTTTAGGAAAATAGGTGTAAAAGAATGATTAAAAATTATGACTCAAACGATTATGACGTAATCGTCGTTGGTGCAGGTCATGCAGGTAGTGAAGCTGCCTTAGCTAGCGCCAGAATGGGCCAAAAGACGCTGCTATTAACAATTAGTTTAGATATGGTTGCGTTTATGCCTTGTAACCCTTCGGTTGGTGGTCCAGCGAAAGGGACAGTAGTACGTGAAATTGATGCCCTTGGTGGTCAAATGGGTAAAAACATTGATGCAACTTATATTCAAATGAGAATGCTCAATACGGGTAAAGGCCCTGCTGTTCAAGCTCTCCGTGCGCAAGCTGATAAGTGGCAATATCATGAGCAGATGAAGAGCGTAATCGAAGAAACACCTAATTTGACATTGCGTCAGGCAACCGTTGATGAACTAATAGTTGAAGACGGTGTATGTAAAGGACTAATTACTAATACGGGTGCCAGGTATCATGCCAAAAGTGTTGTGTTAACTACAGGAACTTCGGCTCGTGGTCGCATTTATATTGGTGAATTAAATTATTCTTCAGGCCCTAACAATACTATTCCGGCAATTAAACTTTCTGAGAATCTGGAAAAACTGGGTTTTAAATTACGTCGTTTTAAAACCGGGACACCGCCACGCGTCAATAGTAATACGATTGACTACTCTAAAACGGAAGAGGAGCCAGGCGATCAGATACCGCGTCATTTTTCCTTTGAAAGTAAAGATGAGGACTATCTAAAAGAGCAAGTTTCTTGCTGGATGACTTACACTAATAAAAGAACACACAAAATTATTAACGAAAATCTAACCCGCTCACCAATGTTTTCAGGTGAGATTAAAGGTGTGGGTCCGCGTTACTGTCCATCAATTGAGACAAAGGTAGTGCGCTTTGCTGATAAGCCGCGCCACCAAATTTTTCTTGAACCGGAAGGTAAAAATACCAAGGAAGTTTATGTTGGCGATTTTTCAACTTCAATGCCCGAAGAAATTCAATTAAAAATGCTACATACGGTTGCAGGATTAGAAGATGCCGAATTGATGCGTCCGGGTTATGCAATTGAGTATGACGTAATTGATCCTTGGCAGTTAAAGCATACCTTGGAGACTAAAAACATTAAGAACCTGTTTACTGCTGGGCAAATGAACGGTACTTCTGGTTACGAAGAAGCTGCGGGACAAGGCCTAATTGCTGGTATTAATGCAGCTTTACGTGCTTCCAATCGACCTGGCTTTACTTTAGGTCGCGATGAAGCATATATTGGCGTTTTAATTGATGATTTAGTAACTAAGGGAACAGAAGAGCCATATAGATTGCTGACTTCACGGGCGGAATACCGGCTGATTTTACGTCATGACAATGCTGACTTACGTTTAACGGATTATGGTTATCAACTTGGTCTGATTTCGGAAGAGCGCTACTCGAAGTTTTTGGCTAAAAAAGAGCAAATCAAGCAAGCCGAAAATGCTGTAAAGACAATTACTATTCATCCCGATGAAAAAGTGCAGGCATATCTTGCAAGTATTGGTGAAGATAAGCTTAAAGCTGGTGTAAAAGCAGATGTATTCTTACGTCGGCCACGAGTTAAAGTTGATGATATTGAAAAACTGACGGGCGAAACAATTTCAACTGAGCGCTACGTCAAGGAGCAGATTGAAATTAATGTTAAGTATGCCGGCTATATTAAGAAGGAACAGCAACAAATTAATCGTTTGCACCGCCAAGAAGCCAAAAAAATACCAGCTGATATTGATTACCAAGCAATTGAAGGCTTAGCAACGGAAGCACGGGAAAAATTTGAGAAGATTAGACCGGAGACGATCGCACAAGCTGAACGGATCTCTGGGGTAAATCCAGCCGATATGGCGATTTTGAGTGTTTATGTTCAAAATGGTCATTATGCTAAAATCAAAAAGTAACTTTTAGAAAAAATTTAAAATTCTTTTTCTGAAAATAAATAATTCAAAAAAGACACAAAATAAACGTTAATGATCAGATAATCACAAATATAATTATTGCTCTTATCTTAAAGTGTTTATTTATTGATATAAGTTTGTGAAAATAATATTTTTACAAAGCGCTTACATATCTGTCCAACCAATAATTTTACTCACTTGAAATTGTGAAATTATATGTTTTAATACAGTATGTAAGTAAATGTATTTAAGGAGATGCACTTTAAAAATGGCAAAAATTAATGGCGCAAATGCTATGCTCCAAGTTTTATTGGACTGGCATATTGATCATATTTATGGTTTCCCAGGTGGTTCATTCGACTCAACAATGAATGCTATCCACGACTTCAAGGGCAAGTTAAAGTATATCGAAGTACGGCACGAAGAGGCTGGTGCTTTGGCTGCTTCAGCTGAATACAAGTTCACTGGTAAAGCTGGTGTATGTTTTGGTTCTGCTGGTCCTGGTGCTGTTCACTTGATGAACGGTTTATACGATGCTAAGTACGACAAGGTTCCAATGGTAGCAATTATTGCTAACGTTCCAACTAGTCGTCAAGATATCGACTTCTTCCAAGCTTTCGATGAAAAGCCTTGGTTTGATGCTGTAGCTGTTTGGAACCACCAAATCAAGCGTGCAGATCAAATTCCTGCAATGATGGATGAAGCTCTTCGTCAAGCTTATGCTAAGAAGGGCCCAGCTGTATTAATCCTTCCTAAAGACTTTGGTTGGGAAAAGATTAACGACAACTTCAGAGTAACTTACAATTCAATGCAAGCTATTCCTAACTATGCAGCTCCTAAGAAAGAAGAAATCGATGCAGCTGTTAAGATTCTTGAGGAAGCTAAGAATCCAGTTGTTTACTTTGGTTTAGGTATGAAGGGTCACGGCGATGTCTTAGAAAAATTCGCTGAAAAATTCAAGACTCCATTGATGTCATCAGTTATGGCTAAGGGTGTTGTTGAAGACAAGTGCCCAGCATACATGGGTTCAATTGGCCGTGTTGCTCCAAAGCCTAGTGATGATATTCAAATGCACGCAGATGCTGTTATCTGGGTTGGTAACGACTCACCATTCTCAGTATTCTTCTTTGACCCTAAGGCCAAGGTTGTTCAAATTGATGTTGATTCAGAAAAATTGGGCAAGCGTCACGCAGTTGATGTTCCAATTTTGGCAGACGGTGCTAAGACTTTGCAAGCAATCATCGATGCCGGTGAAGCTCGTGAAGAATCTCCACTTTACAAGGCTGCTATTGCAGACCGTAAGAACTGGGAAGACTGGGAGAACAGCTTTGTTGACTCAGACGAAATGCCAGTTCGCCGTGAACCAATCTTTGACATCATTAACAAATACGCTGATGACAATGCACAATATGCTATTGATGTTGGTAACATCAACATTGACTTCCAACGTTTAATCAACTTGCACGATGAACAAACTTGGGCAACTTCAGGTTTGTACGCAACTATGGGCTTTGGTTCACCAGCTGCTATCGCTGCTGCTACAGTTCACCCAGACCGTGAAGTTTGGAACTTAGGTGGTGACGGTGGTTTCGCAATGATGAGTCAAGAATTATTGACTGAAGCTCGTTACAACATGCACATTTTGAACGTTGTCTTCACTAACGATACTTTAGGCTACATTGAAGCTGAACAAGTTGATGAATCACACCAACCATTATCAGGTGTTATTTTGCCAAACAACGAATGGGCACAAGTTGCTGAAGGTATGAACGTTAAGGGTGTAACTGTACGTACTAAGAAGGAATTCGAAGACGCAGTTAAGGAATTCAAGCAAATGGATGGACCAATGTTAATCGACATCAAGTTCACTCATGACATGCCTTACTCAACTGAATTGAACTCACTTGATGATCCTGAATTCGTTAAGAAGTATCAAGCTGAAGATTTGAAGCCATTCAGCTACTTTGCTGATAAATATGGTTTAGTTGAAGATGCTGCTTCAGGTGCTTCAGAAGCTGAAGAAGAAGAACCTGAACCAGAAGAAGAAGAGCCTGACACAACTTCAGGTGCTTCAGCACACTAATAAATATTATTAGAAATGGAAAAGCGAAACTTTTTGAAAGTTTCGCTTTTTTGCTACCGTACAAGTATAATAATAGAGTATGAAATTGTACGATGGAGGATTAAATATGCAACAATTCGGAATCATTGGCTTATCCGTAATGGGCAAGAACCTTGCTTTAAATGTTAGAAATAGTGGCTTCTCCGTTTCAGGCTTTAGTATTGATAAAAAAGAAGTCGATGCTTTTGCCAAATATCAGGATGATAAATTAAAACCAACTTATACTTGGGAAGAATTTGTCAATTCTCTAGAGAAACCACGTAAGATTTTGATTCAAATTATGGCCGGCAAGCCAGTTGATGAAACTTTACATAAGCTATTACCATTACTTGATAAAGGCGATATTTTACTTGATGGTGGAAATTCAAACTTCCATGATACTAATCGGCGTTTTCACGAAATGAAAGAGCATGGCATTCATTTTATTGGCATGGGTGTTTCAGGCGGTGAAGAGGGAGCTTTAAATGGTCCAGCATTGATGCCGGGCGGTGATGAAGAAGCTTACAAGGAAGTTGCCCCTATTTTAGAAGCAATTGCTGCTAAAAATGATGACGGCCAGCCATGTGTCAGCTTCATTGGTCCTGAAGGCAGTGGTCATTACGTTAAAATGGTACATAACGGAATTGAGTATGGTATCATGCAAGAGTTTTCCGAAGTTTACGATATCTTACGTAAAGTAGCAAGAAAATCTAATGATGAAATGTCCGCAATTTTTGCTGACTGGAATCAAGGTATAGTTAAGGCCTATCTTAGTGAGATAACCTCCGAAGTATTGAAGCAAAAAGATGATTTGACCCCAGATCATGTAATTGATCATATTTTAAACGTTGCTTCATATAAGGGTACGGGTAACTGGATGCTAGAAGATGGAGTTCATTTAGGTGTTCCAATTAGTGTAATAGCTGAAGCAGTTATCAGTCGGTTTATGTCAAAGGCTACTACGCGTGAAGGTAAAGAAATTAATTGGACTGGTGAAGTTCCGGATGATTTAATCGAAAACCTTGGAAAAGCATTGCAGTTGAGCCAAGCTGTTGCATATGCGCAGGGCTTCCAGCAATTAAAAATGGCTGCTGATGCTTACCATTGGGAATTGCGTTATCCTGCAATTGCTCAATCTTGGGAAGCTGGCTGCATTATTCGCTCATCGATGTTAAAAGATATTGAAAAAGCTTTTGCTGATGGCAAGAAGCTTGACAATATGTTCCAAGATCCTTACTTTAAGGACTTGATGGAGAAGAATACCCCAGCATTGCGTAAAGTGCTTGAGCTTGCAACCAAGGCCGGGATTCCTACACCAACTTTAAGTGCCTCACTTAACTATTTGGAGTCAATTTTTAATCCAAGTCTGCCAGCTAATTTAATTCAAGGTCAACGTGATTACTTTGGCGCACATACTTACTTCAGAAATGATCGTGATGGTGTTTACCATACTGAGTGGTACGAAGAAAAATAATTCTGTTACACGTGTAACAAAACAAAAACCAGTTAAAATTAGTTTTTGACTGGTTTTTTGCTGTGATGAAACTAGTTCAAAGTGGGTGCGAAATGAAAAATAATAGAATTCAGATTAAGCTGCTGCTAGAGGCAATGCTAGTCGGCCTCTGCAGTGGAATAGTTGTTGGCTTTTTCCGGTTTGGAATAGAGCAAATGTCTAGCTTATGGCTAATGTTGTTTCATCTGGCTCATCAAAGTTGGTTATGGTTCTTACCAATTGTTATCGGCTTAGCCGCAGTTGGCTTAATTGCGGGCTATTTTGTTAAGCAATATCCCCACGTTGGGGGATCTGGTATTCCTGAAGTAAAATTACAGCTTGCAGGTAAATTGCAACTTAGTTGGTGGCCGATTTTGTGGCGGAAAGTGATTGGCGGCATTCTAGTCATTAGTACGGGCCTATTTTTGGGGCCTGAGGGGCCTTCACTTCAGATCGGGTCAACTATCGGTCAAGGGATGGCAAAAGCCTCTAAAGAGGCTAAAACAAACGAGCGCGTATTGCTATCAACGGGTGCCGCAAGTGGACTGGCAGCCGCATTTGGTGCACCACTTAGCGGAGCCTTATTTGTATTAGAAGAAGTTTTTCACAACTTTTCACCTCGTGTAGGACTTAATGCACTAGCTGGGGCCTTGGTTTCAGATTATGTCGTATCGAATTTCTTTGGTCAAAAACCGGCATTATCTTTAGTTTATCGGCATACTTTTCCTGTTCAATTATACGGACACCTATTGGTATTGGGACTGCTCTTAGGTCTCTTAGGGCATCTGTACAAAGCCGGTTTATTTAAGGGAAAAGAATTTTATGCTAAAATCAAAATTCTGCCTAACTGGTTATATGGTCTTATTCCGCTAGTAATTTTAATTCCAATTGCCTATTTTTGGCCACTGATAACTGGACCAGGCAATCGCTTAATTTTGGCGTTACCAAAGATGATTAAAATTAATAATTGGCAAATGGTAAAACTACTTGTACTTTATTTTGTCATTAGAATAGTATTTTCGATCATTTCATATGACTCTGGCTTGCCAAGTGGAATCTTTTTACCCGTCTTAACCATGGGTGCTTTAATTGGTGCCTGTTATGGTCTAATGATGGTTCAGCTTCATCTTTTGCCCGCCAAGTTAGTAATTAACTTAATAATTTTTGCGATGGCTGGCTATTTTGCTGCGGTAATTCGGGCACCATTTACAGCGATAATGCTGATTACGGAAATGGTGGGATCGCTTCTGCACTTAATGCCGCTTGCAGTCGTTGCGTTTATTGCTTTACTTACTGATGAACTGTTAGGTGGTAAGCCAATATACGGAATATTAGCCCAAAAAATGGCCGAACAAGGCGCATCTGTTACTATTCAAAAATCGGGTAAGGAGGATCAACTAACTGTTCCTGTCTATGAGGACAGTCAACTTGCTGAAAAAACAATTGCCCAAGTTAAGTGGCCAGAAGATACCTTGGTTAAAGCAATCTATCATGATGGTAATTATATCGTTCCTAATGGCCAATCCGTGATCAAGCCGGGAGACTCATTAATCCTAGCACTAGATTCAAACCAACGGGGCCGAGTTTATAGTCAAATGCGGCAACTCCAAGGAATTAAGTATGATGGCTAAAAAAGCACGCTGTTAATTGCGTTGATTTCAATTTCAAAACGATATCAATCAAAGCAAGTGCAGCATGCTTTTTTATTTGTTCTTTTTTAAATATTGTGGTGCAGTTTCTGGTGCCCAAATTAAACAGACAAGAAAGGCGGCGAATAATACGCAGGCGCAAACAAGCATTGCCAAATTGACGCCGCCAACATCGGTCAAAACTGGAAGTAAGAAGGTTCCAGCTGCAGCACCAATGCGGCTAATAGTAATGCACGTGCCCACACCACTAGCCTGGACACTATCGTCAAACAACTCGGTTGGATATGGATAATCTAAAACCAAACCCGATGATAAAATAATTGAGAAAATTGAAAATAGTAGAAGCTTAAATGAAGATGGCGCATTTGGCAGCAGTGCTAGTAGGCCGATTAAAAATGTCGATAACAAAAAGTTACTAATTAAGAATACGCGCCGACTGAGATGATTGAAAAGAAAGATTCCTAGAAAAATTCCTAACAGCATACTGATATTGTATAAATTTCCTGAAACACGTGGGTTGCTTATGTTCATGCCATTTAGCAAAATTGGTAAGAAAATACTGATACCAAAGAAGGCGAAAGTTTGACAGGCATAAAAGATTCCGCCAACCATAGTTCTTCGTAGATATTTTTTACTGAATAAAATAGTCCAGGAACTTGAATCATTTTCCTTCGGACGCTTAAAATGCCTGGAAATGCCCCATTTGTGTCCTAATATCTTACCAATTACTCGATTAGCAATTTTTATTTTACCTTTATTAGCAAGCCAACCTGGTGATGGCGGTAAGGGAAAAATTGTCCGAAATAGTGCAGTAATAGTAGCCGGAACAGCCCCAGCTGCTAAAATGATCTGCCAAGTACGAGCTCCAAAACCGTTTACGAGGGTTCCAGTAAGATATGAAGCAATAAAGCCAAGAACCCAATAAATCAAGAGATGACTCTGCCTTTTACTGTCTTCTCCTTTAGGTAACCATTCGGTCAGTAGGGCATTACCGGCTGTATAGTCGATTGCCATCATTAAACCAATGCCAATTCGAATAATAAAGGTCCAGGTAAGATTAGTAGTTGTGAGGTGAAGTAATGATAAAATTGCCAACACATACATGTTGCTCATTAACAGTTCACAGCGCCCAATCTTATCGGACAAACGGCCAATAAAAGCACTACTTGATAAGCCAATTAAACCACCGGCACCAATTAGTCCAGTCCATAAATCACTGATTGCGATATAATTACTGGCATTATTCATTGCCATTCCAGTTATTCCAAGTGAAAAGCCACAGGTAAATTGTCCTAAAGCAATTGCCAACATGACGCGCAAATGTACTTTAGAAAGCGGTGCTTTTTTATAATCTTGTTTAATTTTATGTTTTTTATTTAACATAATCATAGTCCGAAAGGCTTAAATCGTGGGCTATTTGTTGCATCTCCTTTATTTACGCCAAAGCTATTATATAATAACATAACAAAGATTTCGGTTTCTTGCAAAACGTCTCTAAATTACTAGGTCCAATTTTTGTATACCCACAGGTTTGCTAGCAAACTATCAAAATAAAAAAATACCACTTGGCTGGAAGTGGTATTTTTTGCTTATAAAAGATTACATATTTGTCACTAAAAAGAAGATGACAAAGACGATAAATAATGCGTACATCATCGGTGAGACTTTTTTGGCTTGTTTAGAAGCGAGCATTGTAATTGGGTAAGCAATCATTCCTAGTGCCAAACCATCAGAAATGCTGTATGTCAGAGGCATACCAATTACAGTGAGAAATGCCGGAAAGGCAATTTCAAATTTGTCCCAGTTAATTTTCTTTAAATTGCCCGCCATTAACACGCCGACAATAATTAAAGCGGGAGCGGTAACTGTAGTTGGAATCACTGCAAGTAAAGGACTAAAAATCATACTGATTAAAAAGAAAATACCTACAAATACTGCGGTTAAACCAGTCCGTCCGCCCATAGCAATCCCAGCACTTGATTCCACTGAGGTTCCAAGGGGAGCAGTACCTAAAACCGCTCCTTCAACCATGGCTAGGGAATCAGAAACAAAGGCTTTACCGATACGAGGTATTTTACCATTTTTATCAACCATCCCAGCTTGTTCGGTCATACCAATCAGTGTGCCAGCGGTATCAAAGAAAGTCACTAATAAAAAGGTTAGAACTACCATAAATAATTGCGGCGTATTAATATCTTTTAAGTGAAAGACGGCTTGACCAAATGTAGGTGCGATACTTGGCGCTGCTGAAACAATAGCTTTTGGTACCGCCACTTGGCCAATAACAATACCAAAAATAGCCGTAACAACCATCCCGATAAAAATTGAGCCGGGAACATTCATTGCCATTAAAATAACTGTTAACGTTAAACCAAAAAGAGTGATCCAAACGGCAGGAGAGTTAAATTTGCCTAAAGTAACGAGGTTTGAGTCGCTATTGACAATTAATTTACCATTTTGCAAACCAATAAAGGCGATGAAGAGACCGATACCGGCTGAAATAGCATATTTTAAATCTTGCGGAATAGCATCGACCACTTTTTCACGTAGCTTTAAAATCGTAATTAAAATAAATAGGACTGAAGCTACCAAAACAGCAGCTAGTGCAGTTTGCCAATTGATATGCATGCCACCACAAACATTATATGCAAAAAATGCTGCACTTCCGAGTGTGGGAGCTAGTGCAATAGGATAATTGGCAACTAGGCCCATGATAAAACAACCAATTGCAATGGAAACTGCCGTGACAGTGAAGGCAGCCCCCTTGTCAATGCCAGCTGCATGTAAAATATTAGGGTTAACAAAAAGGATGTAGGAGAGACTGACAAAAGTGGTTAATGCAGCAATTAACTCACGTTTGACAGTGGTATGAGCATCGTTTAAATGAAAGACTTTATCTAGTGTCGTCATTTTTCCTCCAAAAAATTAATTATAAATGAACTATCTAAACTAGTGTAGCACACACAGTCCAGTTTGAATTACTATTTCCCGGGAAATAAAAAAGCAAGCCCTTTCAGACTTGCTTTTTTACTTACCACATTCCGATTACTTTCATCCAGCCTAGGCCAATAATGCCATAGACCAAAATATAAAAGATACCGAAAATAAAACTCATTTTCCACCATTCACTTTGTTTAACATAGCCGGTAGAAGCTAAAACAGAGGAAGCAGCACTAGAGTAATGTGTAGTTGATCCCATAATTGCTGAGAATAATGCTAAGAATTGTGCAGCCATTACTTTTGGAGCACCAGCAGCAATTGCAACAGTTAATAATGGCAAGAACATTGCTGAGTTGTGAGCTGTTGCACTAGCAAATAAATAGTGCGTGTAAAACAGTACTAATGCCAAAATAATTAAAGTTGTTAACCAACTAACGCCCTTCATGCTGCTAGAAATACTAGTCGAAATCCAACCGATAAAGCCGAATTGAGTTAGTTTCTCTGCCATAAAGACTAAGATAGACAGCCAAATTAAAATATTCCATGCTCCTGTTTCACTTAGAATATCTTTTGGTGTCAATACGCCAGTTAACAATAAGAGAACAACAGAAATAAAGGCAATTAAAGTTGCGTCAATTCCTAAAGTACTTGAAAGCATCCATAGCGCTAACGTGACTACGAAGATAATAGCCATCATTTTCTCAGGCAAGGTTAACTTACCCATCTCAGCAAGTTTACTAGTAGCCCATTCCTTTGCATTAGGTGTTTCCTTAATCTCAGGCGGATAAATTTTGTAAACAAAATAAGGAACTACGAGTAAACAAATCGCTGCGGGAACGATACTTGCAGTAAGCCAAGGCATCCAGCTTAGTGTTACGCCAGCCTTACCCGCTAAAGCAACTGCAATTAAGTTCGGGGCGCAGGCAGTCATAAACAGGGACGAAGTGATGACGTTTACTTGAAATTCAGTAAAAATCAAATACGCGCCCATTTTTCTTCTTGATGGATCGTTAGGTTTAGAACCATAAGTTTCTGCTAATGACTCAATTAATGGATAAACCACACCACCGGCTCTGGCACCATTAGAAGGAGTTGCCGGCGAAACGATTAAATCAATTGCTCCGATAGCATAGCCTAAGCCTAATGACTTGTGGCCAAACCACTTTACGAAGTAAAAAGCGATTCTTTGACCCAAACCGGTTTTGACGATTCCCCTTGAAATCATAAATGCCATTACAATTAACCAGGCAGAGGTATTGGAGAAGGCGTTAATAGCCCCTTTTTCAACCAATTTGCCGTTAACTACTTTATCTGCAAGTGGTACTAAGCCAAGGCAGATGGTTAATGTGAAGCCGATTAAGGTAACCCCACTGATTGCAATTGGCAATGTAATACAGCCAACAATTGTTGCAATGAAAATTGCTAGCATATGCCAGGCTTGCACTGTCACACCAGCTGGTCGTATTGGTGTTGTGAACCAGAAAACCAGTCCGAACAAAAGCGGAAAGATAAATTTCCGGTAATCTATTTTTTCTAATGTCTTCATGACGCTTCTTTCAATCTATTGCAAAATATAATAAATTAACATATTTATTTTATCATATTTCAAATTTAGAAGTTTAAGACCGCCAGAAAAATAATGAAGACTACGAATAGTACCCACATCATTGGGGTAATTTCCTTACCTCTTTTAGCTGCAAGCATACAAATTGGATAGGTAATTAAGCCTAAGGCTAGCCCATCTGAAATAGAGTAAGTTAATGGCATACCGATTAAGATTAAGAAAGCAGGGACGGCAATTTCCATCTTGTCCCAGTGAATGTGGGCAGTATTTTGTGCCATTAAAACGCCAACGATAATTAGTGCTGGAGCTGTAACATGCGTATTAAACAGACCTAATAGCGGACTAAAAATCATTGAAATTAAGAAGAAGATAGCGACAAAGACAGCCGTTAAACCTGTTCGACCACCAACGGCAATCCCAGCACTTGATTCTACGAACGCACCGACGGGGGAAGTTCCTAAAACAGAACCGGCCATCATTGCAGTGGAATCAGATGCCAAAGCTTTGCCGACACGTGGCATTTTGTTATTTTTCATAAAACCAGCTTGTTGAGCCAAACCAATTAATGTACCAGCAGTATCAAAGAAGGTAACTAATAAGAAAGTTAAGACTACGACCCACATTTGAAGTGAGTTGATGTCTTTAACGTGAAAGACAGCTTGACCAAAAGTTGGCGCAATGCTTGGTGCCACTGAAATAATTTTGGTTGGCAGAGCAATTTGACCTGTGGCTACACCAAACAAAGCAGCTAATACCATTCCGATGAAAATTGCACCAGGAACGTTTAAAATCATCAGGATAACTGTTACTAACAGACCAAAAATAGTAATCCAAACTGCAGGATCATGAAGAGAACCTAGACCAACTAATGTGGATTTATTAGCAACAATAATGCCACCGTCTTGCATGCCCAAAAAAGCAATAAAGAGGCCAATTCCGGAAGAAATTGCAAATTTTAAATCTGCTGGAATAGCATTAATGATTTTTTCTCTTAATTTAAACATCGTAATCAGGATAAAGATGATTGAAGCAACGAAAACAGCTGCAAGTGCTGTTTCCCATGAAACATGCATCCCGATACAAACTGTATAGGCAAAGAAAGCATTGATTCCGAGAGCGGGAGCCTCACCAATTGGATAATTGGCAACTATTCCCATTAAGGCTGTCCCCAATGCACTTGCTAACGCAGTCGCAGTGAAAACTGCTCCTTTGTCCATCCCACTAGCTCCTAGGACACTAGGATTAACAAATAAGATGTATGACATACTGATAAAAGTAGTCAAACCGGCTAGAAATTCCACCTTGACACTAGTCTTGTATTTGTCGAGCTGAAAATAGCTCTTGATAAAATTCATCTAATCTCTCCTACAAAAATAATGTTCGTGTTTTTATTATAAACTAACAACTATTATAGTGTAGCACGCGAGTAGATAATTGCAAATGCGAATTATAGTAAGCAAAAATGACAATATAGGAAAGATTTTCGAACAGATTTAGCTTTGGCATAGATTGACCCAGTAATTCAAATACCGGTAAAATTAGTTAAGGTAACTAAGTCAGCTAAATTATAAAGAGGCAAAAAATATGGCAAAACTGCTATTTTCAGATATTGATGGAACATTAATCAATTCTAAATTAGAGGTAACTGCAAAAACTAAAGAAGCAATCCGGCGACAAATTATTAATGGCAATGTTTTTATACCGGTATCGGCTAGAATGCCCCAAGCAATTATGACAGCAGCGGGACAAATTATGAAAACTTGCCCAATGATTGCTTATAATGGTGCACTCGTATTAGACGAAATGGGACGGCCATTATGTTCGAAATATATGACAGCAAAGCAGGCAGCAGAAATCTGCACTTATGTCGAAGAAAAGCAAAATCAAACTACGTGGAGTGTATATAGTGGCTATGATTGGTATTATTCCCCAGGAAATAATAGTGATTTAATAAAGCAAGAAGAACAAATCGTGAAGGTCAAAGCTAAAACAAGCTCAATTACGCAAATTCAAGAGCTTAAAGGTGTTCATAAAGTGCTGTTACTAGGAAATCCTGAACAGCTGACTGAAGAACAAAAGGAGTTAAGCAGTAAGTATCCAGAGCTTGTAATAGTGAAATCTGCACCTAATTTATTAGAAATAATGGTTAAAGACGTTTCTAAAGGTGAGGGCGTTAAAATACTAGCCAAGGAGTTCAATGTTGATTTAAAAAATTGCTGGGCTTTTGGCGATAATTATAATGATGAGCCAATGCTAAAAGCTGTTGGTCACCCAATCATAATGGGGAACGCACCTGCGGACTTAAAACGCCATTTTACTGATGTAACATCTGATAATAATCATGATGGGATAGCAGAAGTGCTTGATCAGTTAGAATAGTTATCACTTTGCTTTTAATAAAGGTGATTGTGCTTTGTTGCCAAACCATTTATGGTTGATTCGGTCTAAAGTACCATTTCGTGCGAGCTCTTCTAGACCTGCATTGACTTTTCGGCATAAAGTTGTATCGCTTTTCCGCATTCCAACTGCAAATTCTTCTTTGGGAAAAGGACTGTCGACTTCAGAAAATAATTCTGGTTTTTTCTCGTGTGAAATATAATAATTTGCGTAGGTGCTATCTATTAATAGACCTTGAATACGACCAGCATTTAGATCAATAAAGGCATTGGTGAAGGAATCGTAGAGAATTGGATCGTGTCCTTTAATTCTGTTAATAAAAACACGGGGATAATTCATGACATCGTTGTAACCAGATGATCCGGATTGCACTCCGAGTGTTTGTTGTTTCATATCAGCTGGCTTAAAGATTTTATTCCGGCGTAATGCAACTAAAACTTGACTACTATATAAATAGGTTTTGCTAAACCTTACTTTTTTCTTTCTTGCCGGTGTTTTACTAAAACCATTCCAAATTAAATCAATTGTACCGTTGCGCAGCTCAGTTGTATTCATTGACCAGTCAATTGTTTGAAAACTGACCTTTAAGCCGTATAACTTAAAGACAGCATTTGCTAAATCGACGTCATAACCCGTTAACCGACCGTTTTTTTGTTGGAAATCCATTGGCACAAATGTATCGTCAACACCGACAATAACATAGCCTCGTTGCTTAATATGAGACCAATTATCGACCGTGTTAGCTCGTTTATTTAAAGAAATGCCACTGCACCCAGATAACATTACTAGTGCTAAAACTAGAATTATGAGGGCTGGAAATCGTTTAGTCTTCATTTTCATAGCCTTCTCCGTTATCCAAAGCCTTGACTGTAAAAATACGATCAGCAACTTGATTGGCAAAATCCATGTCATGAGTAACAATGATCTGAGTCATACCATGATCTTGTTTTAACTGAAGGATTATTTCGCCGACTTTTGTACGTAAAGCAGGGTCTAGAGCAGATGTTGGTTCGTCATAGCATAAAATCCTTGGAGCCATTGCAAGAGCGCGGGCAATAGCAACCCGTTGCTGCTGACCGCCTGAAAGTTGGTAGGGGTAAAGTGAATCTTTACCGATCAGGTCAAGCTGCTCCAACAATTTTTGTGCTTTTTGCTCTGCTAATTTACGGTCTTCTTTGCGGACTAATATAGGTGCCAAAGTAATGTTGTCTTTAACGGTCAAATTAGGAAATAATTCGTAATCTTGAAAGACGACACCAATAATTTGACTCTTTTGATTAGGAACCGCTGGATCAAATTCATGCTTATTCCAGAAGAAGTGACCGGAGTCAATTTTTTCAAGACCGCTTAAGCAGCGCAGTAATGTTGTTTTTCCTGCACCGGAATGGCCAACAATTGCTAAAATCTGTCCGTCTGGAATAGTCAAGTTTAATTTGTTCAGGATGACACGGGAACCAAATTTTTTGGTAATATCTCTTAATTCAAGCATGATAGTTCCTTTTCTCTATTTCCATTTAGAGTAATTATGTTCAATCTTTTTCAATACAAATGAAGCAATTCCTGTCATTAATAAGTAAATTATGCCTACTAAGACCAATGGAACAAGGGTTACGTCACGTGCAGTTGCCACATTCCCAGCTCGTAACAGTTCGCCTAGGCCGATAACGTATACTAACGAGGTATCTTTTACCAGGTTAATCACCTCGTTACCAATTGACGGGATTACAATTTTGCTTACTTGCGGAATAATAATATGTCGCAGAGTCTGCCAGTATGTTAATTGCAATACGTGCGCACTTTCATATTGCCCAGCTGGAACAGATTGAAAACCACCCCGAAAAATTTCGGCAAAATACGCGGTATAGTTTAAAACAAATGCAAAAAGGGCAGCATTATATCTCTGAAAAATGATACCAATAATTGGCAAACCGTAAAAAATAAAAATTAATTGTAATAACAGCGGCGTTCCCCGCATAATCCATATATAAAATTTCAAGACTAGGCGTAATGGTTTAAAGTGTGAGACTAAGCCTAAGCTGACAATGATGCCAAGAGGAATAGAGATAACGAGTGTCCATATAAAGAGGATTAGCGTCATTTTTGCGCCAGAAAATAGAGAAGGCATGATTGAGATAATATAGTTCATTGTGTTCTCCTTTGTAGCAGCCGTACAACTCAGCTGAGTTAGTTGAATTCTAGGTGAAATTAAAATTACCTGAAAAAGTTACATAGAACAAGCATACCACAGTTTTTTTCTGATAAAGCATATGACTGTAGACTTTTTAAATGATATCGCTTAATTAAGCACTATCATTGCAAAATGGCAAAAAAAATCGCTTCTCTAACTTTTAAGTAGAAAAGCGATTAGATCTTTAGGCATCAATTTCAATTTTCGTTGACTTATCCCACGATTCAGGCAACTTGCCCATTTCCTTTAATTTAGCAACAATTTGCTCTAAAACAACTTCGCGAGCGTGCTCATCCGTCATAAAGTCAAGTTCATCGCCATTTATTTCCATTTTTGGCGAGTAGTCATAGTTTTCGTACCATGGCTTGTAATAACGTAAGAGCCGTTTGTAATAATCCTCAAGCGTTGCGTCATAACTGAGCTGTTCGTACGGTCGGCCACGCTTTTGAATTCGTTTGAGCATTGTATCATAAGAAACATTAATGTGAACAAGCAAGTCAGGATTTTTCTTTGGCATATGCTTTAGCTCATCCATCATATTATTCAAAAGCTCATAATAGGTGTCAACTTCTTCAGTAGTTGCGCGGCCAATGTCTGCGTTCATTTGGAAAAAGAGTGCATCTTCATAGATGGAACGATCAAGCACATTGTTATCATCGGTTAGCGCATCTTTGATACTACGAAAGCGTGTATTTAGGAAAAAGACTTGCAGTAAAAATGCATATTTCTTAGGGTCAGCATAAAAAAGTGGCAAGACAGGATTGTCGTCAACACTTTCATAGAAAGGCTTAGTTCCTAAATATTTAGCTAAAATACTGGTTAGACTGGATTTACCGGCTCCAATTGGGCCACTTAAAACAATAACTGTCATCACGTTCCTTCTTTATTTCAAATTGCCGATTTTACGCAATTTATTATCAATCTGGTTCAAAACTTCTTTTTTAGCGTCTTCGTTGCCGATGAAATCATACCGATCACCGTCAATTGCTATTTTGGCAGATGCATCATAGTTTTCATACCATGGTTCATAGTAGCGAATCAAACGTGCGTAGTAATCTTTCAGACTAGGATCAGTACTGATTTGCTCATAAGAACGGCCACGTTTTTCAATGCGTTTTAACATTGTGTCTAAAGATACGCGAATGTAAATTAATAAGTCAGGCTTTTTGCTTGGATTTCCAGGAGTATCCTCCATCATATTTTCAAGCAGACTGTCATAAATTTTAAATTCAGTAGGGTCGGCAACCTTACTTTCAGCGTTCATCTGGAAAAAGAGTGCATCTTCATAAATTGAACGATCGGAAACGCTATTTTTTTCTCTGACTGCCTGATTAATTTGAGCTAACCGATGGTTGAGCAAGTAGATATTAAGTAAAAAAGTGTACCGCTTCATGTCCTTGTAATATAAAGGAAGAACTGGATTATTATCAACTCCTTCATAAAAGGCCTGAGTACCTAAATGTTCGGCTAAAATACTGGTTAAACTGGATTTACCGGCTCCAATTGGCCCGCTTAAAACAATAACTTGAATCACGTTCTTTCTTAAATACAATATATAGATTCTTATCTAGTTTAATACGAGATATAGTGGCATACAAGTAAAAAGTTAATTGAAATTGCCACTAAAAAGTCAAGTGATTTTGTATAAAATAGTTAAAAAAATTACTGAGTACAACCAAATATTTTTCAATATTTAGATCAATAGTTATTGTTTCACGTGAAACCAAGTAACTGAGCAGTGCTAAAAAAACTGTCGTCAATTTTTGGTATATTATTTTGTTTTTAAACAGTAATAAACTGGCAATATTTTTATGCAATAACTGGTATAAAATTTAAGAGGTTATCTTAGTTGTTAATGGCGGTAGATTTAGTTATTGCTACATAAAAAATTCAGCTAATTAGACGACTTTTGCGCTATTTTGCTTTGATAAAAAGTACTTCGTTTCACGTGAAACCAAAAAAGTGACGTAGCATTTAAGTGTACTACTTCACTTTTTAAAACTTATCCTGCTAAAGGGTGATTATTTAACGCGGTCTTCTTTTTTATCTTCGACTTTGTCTTCAACCTTATCTTTTTGTTCGCCAATCTTATCCTTGGCATCTTGTGTTGCACCGGTAATCCGATCTTGCAGACTGACTGAATCTTTTTCGTGTTCTTCTTTAGTCTTAATATCAACAACGGTGACATTAACTTCAACCGTGTCTAAGCCCGTCATTTCCTTAACCTTGTCGTAAATCTTTTGTCTGATTTCATCATAAAGTTTAGGAATTTCAACACCGTATTCAGCAATAATTTCGATATCAACTGCTACTTGCTTTTTACCAACTTCAACATTAACACCATTGGTAACATCATCGTTGTTAACAATCTTGTCAGCTAAGTTTGAGAAAAAGCCGCCGTTAACATCCAATAAGCCTTTAACATCGGAGAGGGCAATACCAATAATCTTTTGAATGACTTTTTCGTCATACTTTAAGTCGCCCTTAATTTCTTGCTTTGAGCTGCTTGAGTTGTTTGCACTATTTTGATTATTATTTTGTACCATATTAAGTTCCTTTCAATTATTGTTTACTTACAAGACTTTTCAGCAGGGGCCAATAGTGTCCGACTAAAAAACCAACTACTAACATTACGACTACAAAAATAGTTTTAAAAAATCCTAGTCCCAAAAAACAAAATGCTAGTAACAAGCCGATTACAGCACCGCATATTTCTGGGAGGTGTTTTTGTAAAATTTCGTTCATTTCAGCCTCCTTTATTGAACGCGCGTCTCTGGTTTATCGGGGTTTTGATAATTAACAAATTTGATTTTGATCTTTGGCTTCTGTTCAATTCCCAATAACCGGTTAAGGTTGTTCTTTAACTCTTCTAAGTAATTTTCGAGAAGGGCACTAACATTTTCACCGCGCCCAAGATTACCACTAATTTTGATGTTGATCTTATGATTAGTGAGTTTTGAATCAACCTTGACTTTATTAATAAAAGGCAAATCTGCCAATGAATTCATGACGTAGCCATTAATTGCTTTGCTAGTAACTTTGACTTGTCCGTCATGCTTGTGAATCAAAATAAAGTACCTTTGAACAGGCCAAAATAGGACAACTAATAAACTAATAATTAAAACTAAAAGGACAACAGCGCTGACAACGATTAAATACCATTCTAGTACTGGATTTAGTGTCCCCATACTGGGTAGTTTAATCTTTAAATACTTTTGCCAAAAACCACTAGTTTCCCATAGAAAGTAAATTGGCAAGGGTAATAATAAAATCATTAACACTACCAGTAACCACTTTTTACTTCGCTTCAACTTATCACCATCCTCTCATGATTCAACTTAATCATAATACGGATTATTTTGTTAGCCTAGCGATATGCACCGATTTATATCTGCTTAGGATTTACTGTTTTAGGACACAAAAAAAGATGCATTAATGCATCTTTTTTCTATCTTTGTTATTTTATTATCTAATTCTTTGCACTAGCACTAAGCTTACTTGCAGCAGCATTATCGACAATAAGTGTTACATTATCATGTTTTTGCAAAATTGAAGCAGGTACATCTTCGGTTACAGGGCCTTCAACCATCTTCTTAACAGCATCCGCTTTGTTTTCACCAAAGGCCATAATGACAATCTCTTTTGCTGCCATGATATTTGCAATACCCATACAAATTGCAGATTTTGGCACATCTTCAATCTTACTGAAGAAACGTGAATTGGCTTGAATGGTATTTTCAGTCAATTTAACTTCATGAGTTACCGAATCAAAAGGTGTTCCTGGTTCGTTAAAAGCAATATGACCGTTTTGACCTAAACCTAGAAGCTGAATGTCGATTGGATTTTCAGCGATAATTTGGTTGTAATCATCAGATGCACCTTGTGGATCATTAATTGCTTTTATTCCATCAGGAATGTATGACTTTTTAAAAGGCTTCTTTGCAAACAAGTTTTTTTGCATGAAGTAGTGATAGCTTTGATCATTGTCAGAAGTTAAGCCAACATATTCGTCAAGGTTAATACTGATCAAATCAGAGTTATCAAGATTGCTTTCAGTCCATTCTTGATATAGACCTACTGGGGTAGAGCCAGTTGCTAAGCCGATTACCTTAGCACCATTGTTAATGCTTTTTTCAAAAAGCTTGAAACCTTCAGTGCTGCCATTTTCTTTACTATCTGTAACGATGATTTTCATAATTATGCCTCCAAAATATCTTAATGCTAATTATAAATTGGCATATACCAATCTGTCAACTAGCTAAAAAAAGAAACATAACTTTTATTCAAAAATTTTTGGCAAACAAAAAACAATTATTATGGAAGCATGTTTCACATGTAACATAATAATTGTTTTTAACGATTTTATTCACTTCTTAAAGCAATCGCTGCGTCTTTCTTAGCTGCCATTCGTGCAGGTAAGTGTCCACCTAGTACGGTTAAAATAGTAGAAATAACTATTAAGATTAGCGCGTGAACTGGATTAAGTTGTGCGACATTTGCAAGATCGGTCATAGAATATAAGACGCTATTAATCGGGAAAATAAGCAATTGGGCAATGACGATACCTAATACACCTGAAAAAATTCCTAAGATAAATGTTTCGGCATCAAACACACGGGTAATGTCTTTCTTTCTTGCTCCAAGAGCCTTTAAAATACCGATTTCTTTGGTTCGTTCTAGTACTGATGTGTAAGTTAAAATACCAATCATAATCATCGAAGTTACAAGCGAAATTGCTGCAAAGGCGACTAGCACAGTTGTAATTCCGCTGAGTAAACCACCAGTCATGGAAGTAACCGCGCTCGACATATCAGTGTACAGAATCTGATCTTTCTTCTTTTTACCCTTATTCCACTTATCAAGGTAATCTAAAACCTTGTCTTTAGAATCAAAATCATTAGGGTAGATCATAATCCCTGCAGGAAGAGCAGAGCCCCCGATGGATTGCATCATTTGCTTCTTAACAGTGGCATTCATATTTTGCCCAGTCATGACGTTGCGAGAAGTCTTTTTTTGAGCTTTGACGATAGCAGAGTTTTGATTCTCATCAATAATTTTAACAGCTAATTTATCGCTGTAGACAATACCTTCAGAAAGTAGGGCCATTGAATCTTCATTCTTTGGTCGAATCACGCTGACAAGACGTAATTTGATTTTGCTATTATCATACATTGTCTTATCAGGCTTTTTAGGAACAAACATGCCAGTTGGCAATTCCTGATAATAATTATTGTTAGAAACTACCTTGAATTCCTTGCCGATTAGCTTGTGATAGTCTAGTTTTTCACCGGACTTAATTTTAATGCCAAGATTCTTCAAGATATTAAGATTAAGCGAATTTTTATTATCCACTACCATAACTAAATCGGTTGCCTTGCTAGGCCATGTACCCGAAAGAAGTTGGTAGTTATCTTTAAGGAAGTTTCCTTTGCTTTGATCAAGCGAGGTTGGGAAAACTGATGATCCCATAAAGGATACACTAGCAGCTTGGGATTGCATCTGTTCGTATGCTTGTGAAGCAGCTGTTCCAGCTGGAAGGGGTGAAAACTGAACGGGTTTGATCTGCCCATTATTATTACCAATTAGATTAAGGCTGACGCCAACTTGATAAGAAATATTATTGGCATATTTGGGGTTGATTTTTTTCACATAATTAATGTATTCGCGCGTAATTTTGTTTTCATGGGAAGATTTTTGTAGTCTGTCCTGTTTAGCGGTAATATAACCCCGATTTTTAACATTTTTGTTAGCAGTGTCACGATCTCTAATACTATTAAGATCAGTTGCAGTCTTCGTAATCGTTACCGGATACTTGGCCAAAGCCTTGCTCATTGTGGTATCAATTTGTTTTTGAAAACCATTGGACAGCGCCAAGACGATAGCAATTGAGATAATTCCAATACTAGAGGCAAACGCAGTTAAAGTAGTTCGCCCTTTTTTAGTCATGATATTGGTAAAGCTTAGTTTGATAGCATTCCAATAAGACATTTTTGTCCGTTTTAAATTAAACGTATCTTTCTCATTGTCAGGTGTAAATGGATTGGAGTCATTTAGAATTTTGCCATCTTGAAAATTAACGATTCGCGAAGCATACTCTTTAGCTAGGTCAGAATTGTGAGTAACCATGACAACAAGTCGGTCTTTCGACAATTTTTTGATTAGCTTCATGATTTGCACGGAGGTTTCAGTATCTAAAGCACCGGTGGGCTCGTCACACAAAAGAATATCAGGATCGTTGGCAAGTGCACGTGCAATTGCGACCCGCTGCATTTGACCACCAGATAACTGGTTAGGATTTTTTGAGATGTGATCTTTTAATCCAACTTCTGTTAAGGCGTCAATCGCACGTTTGCGTCTTTCAGATGCAGGAACGCCAGATAGGTTCATTCCCAACTCAACATTTGCGATAATTGATAAGTGTGAAATTAAATTATAATTCTGAAAAACAAAGCCGACGGAATTGTTACGATATGCGTCCCAATCGGTTTCCTTAAAATTTTTAGTTGATTTGCCATTAATAATCAAGTCGCCACTGTCATAGCGGTCAAGGCCACCAATAACGTTTAGCATCGTCGTTTTACCCGATCCACTAGGACCAAGTATTGCCACAAATTCCTGGTTTCGAAATGAAATGGACACATCATCCAAAGCATGCGTCACAGAGTCGCCAACATGATAAGACTTGCGTAAGTTCTTTAATTGAAGCATTTGCTGTTTTCCTTTTCCTTTTGATTATTTGATTAAATAATTATAAAGAGCAGTTTAACATTTATAAATAAGTAAATCTAAAGTTAGTTACTAATGTTTAGAATATATTAACTTTGTTGCAATAAAATAGCTAATTAAAAATTGTTTTTATAAGACAAAAAGCATATTTCTTAGAAATATGCTTTGGACTTAAAGTTGAATTCGAGATTAATGTGCGAGCCCGGTTAATTGCAAAAGGGCATAAATAATAAAGAAAACAATAATTAACAAAGTAATAATAAGATGACGCTTTTTGTTAAGCACAAGGATAGCTGCGAATTCTCTTACTATAGCGTTGGGAAGAAAGTAAAATCTGGTATAGGCTCCCACACCATTGGCATTAAGCCCAGCTTTTTTAGCGAATAATGCTGCCCGAAAGATGTGATAGTTATTACTGAAAAATTTAGCACGATAATTTTTACTACCGAAGTCATTAAAAGCGGCTGCTGCGGAATACTTCATATTTTGAAAAGTGTTTTTAGATTGGGTCTCTAAAATAATGTAATCGGATTTGATTCCACGGCCAACAGCATATTGGGACATTGCTTCGGCTTCAGAAATTTGTTCGTCGCCACCTTTGCCCCCAGACATAATTAATTTAGGCATTTTGCGCCCTTTAGCAACTTGCTTTTGCGCATACTGGATAGCACGATTGATACGACTTGCTAATAAAGGAGTAACAGTATTACCCTTGGCTAAACCAGCACCGAGAACAATTAGGTAATCCTGATTATATTGTCGCGGAACAATTTGGTAAAGCGTTAAATTAACCAAAAAATTATAAGCCACAAACAATAGATAATCAATGATAGCTATTGGTGTGTATAGCAGTGTTTTTGCCCAGGAAGGAAAGTTATTAAACGGACCAACTAAAGCTACAATCCAGGAGACCAGAATGGCAATACCGATAAATAGGGTTAAGAGATTTGACAGAGTGTGCGTCTCTCGTTTCCAAACAAAATAGGCATTCCATAGAAAGAATAGCCAAGAAAAAGTGACAATAAGGGTAATTGCACCAATGAAAAGAACTAGTAGTATTTCATAGGAAAGAATTAGTGGCCTTAAACTAGTAGATAAAATTGCTACGGTTAGCCAGATTCCAAACATTAACAGAAAAACTGTAAAAAGAATCCCGTTTAGCAATCTACGTGGTTCCTTTAGCCAAGAAATTAAGAAAACAAGAAAAGACGCCAACATTATTAGTGACAAATAAATAAATGGCCTATTTTGGCTGAAAAATTGAAAAAGATTGTTCATAATTTCCTCCGTCAGTAAAAAGACTAATTCTATTATAGTAGAAAGAGGAGAAAAGTAATAGCAAATAAAGCCTGCACAGATTAAATGGAATTAGCGTTATAAAAGTAGTTATCTTTGATAAAGCTAATTATTTCCTAGGGAATAATTAGCGCCGACGGGTAATTACCACTTGAAACTTGCACCTGGAGATATTAACGTCCATAATAAATAAATCATCTAACTTATTGGCTGTTACTTTAAAGGAAAAGTCAAAATGAAAAAACCCATTTATTTCCTGGGAAATATAATTGTCATCATTTTAGCCTTTGTCATGTACGGAGTAGTTGAACAATTTTATTTTTTTCCGAATAAAATAATTAAAAATTATCATCTGAATACTGGTATTTATTTAGCACTAACTCTCATAGTAACGTTAGTAATCCTTTTTATTTTATTGCAATATTACCGTGGGCAGCTGAATAGGAAAAATGACTGGCAGTTTAACGAAAAACCGCATTGGTCAACTAATAGATTATTGCTCGCTGTGGTAGCTGCATTTGTAATGCTTCTATCAGAAATCGCATTGATACTAATCCTTCATATTGGAGTTAATACTACTTCAACTAATCAGGCTGATCTTAATGCCATTTCAAAACACGCCGGTAGCTTTTTTATCCCGATGATTACGGTTATTGCGCCAGTTTTTGAAGAAACCATCTTTCGTGGGCTATTTTTTAATATGTTTTTCTCTGATAATACTAATTTCAATAAATGGGTTGGGATATTGGCCAGCGGTTTTGTTTTTGGCTTTGCACATGATCCTGGCTTAACTAAATTTATTTTAATCTATTGGCTTTTGGGGTGCATTTTGGCCTGGGTTTATATTCAAACAAAGGATTTGCGGTATTCGGTTATTACTCATGTGCTGTTTAACTCGCTAGGCTTTATATAAGTTGCTTTTGATCAGGGTAGATGACTAAAGAATAACAAGATGGTTTCATGTGTAACAACACCACTTTGTAATAGAAAAAAAGAACCTTGAACACCAAATGGTTTACAAGGTTCTTTTTGTAGGTAAATTATTTTTGTGGTTCTGCGAAACCTGTTTGGGCTGGATTTTTCGGGGTAGTTTTTGCTAAAAGAGCTAAGCTAATGGAAATCATATCAACAACTTCTTGTAAAATTGCCCCCCAGAAAGCTGGAATAACTCCGGTAAAGGCGATTAATTCGATGATAACCACGATTGTAATAGCAGTTAAAACATCAACATTTGCTACCTTCATTGTATGCTTAGAAATTGCTACAGCATCATTAATTTTAGATAAATCATTAACCATGATGATTGCATCAGCACTTTCACTAGCGGCAGAAGCCCCCTTAGCACCCATGGCGATACCAACATCAGCAGCAGTCAAACTTGGCGCATCATTGATGCCGTCACCAGTCATGACAACTGGACGCTTTTCTTTTGGCACTTGTTTAATTGCTTCAATTTTTTGTGCAGGTAATAAATTATACCGAATATCGTTCACGCCAACTGTTTTACCAATTTTTTCAGCTACATCCTGGTGGTCACCCGTTAACATCATGATGTGAGCTCCACTTTGCCGCTTTAACCGAGCAATAGTTTGCTGGCTTTCTGGTCGTACCTGATCTTTAAAAGTAATGTAACCAGCATACTGGTTATCAACTGAAATATAAATTGCCGTTGAGTTAACTGATGAAGCTACTTTTTCTTCAGTCACAAAGCTCATTTTACCCACTTTAACTAAGTGATTTTCAACGATCCCACTGATTCCCTGGCTAGTTGTTTCCTTAATATCGGTAGCAGGTTTCAATAATTTTTTATCAGTCACATCAACTAGAGAGTTGGCAATAATATGGCTGGATTGTTGTTCAACACTTGTAGCATAGCTTAATAGTAGTTCTTGGCTAAAAGAAGTTCCTTTGGCAGGCACAATCTCATCGATTACCAATTGGTTTTCAGTCAAAGTACCAGTTTTATCAAAAGCAAAGGTCTTGGCCGTAGCCAATTTTTCAAGTGTTGGACCGGATTTAACAATAATATGATGTTTTGACATTGAACTCATGCCCGAAACAAGAGCCACCGGTGCAGCAATTAAAAGCGGGCAAGGGGAAGCGACTACCATAACTTCAGCGAAATTAATTGGATTACCTGAATGAATCCAGGCAGCAATTCCGATTACTAGGGAAATGATAGTAAAGGGAACAGCGTAGCGATCAGCCATTTTAACAAATTTTGCCGGTTTGGCTTGTGATGATTCAACTAATGAAACAATAGTTTGGTACTCAGAATCGCTCGCCTTCTTTGTGACAACCATTTCCACCGCTACGCTACCATTAATTGAGCCAGACATTAATTCATCACCAATATTTTTGTGCACTGGCACTGATTCGCCAGTTAACGAGGACTGGTCGAAACTTGATTCTCCGCTGACCACTTTTCCGTCTACCGGAACCTGTTCGCCCGGTTTAATCAAAACGTGATCGTTAATGTTTAAATCTTCTACTTTAACTGACTCTAACTCGCTGTTAACTATTTTATTAGCGATTGTGGGTGAATTGCTGAGAAGCGATCTTAATTCTTTGTCGGCTTGGCCGGTGGCATAATCTTCCAATGTTTGTCCACCAGTCATCATGACTAGAATCATCCATTCTGCCCAGATATCGCCAATTAAAATAGTTGAAATAACTGCGATAACTGCCAAGATGTCAACGCCGTAACGGCCAGATTTAAAATCACTGACAATTTCACCTAATAATGAAATTGTCATCATGATGCCCACAACATCAATTAATATTGCTTGAATCGGGAACTGCAAGTTACCGATTTGAAACAAGCTTTTGGTGTGAAAGCCAAATTGGCAAATAAGGCCAATTGCACCAATTACCAGTACAAGAATAAACTTCCATTGCCGTCTTAAACTCATTGTCTGTTTCCTCCAGTGACTAAAATAAAATTATTTGCTTCCAATTTTAACACTAAATTACTTATTTTAATTAGAATAAGTCTAAATTAGATCAAAAATTTTAGTCAAGCTAAAAAATGCAAAAAAAAAGAAAGTTAAATCTAACATACTCTGCTCTGGTGAAAATTACCGTCCAAATAAATTTGAATGGAAACAGAGCTAACAGTATTAAATGACTTAACTTTCGTTTTCTTCAATAATCTTTTAAATTGATAATATTGTCTGCGTGACCTTTGGGTTCGCCTACATCCGTATCATTATTGACTTGCGCCTTTTCCGATACCGGTGTTTTAGTATCATCATCTTTTTCGGCAGTATGATCAACTTGAAATGTCTTAGCACGGCTTATTGAGTCAATGACATCTGACGAAGACAAAGTAATAAAGTTGTCGTTGTCGCCGTGATCAGACGATTCCGCAAAATAATGATTGATTTTTTTAATTCCTTCATCTGAAAAGTGTTCTTCACGAGCCAAATCTAGTAGCAACTTTTGCAACCGACTCGCCGAAACTAATTCATGCTGTAAAATTTCAAAAATCCATGAAAAGTTTGTATCCATTGACCTGAAATGTTTAACGACTTTATCTTTATAAAAAGCATCTGTAATTACTCTAGCTTCATTTAAATCATCTGAATCATGGGCAATCTTTTTTAATTGAGCAACTAAATCTTGCCGCTGCTTTAAAGTTAATTCCTGTCCCCCAGGATATGTCCAATCTTTAATAATCGCTTGGACTAAAAATGTTAATTGCTCAGAAATTGTTTTATTTGTCATCTTAGTATCTTCCATTCTGACTAATAAAAAGGAAAAAATCCTGCTTTCTTTTTGTTCCAACTAAATTAATTTAATTATTAAACGCTAAGCGCCAACTTTTTGCTGCAACTAATTATGTTTTAGTATATATTTAAAAATGCATATCAAGAGATATGACGATAAACAGTATACTAATATGCATAAAATATAGACAAGCGGTAGTAATAATATATTCCCATTAAGGTCATTATAGTACATATTTCAGCTAATCGTTAAAAAATGCTCTTAAAAAAAGTGGTAAAAAAGTAATAACAGATGTTATTTTTTATTTGTTGTTATTTTTTTGGGCAGAACTTCGTACTTTTGCTCAAAATTATGAGCCACGTAGTTAAATGCTTTGATCCACTCACGTCTTGTTAGTAACCCTTGGAAGACACCATAATCATCGATTACTGGTAAAAACGCATTATCAACTAGTAAATGCAGCTGAGTTTCCAAAGTCGTCTGCGCAAAGTTGATTTTATCAAACTTGGTTTGCATAACGTCGCGCACTTTTAGTTGATTTAATGGCTCAAGTGTAATGCTGTCAGTTGTCATCATTTTATCAGTAATCATGGCTAGACTAAGTAGACCAACGACACGACTTTTGCGGTCGAGTACAGGAATTTTCGAATATTTGACTTTCGTCAAAATTAAAAAGGCATGGTAAAGGGGATTATCATCTTCAACAAAGGCTATTCTTGTAGCTGGAATGATAAATGAACCAGATTTTTCTTCTAATAAGCGCTGAATGGAGGGGGAAAACATCTAATGGACCTTTCATTTGTAAGTGTATACATCAATATGCTTATCCTATAACAAAGGAAAAAGGCTCGCAACATTTGCGAGCCTTGTTAGTTTTCATCTACTTTGAAGGAGTAAGAATGAATGAAATAAAAAGTGGGAGTATGTAGCAAGCTTTTTCGCTTACTACAGTTAGTAATAATAAACGTTAATTCTGAAGTAAAGTTAGAAAATCCCTTATAAAAGTGTAAAGAATTCCTTTAGAAGTTTTAAAGGCATAGAAAAACCCACGTAATACACGTGAGTCGAAAGGGATAGATATGAAAATGACCCTTAAAGTCATTTCGGTTTTTTCATTATTTATACTTGGAGGAGTATGAATGAAAAACAAAAAGTTGAGTGTGACATGATATAAGACTGTCTCATATCATGTCACAACCTTAGTATACAAAGTAAATGTGAAAAAAGTATGACGAAAGCTAAAATAAAGTAAATTTTTGAATAATGAAAAAATTGTCTGTTAAAGACTACATTGATATAATTAGATATATTGTTTTTATATCAAGGTTTTTTGAATGTAAGGAGAAAAATGGAACAAGAAAAATTTCGGAAAAAAATAACTTTTTGGCTTCGTTTTTCTGGGTGGTTTTGTTTATTGCCAGCATCAATGTGGCTATTTGTTTATCGAATGGTTGGCGCAAAAGATTTAGCAATTATCTGTTTATTGGAAATAGCTACTATAGTTATCTTTGCCGTTTTTGTTTTAACAACCGCTGAAAGTGAAATGTGGCATAAGCCGGAAAAAATTTTAATACTGATGGTATTTTCGTTTCTTTTTATGCCATTTATTATTTTGATACCGCTTTATTTCGCTTATAGTGCCAGCCGCAAGCTGGAGAAACTTTGAAATTGTTAATAAAATATTTAAATTTGGTAAAAGAATAGCAAAAAATCTTTGGTTAATCAGGAACAGTAGTACTATGTTCGATAGTATATTTGTTGATATTGAAAGAGATATGAAGAATATGGTTAAAAAAGATCAAACTGCTTCACGTGCTAAACGTGTTGGCAAGTTTATTCTCACGACAATTATTTATTGCGCTATTTTAATAGCATTAATCTATTTGTATCAATATAGCGGCCTAACCTCGGTTCACTTTATTTACAATGAATTTTAAGGTGGTACAACAATGATTAAAAATATTATCAAGAAAATTGATCAGATTGCGCTGGCTGAGCCAGACCGGATTGCCTATGACTTTCTGGGCCAAACTAACACTTACGGCGACTTGAAAAAGCGTTCCGATGCTTGGGCTGGCTACATTATGGGCCTTAATCTCAGTCCGGGCAGCCCGATTATGATTTGGGGCGGGCAAACTTTTGACATGATTGCCAGCTTTCTTGGCTGTGTTAAAGCCGGTCACGCCTATATTCCGATTGCCAGCTATTCGAATGCCGAAAGAATTGTGCTGATTCAAGAAGTAGCTGCAGCCGAAGCAATCATTGCGATTGAAGAGCTGCCAGCAATTGCTTTACCTGACTTGCAGGTTATTCGCCCCGCAGAGGTGGGCACTGCGACTAACGCGGTTGATCCGGCCAATTTTGTTCAGGGCGATGATAATTTCTACATTATCTTTACTTCGGGCACCAGCGGCAAGCCCAAGGGCGTGCAGATCAGTCACAACAACCTCTTGAGTTTTGTCAACTGGGAGATGAGCGACTTTGCTTTGCCAGCACACCCTAGTTTTCTGGCCCAAGCGCCGTATTCGTTTGACCTGTCGGTCATGAGCTTATACCCCGCTTTAGTGGGAGCAGGCAAGCTGGTCGTTCTGCCGCATGACGTGACGGAAAACTTTGCGCAGCTTTTCCAAACGCTGCCGCAATTGCAGTTTAACGTTTGGGTGTCGACGCCGTCATTTGCTCAGATGTGCTTTTTGGACAAGACCTTTACGGGCGAACATCATCCGGACCTGACGCACTTTCTCTTTTGCGGCGAGGAATTACCGCATAATGAGGCGGAGCTGCTCCAAAAGAAGTTCCCGCAGGCCAAGATTTTCAACACCTATGGCCCCACCGAAACCACGGTGGCGGTGACACAGGTGGAAATTACGCCGGAAGTCTTAGCTAACTATGACCGCCTGCCAATCGGGCGGGTAAAAGAAGATACCCAAATCACGATTGACAAAACTAAGGGCGATCAGCCGGGGCAAGGCGAGATTATCATTACCGGGCCGAGCACTTCCAAGGGCTACCTCAATAACCCGGAAAAAACGGCAAAGGCTTTCTTCCAAGCGCCGTCCGAGCAGTATCCGAGCCATCGCTCCGGCGATGAAGGGTTCTTTGATGGCGACTTGCTCTTTTACCGGGGCCGGATTGATTTCCAAATCAAATTCAACGGCTACCGGATCGAATTAGAAGAAATCAACTATTATTTAGGTAAAAATAAGTTTGTTGCCCACGGCGTGGCTGCGCCTAAATATGGCAGCGACCACACGGTCAAGCAAATTGTGGCGGAAGTCGAACTAAAAGAAGGCGTCAAAAAGCGCTATAGCGAAGACGAAATTACGCAGCTGATTCGGGCTGATCTGGCCCAGAACCTGATGCCGTACATGATTCCGCAGCGATTTGTCTACCGGGACCAATTACCGATTTCGCAAAACGGCAAGGTTGACATCAAGGCCGTTATTAAGGAGGTTAACGAGTAGTGCATTTTAATTTGATTAATATGCAGCCTTATGGGAATCCACACTACTTTGTTTTCCTAATGATTGGCTTAATACCAATTATTTTGGGTCTGTATTATGGCCACCGCTTTAAGTTATATGAAATAGCTTTTTCGCTGGTCTTTCTCTTCCTAATTTTTGACGGGGATAAGTGGCAGCAGGGCGTCAGCCTGCTAATATACTTATTGCTTGAGCTGCTGCTGACTTATTGTTACCTGTATTATCGTAAAAACCGGGCTAACAAAACGTGGGTCTTTTACCTAGCAGTTTTCCTAGCGATTGTGCCCCTGATTTTGGTAAAAGTCCAAACGGCTTTTCCCCAGGCTAAAATACCGGGGGTCTTGGCCTTTCTGGGGATTTCGTACATCACTTTCAAAACCGTGCAGGTCATCATGGAAGTCCGCGACGGGGCGATTAAGGAAATTGACTTGGTCACTTACTTACGCTTCCTGCTGTTTTTCCCAACGATTTCTTCGGGGCCCATCGACCGTTACCGGCGCTTTGCCAAAGAATGCGACGCTGCCCCTAAACGGACAGCTTATCTGACGGATTTAGGCTTAGCCACGCGTTACCTGTTCCAAGGCTTTTTATATAAATTTATCTTGGGCTGGTTCTTTGGCACTTACTGGCTGCCTAAAATTGAGCGGGCAGCCTTAATTGCCGGTACCGCTAACGGCGGTCTGAAATTATCGTGGTGGCTGCTGGCTTACATGTACTGTTACAGCATGTACCTGTTCTTTGATTTTGCGGGCTATTCATTGTTTGCCGTGGCAATTTCCTACTTCATGGGCATTCACACGCCAATGAACTTTAACAAGCCGTTTATTTCGCAGAATATCAAGGAATTCTGGAACCGGTGGCACATGACGCTGTCGTTTTGGTTTAGGGATTACATCTACATGCGGTTTACCTTCTTCGCGATGAAGAAAAAGCTGTTTAAAAACCCGGTGCGCCTGTCGCAGGCGGCCTACCTGCTCTTGTTTTTAGTGATGGGCTTTTGGCACG
>NZ_JAFNPD010000011.1:0-74518 GCF_026535825.1 Lactobacillus sp. B4026
GCTTCTAATTTTGTTTTTAGTAAATATTTAGACATAAGAAAACCCCCGAATTGGAATCTTTGTCCAATTCCGGGGGTTAACTTCATTCGCAAGAAAGAATTAGGATTTTTTCTTATGTTAACAGCCAAACGGCACGACCAGAGTGCATTCTGCTGCATCACCGCCTATTAAAATTTAACCATGATAATCTAAATTAACGTAAACTAGCAAAGCTTGCCCCATCTTCTGTGTTTAACTAGCAATATACCTAGTTTTATTGAATTTTATTTTAAAAACAGTTTAGCACTTATTGCTATTTAACTTATTTCATTTATAATTGCATTAACTCAATTCAAAGAAGGTGTCTCAATGGAAAAATTACGTTATACTCCCAAATTTTAAATAAATTGAGGAGGATAAAAATGAAGTACATTACAACACAAAATATTAACCAAAAACAATTAATTAATTTATATAACAGCGTTGGTTGGACCGCATACACTAAAAACCCAACTGAGCTAGAGGCAGCGATTAACAACTCGCTACTAACCATTGCAGCAATTAATGAAGACAAACTTGTCGGACTAATTCGCGTTGTTGGTGATGGTGTCTCAATTATCTATATCCAAGATTTGCTTGTTCAGCCATCATACCAAAAACAAGGTATTGGCACACACTTAGTCAAGTTGGTTCTTACTAAGTTTCAAGCAGTTCGGCAAAAAGTACTCTTGACTATCGACGAACCAGAAACACGCTTTTTCTATGAAAAATGTGGTTTTAGATCGTGCGATCAAGGGCAGCTAGTTGCTTTTTATCAAGAATTTTAAACTAAAAAGGGTTGACCATTTATGGTCAGCCCTTTTTAGTTTAACATACTATCAGCATACGGTAATTCTAATGACGGATCAGCATTTAAAGTCAAGTCTGCAAATTGATGATCTTGGTATAAGTTGTAAGCTGCAGCACCGATCATCGCCGCATTATCACCGCAGAGCTTTAAGTCTGGCAAGATTACTTTCGGCTTGATGTTATGAGGCAAATTAGCAATTTCTTCCTCCATCCGCTCCCGCAATCCGCGATTCGCTGCAACACCGCCACCCATAATAAAGGTACGTGGCTGATACTGTTTAATTGCTCGGATGGTTTTATGTGCCAAAACATCAACAACGGCAGCCTGAAAACTTGCGGCTAAATCAAATTTATTTAATTCTTGGTGAATTTGGTCAGCATGGTGACAAGTGTTGATAAAGGCACTCTTTAAACCGGAAAAAGAAAAATCATAATCATCATCTTCCATCATTGCACGAGGAAAATGAAAAGTGTCATTACCCTGGTGAGCCCATTCATCAATCGTTTTACCAGCTGGATAATTCACGCCTAAAACACGGCCGATTTTATCATAAGCCTCACCGGCAGCATCATCACGTGTATCACCAACAATTTCAAAATGAGTCGGATCTTTCAATAAGACGATTTCAGTGTGACCACCAGAAACTTGCAGTGCAAGCGCTGGGTATTCAATCTCAGCAGTTAACTGTGCCGCCATTATATGCCCCATTATATGATCAACACCAATCAAAGGAATGCCCGTTGCCATTGAGGCCGCTTTCGCTGCGCTAACACCAATAAGTAGCGCACCAACTAGTCCTGGACCATAAGTGACAGCAATCGCATCAATATCATTCCAAGTTGCATTTGCTTTTTGCAACGCTTCTTTCGTAATCTGGCTGATTACTTCAATGTGATGGCGACTCGCAACTTCGGGAACCACTCCGCCGAAACGTTGGTGACTCTTAATCTGAGTAGCCACAATTAAACTTTCTACTTCACGGCCATTTTTAACCACTGAAGTCGAAGTTTCATCACATGAACTTTCATAAGCTAAAATACGGATATCTTTTTTACTGTCCAAAACTAATCACTTTCTTTATCATCAGGTGCCAAAGTAAGCACCATGTTTAACCCATCTTTATGTAAATCTTGGTAATAATTTGGTCTAACAAAATTAACGGTAAAGCCAAGACCTTGATACAACTTTTTAGCCACTTCGTTATCAATCCGAACTTCTAAAGAAATCGAATGACATCCTAATTTGCGAGCATAATCAATCATTAATTGCATCAAATAAGTACCTAGACCCTTTTTCTGCCAGGCGGGATCAACAGCAAGATTGGTTATATGTGCTTCAACCAAATTTAGCCTCATCCCAATGACCGCAATCAGTGCCGTCTTATGGTAGACGACTAAATATAAAGAGTCCTTTTTTTGCAATTCAAGTTGAAAAATTTCAGCTGCCCACGGCGTACGACCTTCGTAAGTTTTAGTCTCTAAAAAAAGAAGATTGGCAATATCACTTTCTTTAGCACGCATTACCTGCAAAACATGTTTATCTAGTGTAAACATAAACGGTCTAAATGTAGGTTGAACCAATTTATTGCCTACGCGAGAAAAATGGCAAAATTGCTTAAACCTCTTCCACATAATTACTGTCTGCTTCAAACGGCTTGCCAGTTTTCTTATGCCAATCTACTTCTGCTTGTGTACGCCGCAAATACCTTGGTAGCAACTGATCCGGCTCAACAGGCTGCTCATCAATTGCCAATTTGCCAATAACTCCTGCATGGATTACATTTTGCTCATCAGTACCAAAACTAACCGGTAAATCTAACTTATTGATAGCTTCTTCTTGCTTTTCAAAGCCCGTCCCGACAAAAACTACCTTTTCCAGTTTATGAGCTAGAGCATAATCCTTAACGGCTTTTAGTAATTTATCAATATGATAGTGACCGTCTTCGATAATATTAACTAATTGACCATTTTCTCTTAAATAAGCCCCTGCAAAAAAATTGTCATTTCGGGCATCAATACCTGCTACAATCAACGTATCTGTGTCTTGACAATTTGCCGCTAAAGCCTTCATAGTTGATACACCAACTGCTTGTTTGGCCAAAATGCTGGCAAACATCTTAATTGTTGTAACCCCAATCCGTAATCCTGTATAAGAGCCTGGTCCAATTGCCACCGCAAAGCGGTCAATGTCTTTGAGCTTAAGGTGATTCTCGGTTAAAATTTCAGCAATTAACGGATCAAGGTGTTCACTATGATTTCGTTTATCGTGTTCACTTTTTTCAACCATCACAGTAGTATCTTCATTTAAAGCTACACTTAACTGATTAGTTGCTGTTGATACACTTAAAATTTTCATTTCAGATCATTTATCCCTTTCTCAAAACTACCTTCTAATTTTAACACGAGAAAGAGCCCGTAAAACAAAGTAGGTAATAATCATTTCCAGCCAAGGCGCAATTGCTTCTTTAGGAACTCGTTGAATCAAAGCCACCTTGAAGTCCATGCCATACAAAAAGTGCAACCACAAGGTATTCATCCCTAAGTTAACTATTACCGTTACCAGCAATGTCGCCAATATAATCCGCCAGATTTTTACCGGTTTTTTATACAGAATTAAACCGTAAATAAGCGGGCCAACCATAGCACTTAAAGTGAAGCCAATAAAAAAGCCCCCCTGGTTAGCAAATAAGGCCGATGAAACTAAATCGCTAATTCCGCCACCGACTGCACCCCAAACGGGACCAAACATATAACCTAATAAAACACTACCAATAAAGCCCAAACCAATATGAACAATTGTTGTACCAATCGTGAACCGACTTAGCACAATTTTAATGGCAACAACAAATCCCAAAAGGACTAGATCACGCAATTCGACCTTAAACATTTCCTTTGTAGTCATTTGCAGCACTTTCTTTCATTAATAAACTTGGTAATAGTATACCATTATCTCATTATAACTTGCGCCAAGTTAGTTCACAAACGGCTTTATCCTTTTTATCTTCATCGGCAATTGTGTGGTAAGACTTAATCTCATCATCAGTTTCAACCAGCTTAACGCAGGCAAACGGCTTTTGACCGTAACGAACTTCGAGATTAAACTTAATGTCAATTGCACTGACTACATGATTTTTGAGAAAATCACGATCAAGCGTGTCAATAAACCAGTTAAAGTAATGACCGTTAGTCAAATGATGATTAGTATCTAGGTCATCATAACGAACACGGTACTGTCTCTTAATTGGATAATCTTCTTGCAACCGAATCCGCGGAAAACGGGGTAGTTTCTTTAATAATGGTACCCCAATTTTAGCCATCATTTCCTTGTCTGTCGAAACTAGCTTCCGCTTAGCTAAGTCAAATAAGACCCATTCACTCTGAGCAGTGATCAATTCATTACCTTCCTGATCACTGAACGAATAATCACGATATTCCAAAAAACGATTATAGCCAACCGGATCGGTTGTTAAGGTTATGTTTTCATTTGGCTTCGGCCAGCGCTTGATATCAATATGATATTGGGTAACTACCCATCCGAGTCCACGTTTATTCAACTCTTCAGTACTACCCGCACCATTATCCAATTGATGCTCGGACACGCTCATCATTAGATCAATCATTGCGGGTATTTTTAAATGCTGATTTTCATCACATTCATAAAAATTTACTTGATGTTGTTCACTATACTTCATTTTTTGCATCCCCATTATTTCTGATGATAACGATCATATAATTCATTTTTAGAAACTTGGTTTGCCTGCGCAACTTCTTTAATGGCAGATTTTTTACTTTCTCCCTGATCAACACGCTCATCAACGAGTTCAATTAATTCAGGCCAAGACAATTGCTCAGTTTGCTCAGTATTGGGCGAAACCAAAATAACGAATTCTCCTCGTGGCTGGTTTTCAGAAAAATATTGACTTACCTCTTGAACAGTTCCCCGAATAAATTCTTCGTGAATTTTAGTCAGCTCTCTGGCAGCAACAATTTCACGTTCTGGTGCAAAAACAGTTGCCATATTACTTAAAGTTTTAACTAATCGGTGCGGTGCTTCATAAAAAATAGAGGTGCCATGAGCTTGTTCCATTTGAACAAAATACGGTTTTTGTTCTCCAGCTTTTCGCGGTAAAAAACCATAATAGGTAAAAGGCTGCGCGTCAAAACCGGAAGCAATCAGTGCAGTTGTGAAAGCTGATGCCCCCGGTAACGGGACAACCGGGATGTCATTTTTAATACATTCCTGAACCAATACAAATCCGGGATCTGAAATAACCGGCATTCCGGCATCACTAATCTCAGCGATGACGGCCCCATCCTGCATCAATTTAACTAACTCCGGAGCGCGCTCTTTGGAATTATATTTATGAAACGACAGCATATGATTATGGACACCGATTTTTTCTAACAGAATACCACTAGTTCTAGTATCCTCAGCCGCAATATAATCTGCTTCTTGCAGAATTCTTTTTGCCCTGATTGTAATATCTTCCAAATTACCAATCGGAGTCGGTACTAAATAAAGTTTCCCCTCATTTTGAGCATAACTACTTTGCCGCTGCATTATATCATTCCCTTAATGTGCTTTCTTTTTTTCGCCAAAATTATCAAGAATATCCAAACAAAACATGCAATCCGAACTTGGATCACGGTGTGAGCCGTAATACATATTGCAAATATGATAGCCCGAATTATATATTTTGCGTAAAGACTCAAGACCGCTCTGCGTTTTGATTGCGTTATTATGTGCGTTATTCATCTTATCCATTTTTTCACGTAATAACTGATTTTCAACTTTCAGCTCTGTATTTTCTTTGAGCGTTTCTAAAATACTATTTTCTAAGCTCTCGATTGTCTTAGTCATACTGACCATTGAATCATGGAGCTGCTCTAACTTTGAATAAGAATCTACCATAAAAACACCTACCTTTTCCATTGCAGAGCAAGATAATCAAGCAGATTGCGAAAACCAACATTGCTATAGCGCATCTTGTCAACTTCCAGTAAATGCTTCAACATTCTTGCCCCCGCCTGCTGGCTACCATTATTTAAATCCTGTTGAGCCATCTTTTTTAACAAAAGCAAGAGATAATTTTGCTCCGCTTTCCCCTTAGCTAAATCAGCGAGCTTGTGCGCGCTAACAAGTGCTAAAGAATTATATTCAAGCATTTCTTGGTAAAAATACTTACCTGCTTTATCCAAGTTGGTTGTATCACCTAATTCAGCAATTTCTTCCTGGTTAAAGCCATTTGCTAATAAAGCCGCCGTCCTGCCATCAGCTTTTTGCCCAGCAGAAAAATTAATAATCTGTGTTCGTGACCGCACGGTCGGTAATATTTGATCTGCATTATTAGTAATCAGAATTGTTACCACCGGTGCAATGGGCTCTTCTAGCAAATTAAGCAGAGCATTTGCAGCTGATAGCGTTAATTTTTGTGCATCATTAATTATGAAAAAACGGACGCTGCTTTGCACGGGACTTTTGGCTAATTCTTCTTTTAAAACACGAATCTGATCAATCCCTAGGCTTTGTTTGCCCTCAGTTGTAACTAATAAGACGTCAGGATTATTACCAGAAATAATTTGCTGGCAATTTTGACACGAACCATCTGGCTTATTTTCACCCGTACAATTAAATAGACAGGCTAGCCAATATGCTGTATTTAGAGCCTGCAATTCGTTAGCATCGACAAATAAGTAGCTATGCGCTAACTTTTTTTGTTCGAATGCATGCCGTAAAAATTCGGCCTGTTTAACGCCTCTTTGTGAAATATCAATTTTCATTAAAACTGTTTAAACTCTTCCACTGATAGCACAAAACAGGTTGCTCCCCCAACGGTAATCTTAACGGGCTGACTGCTGACATCAAAGCCAGTCATTGCCAAGTTAGGGTTTAAGTATTCCTCACGCCCCTGTGATTCGCCCTTAATAATTCGCATTACTTTTTTGACAAATTTATCTTCAATTCCAATTAAAAAGGTAGTATTTCCTTCACTTAAGAATCCACCAGTGGTTGCTAATTTCGTTGCACGAATACTTTCTTTGGCAAAAGCGTGCTGCAAACGGTTAGCATCTTCTTTTTGAACAATCGCAATTATCAACTTCATTTTAAATCAGTCCTTTAGCAATTCTCTTGGTATACAATTTTCAATAATTCTAACACATGCTTTTACCACATCATTAACCGGTTGATTGGCATCCACAACTTTGATCCGGTCAGGATGACTCTGATTAATTTCTTGGTAACCCTGGTAAACTTTTTGATGAAAAGCTAGTTTTTCTTGCTCCAAACGGTCTTCTTGACCAGCTCGCTCTTTAGAAATCCGCGCTAACCCGACTTGAGGCTTAACATCCAAAAAGATGGTCAAATTGGGCTCAATCCCGTTAGTAGCAAACTCATTAATCTGCTTCACGGCCGCAATCCCTAGGTCTCTGCCTGCCCCTTGGTAGGCCAAAGAACTATCGACAAAGCGATCAGAAAAGATGACTTTACCAGCCTTTAAAGCAGGAATAATAGTTTCCTTCATATGTTGGCTTCGCGAAGCAGCATACAGTAATGCTTCAGTTTTTGCACTCATTTTTTCATTAGCAGGATCTAAAATAAACTGCCGAATTTTTTCAGCGATTACTGAACCACCTGGTTCACGAGTCACTAGATATTGTGTTTTCAATTGTGGTGCAATTTGGGCAACCACTTGTTCTAAAACTGTGCTTTTACCGGACCCGTCTGGCCCTTCGAAACTAATAAAATAACTCTTCATAAAACTCTCCATGAGTCTATTTTACAAGAGTTCGTCCTATATGAACACCCCAACGTACTTTTAATTTTTAGTGAAAATAAAAAAGCCCTTAAATAAGAGCTTTTTATTCTGAAATTGCATTGGTAAAACCACTAAATCTTGTATGTCGGTGACGGGCTTCTTGATACAAAAAAGCATACTTGGCTAGCAAAATTTCATTTGCAATAATATTTTCTTCTGACATGTCGAGCGTGGTAGAATTAAGATTTTTTTCAATTGCAATCTCTTCTTGCAATTTTTCAATCGTTTCTGTTAGCCACTCATCGCCCATTTTTTTAACTTGATTGTGCGCCATTAGATCGAAGTTCTCCCTTGCACTGCACGTTTTAACGTAATTGAATTTGCGTATTCAATATCACTACCCACAGCAAGTCCCGCAGCTAAACGGGTCACCTTAATTCCAGCAGGCTTAATCAACTTGCTAATATACATTGCCGTTGATTCACCTTCCGGAGTAGAATTCAATGCCAAAATTACTTCTTTCACTTTATCCTGTTTTTGTAAACGAACAATTAGTGACTTAATGTTAATTTCTTCTGGACCAATACCATCCATTGGTGACAAAACACCGTGCAGAACATGATATAAGCCACTGTACTCGCCCATTTCTTCAAAGGCCATGACGTCTTTGGGCTGCTCAACAACCATAATAGTTGATTGTTCACGACTTGGATTACTACAAATTACGCAGGGATCCTGCTCAGTAATATTACCGCAAATAGAGCAGCGGTGAAGCTTTTCTTTTACTTCATTTAGAGCAGTACTAAAATCATGAACATCTGTGTCTGGCATATCCAAAGTGTAGAAAGCCAAACGAGTAGCTGTTTTTTCACCAATACCAGGTAATTTCATATATGAATCAATTAAGTGCGCAATTGGTGCTGGATATTGCAATTAAATCATACCCTTCGTATATTTACCTAAACTTGCTTGAGTTGCTTGATCAATTTCTGACAAACCTTTATTAACCGCATCAATAATTAAGTCTTGCAACATATCTGGGTCATCAGGATCAATTGCTTCTTTATTAATATCGATCCCCTTAAGTTTACGATCTCCGCTGAATGTGGCAACAACTAAATCATCGGCAGACTTGCCAACAAATTCTTGCGCAGTAATATTTTCTTGCTCTTGCGCCATTTGCTCCTGCAGCTTTTTAGCCTGCTTCATCATCTGTTGCATATTCATGCCGCCCATTCCACCAAAATTAGGTCTTTTACTCATTGTTTTCTCCTCTTTATTTTAATCCTTTACGTTTACTGTATCACCAAATAGGTCTTTCGCTTTCTTAACAACCTCGTTTTCCTTGTCGTCTACTGGGTTGTCAGCACTAGAGTCCTGTTTACGCTTTAACATTTCTTCACGGTGTGTTTGCAAAAATTCTTTGCGAACCGTAAACCAATCGCTATCTGGTACCAAAACAATTTGGTAGTCACGTTTGGTAAATTTAGCAATCTGATCCGTCAGTATACCTAATAAATCTTCATCAGAACTGGCTTTTTCAAACCACAAAGCATATTTACACTTCATTACAACCTGATCGGAACTGGCAGCAACTGGTTCTAAAACGTCTAGCAGTGCCCGTTGCGAAACAGCTAAAACTGACTGCAAGTCAGGCCAAACATCTTTAATTGCCTGCAAATCCTTCTTGGTGGCATTTTCAAGCACATGATAAACCTGTTTACGATTTTGTTCATCAGCATGCTTATTATTTCTGACTTTCTTAGGTTTCTTTTTAGTTTTAGCAGTTTCTTGCGTAGCTTTAGCAATCTTGCCACCAGAAACTGCGTTATCAAGATGAAAAATCCGGTCACTATTACTTGTTTGTTTTTTACCTAAACGAGTAACCTTTTCCGTTAAACTAACGATTTGCTTCTTTAAAGCCGTAACTTCGGCCTGTAAGTCAGAACCGTTTTTAGCTTGCTGATTATCATTAGTTGCTGAAGCCGGTTCAGTTTCCTGAATAGTTGGCGCACTTAATTGCTGACTATCCGTACTTTCAACCAAAAAGACCTCTAACGGAATCTGCTGCTGGTTAGTATACCGCAAATCATTCAAAGCGGTATTGGCAGAAGCGATTAATTGGAAGTAACGCTGATCAGGCACGTCCTTAATTTTAGCAATAAAATCTTCTGTTAAAAAATTGCTTTGATTGTCACTGCCAGCTTTAACGATCATTAAAGCTGCCGTTGCCATATCAATTAATTCATCCAAAATGTTTTTTGAACTAGCACCATTTTTAAGCTCCGCTTGCGCCAAAGTTAAGGCTTGGCCAGCGTCTCTATCCAAAATCGCCAATAATATTTGCTCAATTTTTTCTTTTGCCGCAAAGCCAGTTATTTCAAGCGCAGCATCGTATTCGACCTTATCTTTTTCATAACTTAACAGTTGATCAAGGATGCTTAACGCATCACGCATTCCGCCATCGGCAACTTGCGCAATGACCGCAATCGCCTTATCGTCATAGCTGATTTTTTCTTGATCTAGAATATACTTCATTCGCTTCTCAAGGTCAGTCTGCGAAATACGTTTAAAATTATAACGTTGTGTTCGCGAAATAATCGTCGCTGGCACCTTTTGCAATTCGGTAGTTGCCAAGATGAAGACCACATGCTCTGGCGGTTCTTCAAGCGTCTTCAGTAAAGCGTTAAAGGCACCCATCGAGAGCATATGTACCTCGTCAATAATGTAAACTTTGTATTTACCCTGCGTGGGTGCATATTTAACCTTATCACGAATTTCCCGGATCTCATCGACACCATTATTAGAAGCAGCATCAATTTCCATAATATCGGACATTGCACCCTTATCGGCAGCAAGACAATTTGCGCATTGATTGCATGGTTCGCCATCCTGCAAGTTGGTGCAGTTTAAGGCCTTGGCAAAAATTTTAGCACAAGATGTCTTACCGGTACCACGCGGACCTGCAAAAAGAAAAGCATGAGAAATAGTGCCGCGCTTAATCGCATTTTTTAAAGTATTGGTAATATCTTCCTGGCCGACAACACTGTCAAAAGTGCGCGGCCGCCATTTGCGGTATAACGCTTGATAAGCCATTAATATTTCTTTCCTAGTAAAAAACTCTTAACTCTTCGAAAGAGTTAAGAGTTTGTAAATGTCTAATAAAAGGCACATGCCTGAGCGACCTTAGTGCTGCTACCTTCCGGTCCTGACACGCTTCAGAGGTCAAACATTGCCCAATAGATATACTAACTTATTTTGCAAAATTTTTCCACTAATTTGCGGAATCTTTTCCGATTTCCTGCTCATTTTTTAAAGCTTTTTTGGCTAATTTTTGTTTACGACGAATTGCCCGGAAAAATTCCTTTAACATTTGACTAGCTTCTTCGCGGTACAAGCCGCGAATAACCTGGGGATGATGATTAAATTTACTGACGCTAAACAAGTCAACCACACTGCCTGCCGCACCAGCTTTGGGATCCAAGGCGCCAAAGTAGACGTTTTTTATTCTGGAATTGATAATTGCTCCAGCACACATTGGGCACGGTTCGAGCGTGACAAACAAGCTACAATCGATTAATCGCCAAGTATTTAGCTCAGTGCATCCCTGCCTAATTGCCATCATTTCGGCATGTTGCGTAGCATCTTGATCAAGTTCGCGCCGATTATACCCTCTACCAATAACTCGACCATCTGGATCCACCAAAATTGCACCAATCGGAACTTCACCTTTTTCTTGCGCTTTATTCGCCTGCTCAAAGGCTAATTGCATGTACTTTTTCTTTTCTTCACTTGAAAAAGACATTAATTATTCACCGCCTGCAAAATATAGTAACCCTTGTCCCGGTCCAAGATAGTGCAATTGCCAAAAGTAGCTTTTAAAAGCTTACGTGCGCTTGGCTCACCCTGCTTTTTTTGGATGACAACAAGAATTTTGCCATCTTTAACCAGGTGATTTTTAGCACCCGATAAGATACTGGTAACAACACTTTTACCAGCACGAATTGGTGGATTAGTCACAATTAGCCCAAATTTTTTGTCATCTGCTATCTTCTCATAAACATTAGACTGATAAATTGCCACATTGCTTATTTGATTCATGGTGGCATTTCTCTTTGCTAGCGCCAAACCGCGCTCATTGACATCGGTCATCTCCACGGTTTGCTCTGGCCAAAATTTCGCAGCAAAAAGGCCCAAAGGACCATAACCTGCTCCGACATCTAAAATTCCTTTGGCGGGAAAAGAAACTTGGGCCATCTGCTTAATTAAAACGCCTGAACCATAGTCAACCCGCATTTTTGAAAAAACACCTGCATCAGTAGTGAATTTCAGGTCTATTCCAGCAACATGATAGTCAACTACGTGTTCATCATGCTCCGTAGTTGGATTAGCCGCATAATACATTTGATTTTTTTGCTCAGTCATAATTTTCTCGTTTCCTAAAACAGTCTGTTCTAGATAATTTTAGCGAACACAACGCTTTTTGCAAACAGGTTTACTTGATCAATAATAAAAAAACTAGTTGACTTATGCTTCTACGCCTAAGCAAACTAGCTAATTTTTTAATTTTTCTCATAACTGTTACTTTAAATAATAAAAAGAAGCCAATTACTCTATTCAAAAGCGATTACCCAATTGACGCTTCTGATAACTAAATTTTAGCTTTAATAAATTACTTTATATGTCAGTTTGTCCTAATTTACGAGCTTCATTATGATGACTAGCAATGCTATAATTGTTGTAAGTTAAATGCTAAAAAATATAACACAGTACTCATAAGAATTAGAGGATTGCTTGTTTGGCATAATGCAATAATTTAAAAATAAAAATTCAGTAATCTAGTTACTTCGTTGACAATTAAAGGAAAAAATAATAAGATGAATGAGAGAAAGAAAAGCGGCGGGATCTCTACGGGGACCGCTACGGAGACAAAAGCTCCTCATCATATTGGTGAGGAGCTTTCTCTTTCTAAACCTCACTTTAAGAACATTGATAAACAAATCAAAATACTTAAGCAAAGGGGTTTAACTTTTGATGATGAGAAAAAGGCCAAAAAGTACCTTTTAAGTAATAACTACTACAATATTATAAATGGCTATAGTAAGTATTTTCAAAAATCCCCCGATTCTGATGAATATCGTGAAAATGCACAGTTCGATGAAGTTTGTAATCTTTATTTTTTTGATAAAGAAATAAAACAGCTTCTTTTAAACGCTATTTTAACTGCGGAACACCATTTAAAATCAATATTGGCTTATAGATTTGCTGAAAAATATCCAGACAAGCGTTACGCATACTTAGACATAAACTGCTATGATTCGAAGCAAACACTTTGTGTAATTAAGACAATTTCTAAAATAACGAAAATTATTAATACACATGTAGCTATTGGTAAAAAACATAGGGGTAAAGTTAAAAATGATATAAAAAATAGAAAAGAAAAAGATATAAAGGTTGGTAATAATTCGATTTTTTACTACGTTGAAAAGTATGACGATGTACCAATTTGGGTTATTGTAGATTACTTAAATTTAGGTGATCTATATTATATCATTTATTGTTTACCTACAAATCTTCAAAATAAGATTGCATTTGATTTATGTGGTTTTATTAGTGAAAATATTCCTGATTTTAATAAACCTTTTCAACCTGAAAAAATGCTTTCTTTTATCCGCAATATAAAAGAAACAAGAAATATTTGTGCGCACAATAATCGCCTACTTGATTTTTATTGCAATGCAAGCTCCAAATACTTTAAGCCATTACACAGCAAATATGAAAAAGGTTGCAATATTAACAGAAAAAGCGTCTATAGTACATTTTTAAGTTTACAATGTTTCCTTAGTCAAACTGAATATAATATTTTGCATAATTCAATAAGGAAAAGAACTAGAAACTTAAAAAATAAGTTAACGTCTATAACGATAGATGAAATTATGCAGCTACTCGGCTTTCCTGATAATTGGTATGAAGGAAAAAAATTAGAACAAAAGCATTAGAACTTTTTCAACTTTCACTAGTTCACCAATTCAAGCTATTCTCATGCGTAATTTGATGTGAATTTTAACGTTAATATTTGTTAGTAATCTACTTGCAGCAACTTTGTTTTTAATCTTATACCAGCATTAGTTTCGGTTACATCGTCATTTTTATGATTCGTCTTCAATTTACGTTGCTTTCCTATTATTATATTTAAGTTGTTTAATTACCTTTTGATATTAAATCATGACGCACCACAAAGATTAATAAAAACCCCGGAGTTAGGACAACTTCGAGGTTTTTTATAATGGCTAAATTATGTTCAATATTGTTTAATTTTTTTCATGAACACTAACGGTTTTAGTTATTGGGAAAACCCGCTTAGCATAGTAATACCGTTTAAAGTTAGCTGGCCAAACCGTTACCCCAGCTCCTGGCCAAGAATGAAGAACTTTATTTTTACCAAGGTAAATCCCGATATGATAGCAAGCTGGCTTTGGCCGACCATAGAAAATCAAATCTCCGCGTTTTAAGTGCTTTAAACTCACTGTTTGCAAAGTCTTGCTTTTAACGAAGGAACGGCAACCCCATTCATGTGTTGCATGCCACCGCGGATTAGCTGGCGACGGATCAATTCCGGTTGCGTACATGCATTGCATAACTAATCCAGAGCAATCAACGGAAGTACCTGGCTGTTTAGTCGTGAAATTAACCCACGCAGTTTTCGCTTTCTTATACTGATATCCGCGCTTAATAAATGCCTTTACGTAATCCTCTCTAGTTGAAGCATAATTGAGGCTTTTGTCAAGGGGACTTGAGTAAAAGCCTTTAATGTGGAGATCTTTCATATGCAATTGACGATATTTAGCTGGAATTTGATAACGGCGAACTGTCGAAATCGTAATTTTATCACTTGTCGCTGCAGTTGCATCATTTGTTGCAGGAGCATATAAACGCCAAGTTGTCTTCAATTTACGATACCAGTTAGAAGGAAAAGTTAACTTAAAACTACCGGTTTCATCAGTTGTAAAAGTTTGGCAATTAACGTATTTTTTGCCGTTCCATTTTTGTAAATAAACCGTTCTTTTTTCTGGTGTATTTAGCATAACCTGATCAGTGATGTTGTCACCCGCAGTCCATTTATACTTAGTTGCTAATTGCTTAAACTCAGTCTCTTTGTTAGTTTCCTGATTATTGTTTGACTGCGTTGCGGACGGCTGATCATTGGCAGTTTCAATATCCGCAGCCATCACGGTACTTGTAGTCATGTTTGCTACTAAAAAAATGGCGGCTAGGCTGGCAAAAATACGTCTTTTATTTTTCATTTTTTCCTCTTTTTATTTCATTACTCTAACATTTACCAAAACCTATCATATCATAAATTAAGTATTTATAAGCTATGGTTTTAATAACTTAATGCCCGATAACCATCACCACGCCAATGTTTAATAAAATTACTTGTATTAATTGATGCTTTTTTTCCAGTCCATGGATCATTGTAATAAAGTCGTTTCTTATAATATCCAGTTAACGTTAATGCATGATTGGAAAACCCATCAATGCCACTAACCCACACGACGACTAAATGTGAGCGCAAAAGCTTATTCTTTATTGCTGTTAAACTTGCCCCAGTCATTACTTTTGCCGTTCCAAGATATTTTTTAACAACTCCTTTAATACCATTAGGCGCTACCCAATATCCTGCTGGATATTTTTTATATGGTGAGCCAATAAACCCTTTATTTGGATTACTGCTTCTCGGTGTTAAATTAGCAACTTCAGTTTTCGAAACAGGAACACCCGCAAAATTAAGCATCATTGTAACAGCCGTCATTTCACATCCAGTTGGTAATTGTGGTCTCTGCGATATTGCAGCTGCCTTGTTTTTTACACCAATAATATTGCCGTTTTTAATCAAATATTGGGTTTTAGGTGTTGCAATAGACGTCTCGCTTCTTTTGCCATCATCTAAATAATAACTGTAACTTGCTTTATGTGGTGTCTTTCTTACACCACTCAAGCGCTGACCGTTTTTATTGAACAAATAATATGAATTACCGATTTTAATTTGTCCAGTTACCTTTTTGCCATCTTGATAATAAGATGTTGCACCATTTTCCGTTACCCAGCCTTCTAAAGTTTTAGATGACTTTGAACCTAAATTAGCTTGTTTTTTTTGCGTTTTATTAGCAACTACCTGCGTTTTTGGCGCCTGAGGCTTATTTGTTGCGGCACTTACAGAGTTAGCCGTACCAAACTCAAAAGTCGTAATTGCTGTTAATAATAGTAGCCAAAATCCTTTTTTCATTTGTTTACGCTTTCTATTTATCTAAATTACTTACATTATAAAGGATGACCAATAGTAATTGTAGCTATGTAAATAAAAAAAGTAATTTTGCCTGTTACTCAAATTGATTTATTTGCTCTATTATTATCCTGATAAAGCTTGACGAAAGACTTGATTAGTTAAGTTACCAAATAGAAGAGAATGTTGGATTAATTGCATCTGTCTTACTTCCAATCTTTTTTATGAATTTGTTCTCGACAGTCAACTTCAAGTTCTGCCGGCGCAAGTAATCATTTTCTTTTTTCAGACGTTAAATTTCTGGATCCTGTTTGGTCATCAAAACGTAGCCTTTTCTGCTTCTTACTCGTTTTTGTGATACTCACGTAGTCAATTGTGGAGCATACCGCGATTTTAAAGCCTAAATCAAGCGATACTTGATAGGCAGTTTCATGTCAAATTAATATGCGCTGAAGAGCCTGTTTCTTAAAGTCATTAAGGTAATTAGTGTAAGGTTAGTCTAAAATTACTAAGCTGTAACGCTTAATGAGAACAAGTAAATATTTAATGTCAGCCGTACTAGTACCATAACGTTGACTGAATTTTTCAGGCCTGATAATTCCACCGAAGATTTAAATTTTATCTTGTTTAGATAATTTAGCCATAATAAAAACCTCGAAGTTGTCCTAGCTTCGGGGTTCATATCACTTAAAGCTGACTATCGAGAACGAATTTGTAAAAAAATTGTGCGTCTTAGTCGATCAGCGGACCAAGAACCGCAAGTCCCGGAAATAGCCCAGGCAGTTACTCAACTAGGACGTGAGCTTAAAGTCAGCGTAACTTTTATTCTTGCTACTATTAATGCCAATTCCAATCTACCCCATCTATCCCGTAGTAATTACTACTACACTTTAAAGAAGAAGGACAAAGATCGGGATAACCAAGAAATAATGGCTGAAATCAAAGCTATCTACGAAGAACACAAGCACCGCTATGGCTACCGGCGCATTACTGTAGAGCTTAGACGTCGTGGTTTATTAGCCAATCATAAAAAAGTGCAGCGCTTAATGAACAAACTGAAATTGTGTGGCATAGTCAGTAAACGCTGGCGCAAATATAATAGTTATCGCGGTACCCAAGGTCTAATTAAGCCTGACCTGATTAAACGTAGCTTTAGTACGATTTATCCCAATCACAAATGGTATTCAGATATAACTGAGTTTAAGCTCAATGGGCAAAAGACCTACTTATCACCGATCATTGATGGGTGTACCCAAGAAATTATTTCCTATACCATTTCTCGCAGTCCTAATCTTAAACAGACCATGGATATGTTAAAAAAGGCCTAGCACAAGTATCCAGCACTGAACGGCTTGATCTTCCATACCGATCAAGGCTGACAATATCAAAACTACAGATTTCAAGCATGGCTGGAAAATCATGGCATTAGCCAATCAATGTCACGCAAGGGTAATTCGCTTGATGATGGTTTAACGGAAGGTTTCTTCGGCATACTTAAACGAGAAATGTTTTATGGGTTTGAAAAGCAGTTTAAGAATCTCAATGAACTGGAAGACGCAATCAGAGACTACATTGAGTATTACAATCAAAAAAGAATCAAAATCAAACTAAAAGGACTAACTCCGCTTGAATATCGGAAGTTAGTCCTCAGTTAGCAGCTAATATAAAGTGTCCTAATTTTAGGGTTCACATCAAAGAGTGCTTATTATCTATTTTTCTTTAACATCATTCGAAATATAATTTAATAGTGAATTGCCAGCATCAGAAATATAGTACTCAGTTTCTTTTGGTTCATAAAAATTATTAAAATCCAAATTTGTAATTTTTTCTTTAATTAACCCGTTAGTTATATTATTTTGTAAAATATCCTGCTCACTTAGTTGAGTTGAATACTTTTTCTTTAGTTCTTCAAAATCCTTAGATAATGACTCGGATTTTTCTATTTTTCCTGATTTGCTATATTTTCTATATAAACCTAGCAATTCAATCGAAATATCAGGAATAAAGGTTAAAATGGTATTAAAAAAGCTGTTCTGTTGATAATCCTTATTTTTTAAAGTAGCGACATTTAATATAGCATTTGCTAAATATTCCCTTCTTTTTTTATAAGCAGCTTTCAAATATAAATTAATTAATTTTTCTAAGTCATCTTTTATTAGTAAAGAATCATCTACAGGAAGATTTTTTAATTTTTCCAGATCTTCCTCTTTGATATTTCTTAATTTTCTCTCTAACGGGTCAAACCTGTCCGAAATTTCTACATCACTTATAGTTTGATTGGAGGCTGCCAATATAGCTCCCCAAACAGGAACATAATTTTCCACAAATTTGTTAAGTAAGTTTTTTGTAAACCCACTTAAAATTTCTTTTTCTGATTTTTTGTTTTTCATATAAGAAAGTCTCCTGCATATTTGCTTTAGAATAATAAAAGTACAAAATTGCTTATTAAATATAAAAGTTATCTTGTCATTCAATTATATAAGAATATTTTTTAAAGTCAATTTATGACAAAGAAGTAAATAACCATTAGTTATAAAAATAGTATTGAATTAATAACTAATCCATATCAGCCCAAAAATTCCACTGGATACCATAAAATATCCAAAAGAACGTTACGGGAATCGAACCCGATGCTAATAGGTCTAATCCTATCTAATTAATTCTTTGATTTCCTTTTTAGTATGCTGTACCAAGAGCTTAACAACTTAACGCTCTGACACGCTCGCTACGTTTCCCGGGATGCTGGCACTCTTTAAAATCAACCCATAGATCATTGCATGTCTATTGCGGCGTCGGGAATCGAACCTAGCTACAGCCATTACCGCAACTATCGCCAATGATATCTACTCAAATTTTCACACACACATAAATGGGTGGTTTAATAATGATAAAAATTTTAGTTTTGCTGTCATTTCGGACGAAAACTTAATAGCTAATTAAGAATTAGCCTAATCTTTCGACTATATTTATTTTGGCATTTTTCAATCTTATTGCGTTCCTCAAGATTTTGTCAAATCTTCCTTGTAAATTCTTCCAGAATTTTTTGATATATTATCAACTTAACTTTATCATCAAAACCGAATTTTTCTTGTGCATTATTCCAGCTTTCAACAAACTCATACAGTGCTTTTCCCAATATTTAGAATAAGCATTATGACCGATATGAATGTCTTGTCTGACTTATCACTCTTTTTTAAGTTCTAAATACTTACTAATTAGTAATTGTGGAGAGACTCCTCTAGTATGGAGCATTGCATATTTAATCGCTTGCAGTGCAGTTAATGCAGCTAAGCTATTAACCATGCCTACTTCTGCGTGATTAACCCCATTAGTATGCATCGGAGCCTCTGACAATTGTGGGCTTGATAGACTAACACCAGCACGCAAGCTCAACTTTTGGCATTGCTTATAGAGAAATATATTGGCATTCTCCGCTGTAGCTTTAATATCTGGATCTGTCCAGAAACCCATTTGCTCCATCTAATCTAATCCTTTCGTGATAATCTTACGGTGTGAGATGTATTGATAACCATTTTCAAGCTTTCTCCACGGCATTAATTCTGGTAACCGTTCCAATTTATACCCTTCGTTTTTCAGATAACGTCTGGTATATTCAAAGCAATCACAGCCATGATGCATTAGCATGCCTTAATTTCGATAATTTCCAGAATAAATTAGCTGTCCTGTCTTGCTTACTATTACCTTATATTTGAAATGTGGTTTTGCGCTAATGTGTAGCTTTTTAGCTATGTACCGAACCTTTTTAATTGGAAGCCCAATTTGGCCAACAATTTTGTCAAAACCATATCCTTCATTCAGCATATCTGCAACTAATTTCTCGTCTATAATCAGTGAAAGCCGTTTACTTTCAGCTTCTGCAGCAAATATTAATTGCCTTATCTTTTTTAGAGTTAGATTACTCTCTGGCACATGAGTAAGCGATCCAAATTGGTTTTCTAATTGGTGAATTAGATTATAAAGTAATTGTTATTTTCTTTCTTAAACAAGCTCTTTAATTTATTCAACAAAGTCTATTTAATTAGCGTAAAGATAGACCAATTTTAGCAGGACTACACTTTAAAGCTGAAATAGATACAGGTTTGGGAGACGATACCATTTAAGTTCTATCGTTAGTTGCATATTTAACTCCCCATTCTTTTGTTAAAATTATTTATATGAAAGTAGGTAATTAAATGACTGAAACTATCAGAACTGAACGCATTCTTCTAAAAAAACTAGCCAAACGCAAAATAATAAAACCTAATGATCCAATAATTACGAAAGACCCTTATTTAATCAAAGACCTTCAAAATAAGGGGCTTGTTAAAATCGTTTCGAGTACAGCAATTAGAACCCTTACTACATATACGAATGATTACGCTTACGCTCTTACTCCTGAAGGAGAACACTATTTTCAAAAAAGGCATGAAGAAATTAAAAACTTTCTATTTAAAAGCGTTTTAGTTCCCATTGTTGTATCTGTTTTAACAGCTTTATTAACTACCCATTTAATCCCATTTATTTAACGTATATTACAGCCAAGTTAAGTAAAGTAGCGATTACGCTTACGAAAATTGGAATTAAATAATTACCAATAACTTTTCTATCAAACATTTTGATTTTCATCTAAGCTAATGTGTGATTCTTGTTTTTTCGACAATCTTAAAATTCGACATTATTTGTCACTCCATTCTAAACAATTGCTTCAAGCCACTTTTAATTGTCCACAACACCTGCAACATGAAACCTACGGTAATTTAATTTTTAAGAGAAATAAATGAGAAACAAACTAATAATGGCAACAGCTGTTGTTTTACCAACCACTAATTTAACAGCTTGTAGCGGAGCTAACAATGATACCCAAGGTGGCACTACAGTAACGAAAAGTTCGAAAAGAGCTAGCAGACTAAAAATTAAATTACTACAAAATTGGCGACACTATAAAAGTCAGCAAGTTTGAATATACGCTCCAATCTGCTGTTACTAGCACTGAGCGTAATCAGTTTGAAGAAAGTAAACCAAAAAATGTGATTAATATTACCTATCATGTGAAAAATGATGGCACGGAGTAACCTACCTATAGGCAGTAAAGTGGAGGCCTAAGGACCAGACAATATCAAGCTAAAGAGTTGCCCAGTTGATCACACATCTCTTGATTCAATTGCGCTGGGTAAAGAGGCCATTGTCTTTGAAGGATTTGGTTTGAAAACATTAGGTACATTTGAGTTTCGACTTAAGCCAATTGGGGATTTTGATTCTAAATCCGCAAAATTCAAAGTTAATATTAAATAGAAAATGCAAACAAAAAAGCTCTTAAGAACTGGTCTGGAAAATTCATTCTTAAGAGCTTAATGAAAGTGACTTCAGGTTTACGCCTTTAGTCTATTTAATTTTAATACAAACTGGGATAATTTCTAAATATGGCTAGAGCAAAACGATGCAAAACATGTCAAGCTCGTTTTTGAGAAAGGTAGTGCTAACATAAGACATAGCAAAACTAAAGATGGGTTCAAAACAAAAGCAGGAAATACAGACTAGATACCTGAAGCTAGATCTAAGCATAACTCAGGTATTAATATCGTTTAAAATCCCGTATTTGCATAATGTTTCTGAAATTGGTATAAGATATATTGAGAAAAATCAATCCGTCCAAGCACTAAAATGAAATACAGAGCCGCATATCATCATCTACAAAGATACTGGACTAATAAGAGTATTACTCGTAATGATTGGCAAAGGTTTATAAATCACTTAGATGAAACCATATCAGCCGGTACGATCAACAATAATTGTACTTACTATAAGGCTAGCGTATGAAAAGCCGTAAAAGATGGCTTATTTACAATTGATTTTACGTATGGCACTAAAATAGTTGGCAATAACAAAAACACTCGAAAAGACAAAACTCAAATTCTACCTATTTCAGAAATTAATGAAGTGAAAAAAAGAGAATGAACTAAAAGTTGAAGAGAAGTTGAATGATTTATTTTTTTAAAAAGTTGAAATACAAAAAACGCGCATCTGCAATTCGCAGATACGCGTCTTTTTATTTAGCTTGTCCAGTTGGACCGTAACTATTTCAAAGTTACTGAAGCACCAACTTCTTCAAGCTTAGATTTAATGTCGTTAGCTTCGTCTTCAGAAACGCCTTCCTTAACGTTCTTAGGAGCGCCATCAACAAGATCCTTTGAGTCCTTAAGGCCAAGTCCAGTGATGTCACGAACAACCTTAATAACCTTAACCTTTTCTTGACCAGCTTCAGTCAATTCTACATCGTAGCTTGACTTAGCAGCTGCGTCACCACCAGCAGCACCTGCAGCAGCAACTGGAGCAGCAGCAGAAACGCCAAATTCGTCTTCAATAGCCTTTACAAGGTCATTTAATTCAAGAATTGAAGCATTCTTTAAGTCTTCAATAATCTTTTCAGTATCTAAAGCCATATTTATATATCCTCCGAAATATTTTTATTAGATATAAATTACTATATTTTATTCAGCAGATTCATCTTTTGAATCAGCAACAGCTTTAACAGCGTATGCGACGTTGCGTACAGGAGCTTGTAATACAGAAACAAGCATTGATAGCAAGCCTTCGCGTCCAGGAATAGCAGCAAGAGACTTAATGTCTTCTTTAGAAGTCAACTTGCCTTCTAGCATACCACCCTTAATGTCGATTACATCAAAATCATCTTCATATTTTGAAACAATACGAGCTGGTTCTGTGATGTCATCAGCATTATCAGTATAAACAACAGCAGTAGGGCCAACAAAAGCGTCATCAAGACCTTCAATGCCAGCCTTAGCAGCAGCACGTCTTAAGTATGTGTTCTTAACAACCTTCATCTTAACGTCGTTTTCACGAAGTTCCTTACGCATGTTAGTAACTTCTTCAACAGTCAAACCAAGGTAATTAATTACTAAGATAGCTTTTGCAGATTTAAGTTCTTCAGCAAATGCGTCAACGAACTTTTCTTTTTCAGCAATAGCAGCTTTACTCAATCGAATTCACCTCCATAAAATTCATTAATAAATTCCATAAGGCCTAAAAAACTCCATGCCAAGCAAGACATGGAGCATTAAAATCTTCATTATCTTCCGGCCTCGGCGGGAAATTAAGGCGTTGTGCCACCCGAGTCTTAGGTAGAATTTACTTTATTAACTATAACAGGATTAATATTTAATTGCAAGACAATTATTCCTTTTTAGTCTTGCTATTTTTCTTAGTCGTTGCTTTAGCCTTAGTAGTTTTTGTCCTTTTTTTCGCTTGTGTTTTTTTCTTATCAGCACTAATTAGTTCAAAAAGTTCACCGGATGATTTGTAAATTACCCAACTTGCTAAGTTGACAATGTGATCGCTAATCCGCTCTAACAATCTAATAATGACAAAGTAACTGGCTGAGGCGACGGCAACATTTGGATCTTGCTCAACACCATCAATAATCATTTGCCGGGCTTTGCGGTAATCTTGGTAAACATCTTCATGTCCATTAAGCATTGACCGAGCAGTGTTTTCATCATCTTGAACATAGGCAGTCAAAACTTGAATTAACATTGTCCGAACTTGATGAGTCATGCCAGAAATGATTTTTTCAACTTCGGAAATCCGTGGGTTACCTTTAACACGAACAGTTTCAACCGCAATACTATTGGCATTTTCACCGATTCTTTCCAAATCAGTTGTGGCCTTTAAAATACTAATTACAACGCGAAAATCTGTAGCGACAGGTTGTTGTAATGCCATTAGGTCGAGTGCTTTTTTCTCAATCTTAATTGCTTCTTTGGCCACAACCTTATCTTCTTCAATCATTTCCTGCGCCATCTTTTTATCGTGATCGACGAATGACCGGGTTCCCTGGTCAATTAAATCATTAACTTGGACACCCATTTCCATAAATTGCGTGTTTAGCTTTTTCAGTTCGTCTAAAAATATTTCGTGCATAATCCACCTCCATAATTAGCCAAAACGGCCGTTAAGATAATTACTAGTTATTTCCTTTTCTGGTGCCAGGAACATCTGCTCAGTTGTACCAGATTCAATCAATTCACCATTCATTAAAAAGGCAACTTGATCAGATACCCGACTGGCTTGCTGCAAATTGTGCGTAACCATGATAAAGGTATATTTTTTCTTTAACCCCATCAAGGTTTCCTCAATTTCTGAGCTAGAAATTGGGTCTAGTGCCGAAGTAGGCTCATCGAGTAAAACCACTTCTGGTCTTACCGCTAAAGCCCGCGCAATACAGATTCGCTGCTGCTGCCCACCAGAAAATGCAAAAGCATTTCGTTGCAAGCTGTCTTTGGTTTCCTCCCAAATGGCTGCTTGTTTCAAGCTTTCTTCTACTCGCTGTTCAATCAGCTCTTTGTCTTTGATGCCAGCGACACGCAAGCCATAAGCAACATTATCAAACACCGAAAACGGAAACGGTGTTGGTTGTTGAAAAACCATGCCTACTTTTTTTCTTAAAGCCACTAGATCCAAATGAGTTCGATAAATATCTTGCCCTTCCAGCAAAATTTTGCCAGTGATCTTAATATTTTCAATATCATCATTCATCCGGTTCAAGCACCGTAAAAAAGTTGACTTACCACAACCCGATGGGCCAATCAGTGCCGTCAGCTTCTTAGTTGGAAAAGCAAGCGTAATTCCGTGCAATGCTTCAAAATCGCCGTAACTTAATTTAACGTTCTCGGCTTCCATGATATTTGTCATTTTACCGCTCCTTTAGCCAAAACTACCCTGAATATACTTCTCAGTGATCTCGCCTTGCGGATTAGTGAAAATGTTAGTAGTCGTATCGTATTCCAGTGCATGTCCCAAATGGAAAAACGCGGTATACTCACTAATTCTAGAAGCTTGCTGCATATTATGCGTAACCATCACCATTGTGTATTTTTTCCGCAACTGCTTTAACGTATCTTCAAGCTTAGCAGTTGAGACCGGATCAAGCGCACTTGCTGGCTCATCTAAAAGCAAAATTTCTGGTTTTAACGCAATTGCACGTGCGATACAAAGTCGCTGCTGCTGTCCACCTGACAAAGCTAAGGCACTTTTATCCAATTTGTCTTTAACTTCGTCCCATAAAGCAGCAGCCCGCAAGCTTTCTTCAACTATCTGGTCTAACTTTTGCTTGTCCTGTTGGCCATTTGCTTTTAAAGCGTAAACAATATTCTCCCGAATTGATTTCGGGAATGGATTTGGTTTTTGGAAAACCATCCCGATTGCCTTACGTAATTCATAAACATTAATCTTTTTCTGGTTAACATCAAGATCATGAAACATAATCTTACCGTCTACCCGAGCAACCCGGTCATTCATCCGGTTCAGAGAACGTAAAAATGTTGATTTACCAGAGCCCGAGGCACCAATTAAAGCAGTAATGGTATTTTTCTTAAATCCAAGACTAACATCAAACAACTTTTGAATTGTACCGCCATAAAAGACACTTAAGTCCTCTGTGTATACGGCACAATCTTCTTCAGGAAAAGTCTTAATGTAAGTCTTTTGCGTTTGCCAATTTTCCATAAAAAATTCCCTTATTTAATTTTAGCGGCCGTTAACCGATTATAGAGCCAATTACCAAGAGCCCGTGCGCCAAAATTAAAAATAATTACAACAATTACGAGCAAAGCTGAAGTGGCGGCTGAAACAACATTAACGTCGGGAATAATTCCTTCCGTATTAACCTTCCAAATATGAACAGCCAGAGTTTCAGCAGGACGCATTACGTTTAAAAAACTGGTTGGACTGAACATATTCCAATTAGAATAATCAACCGTTGAGCCACTTTGACCTGCCGTATAAATTAGGGCAGCCGCTTCACCGAAGACACGACCAGCACTAAGAATTACACCAGTAATGATCCCTGGAAGAGCAGCAGGTAGAACAACTCCACGAATTGTTTTCCAATTAGATAGCCCCAGTGCCCAGCCAGCTTCACGCTGCGTTTGCGGCACACCTTTTATGGCTTCTTCAATATTGCTAGTTAAAATAGGTAAATTGAAAAAAGTTAGTGCCAAGGCACCAGCAATAATCGAAAAGCCTAAGCCAAATTGAACTACAAACAGTAAATAACCAAATAACCCAACAACAATTGAAGGCAGTGAGCTCAAGATTTCGATTGTTGTTCTGATTAGTTGCGTTAACCAGTTATCAGCTGCATATTCGGCCAGGTAAATTGCTGCTCCCAAAGCAATGGGAAGAGAAATTATTAGCGTCAGCAATAGCAAATAAAGTGAATTAAATAATTGGTCTCTAATCCCACCGCCTGCTTCAAACGATGAAGAAACGGAAGTTAAAAAGTGCCACGATAGGTGCGGAACACCAGAAATTAAAATATTTCCGATAATACCGGCCAAAAGTAAGATTACGATGCCTACTAAAAAGTAAATTACACAAGTAGCAATCCGATCATTTCTTTTTGAATTCATAATGCCACTAACTCTTCTTTCCAATTAAGTGTACTAAAAAGTTGAACACTAACGACATAATCAAAAGCAGCAATGCCAGTGACCACAAAGCATTATTAGGTAAAGTGCCCATAACGGTATTACCCATTTGACTAGTCAGCTGACTGGTTAAAGTGGCAGCTGGACTCACTAGGTTATATGGCATTAATACGGCATTTCCGATTGCCATTTGAACTGCTAAAGCTTCACCAAAGGCCCGTGCCATTCCAAAAATAATCGCTGTCATAATTCGTGCGCGAGCAGCCCTTAAAACAACATGAAAAATGGTTTGCCATTGGGTTGCACCAAGTGCAGCGGATGATTTGCGCAATTCTTTTGGCACTGCCTTAAAGGCATCAACAGTTAATGACGTAATCGTTGGTAAAACCATTACGAATAAGATTAATGTTGCCGTTAAAATACCAAATCCAGTTCCACCAAAAATTGTCCGAATAGCTGGTACGACCACGGTTAATCCCAAAAAACCATAAACAACTGATGGAATTCCAACTAGTAATTCCATTACGGACTGAAGAAAGTTAGCCTTTTTACCAGATTCATATTCTGTCATAAATAAAGCAACGGCAATTGCAAAAGGCGTCGCAATTATTGCTGCCAGTAAAGTTACTGCAAATGAAGTAACAATCATTGCTGCCGCACCCACGTGCTCAGGACCGGCACTAGGATTCCAATCCGAAGAAAATAAAAAGTGGAAGATATTTACTTTATCTGTAAAGAAAGTGGCAAGACCATGCATTCCAACAAAGCCGATAATTGCCACAATCAAGACTCCGATTAAGACGATTGCCAAAGCGGTCAAGCCTTTGCCCCAGCGCTCCTGCCTAGTTTCTTTGGATGGCTTAGTCAAACGCGCAATATCGATATTACGGGGATTAATGCCCTTAATCTTAACATGAGGAACTTTTTGCTGAGCAATCGCTTGTTCAACAACCTCTTGCAAATCTTGTTCTTTTTTAGCCATATTAATTACCTAATTTCGTAATTTTATTTTGACTATCACGATAAACTTTCATTTCATGAATACTAAGATAGCCAATCTTTGGAACCAAATCTTTTTGGACCTTTTTGCTCAATACATATTTAATAAAGGCAGCCGTTGCTTTGTTAGGCTCTCCTTTAGTGTACATATGCTCATACGACCATAATGGCCATTTGTTAGTAGGAATGTTCTTATTAACTGGCTGTACATGGTTAATGCTAATTTTTTGAATGTTTTCATCATTAGCATACGGGAAGGAAATATAAGAGATGGTTCCCGGCGTCGAATTGACGATTTTCTTAACCGTACCGTTAGAATCCTGTTCTTGTGAATTAATGGCATCCTTGCCCTTTAAAATCAAGTCTTCAAAGGTAGTTCTAGTACCACTACCACGAGAACGGTTGATGACAATTATTGGCAGATTTTTACCGCCAACCTGGCGCCAGTTTTTAATCTTACCGGTAAAGATATCTGCTAATTGCTGGTTAGTTAAATTTTTAACCCCTACACCCTTATTAGCAATAGGTACAATCCCAACGATTGCAACTTGATAGTCCTTCAGTTTCTTTTCGTCGATTCCCTTTTGCGTTTCAGCAAAAACATCCGACGTACCAACCTGGACGGCCCCCGCTTGTACTTGACTAAGTCCAGTACCAGAGCCACCACCTTGGACAACAATATTACTGTCAAGATGGGCTAAATGATAGTCATTGCCAGCTTGCTCAATTAACGGCTGTAAAGCACTTGAGCCTACGATTGTGATTTTTTGGCGGTTTTGACTGCAACCAACTAAAAAAAGCGGCACAAACAAAAGGATTGCCAGCAATTTGCCCACATTATTTTTACGCATGATAATTCCCTCAATTAGACAATTGGATTATGCTTTAGTTTAACAAATCTTTTGCAATTGATAAATAATAAACATCAAAAAGTCGATAAAAAAAGCAACTCGCCTAAACGGCAGAGTTGCTCTTTAATTGTTATTTATTAGTCCAAGTTTAATGGATCAAGCTTGATCCCTGGGCCAAAGGTTGCAGCAACTGCAACACTCTTAATGTATTGACCCTTAGCTGCTGATGGACGTGCACGTAAAATAACGTCACGAAGTGCATCAAAGTTTTCAATTAATTGTTCATCAGTAAATGAAACCTTACCGATAGCAGCATGAATAGCAGCTTGACGATCAACACGGTATTCAACCTGACCAGCCTTAACATTCTTAACGGCCTTTTCAATGTCCATTGTAACAGTACCGGTCTTAGGGTTTGGCATCAAACCTTTAGGTCCTAATACACGACCCAAACGACCAACTTTAGCCATCATTGTTGGTGTTGCAACAACAACGTCAAAGTCTAAGTAACCATTTTGAACTTTTTCAACTAATTCGTCTGAACCAACTTCGTCAGCACCGGCAGCCTTAGCTTCTTCAGCTTGTGCACCTTCAGCAAAGACAATAACCTTTTGGGTCTTACCAGTACCGTTTGGCAAAACAATTGAGCCACGGATTTGTTGGTCAGCTTGCTTAGGATCAACGCTCAAGTTGTAAGAAACTTCAACTGATGCGTCAAAGCCAGCATATGAAGTTTCTTTAACAAGCTTCATTGCTTCAGCAACTGAATATAATTTCTTTGAATCTACTTTTTTAGCAGCTTCTACATATTTTTTACCATGCTTTGGCATGTGATTTCCTCCTTAATATGTGGTCAAGCGAGCCAATGGCTCTCCCACCTAAATTGTTATAAATAACAGGATTAGTCTTCGACTTCGATACCCATGCTTCTAGCAGTACCTTCGATCATCCGCATAGCAGCTTCGACATCAGCAGCGTTAAGGTCCTTCATCTTAGTTTCAGCGATTTCCTTAACTTGATCCTTGGTTACCTTACCAACTTTCTTGGTATTAGGTTCACCAGAAGCCTTGTCAATTTTAGCAGCTTGCTTCAGAAGTACTGGAGCTGGTGGAGTCTTAGTAACGAATTCGAATGAACGATCTTCGTAAACTGTAATGACTACAGGAATAATCATGCCTTTTTGGTCAGCAGTTCTAGCATTGAAGTCCTTAGTAAAACCAACAATGTTAATACCTGCTTGACCCAAAGCAGGACCAACTGGAGGTGCGGGTGTTGCAGCACCAGCTGGTATTTGTAATTTGACAACGTTAATAACTTTTTTTGCCACGGTCAAAACCTCCTTGATTCCGTGCGTGGTTAGAATGGAAAAGTTACCTACTTTTCCTCCCACAATAATAAAAGTACCTTAATATGGTACCATCGATTAATTAGATTTGCAATATCCGACGAAATTTTAGCTAATTTTCTTTACTTGATCGTAATCAAGTTCTGTAGTGGTTGCCCGGCCAAACATATCAACAGAAACAAACAACTTATACTTATCTGGTTGAATTTCCGTGATCTTACCTTCAACACCATTAAAGGCGCCGTCAATAATTGTCACGGTTTCACCAACTTCATAGTCAATTTGTGGCCGTTTAGCTGGCTCACCTTGTTGACGCAATAAGCGGTTAACTTCTTCATCTAGTAGAGGCGAAGGCTTGGAGCCACCACCATGTGAACCAACAAAGCCAGTTACATTAGGTGTATTACGAACAACAAACCAGCTTTCATCGGTCATGACCATTTCAACTAAAACGTAACCAGGAAAGATTTTTTCTTCGACTTCTTTTTTCTTGTCGTTAACTTTCTCGATTTTCTCTTGTTCTGGAACCATTACCCGAAAAATGTAATCTTGCATTCCCATGCTTTGAGCACGAGATAAGAGGTCAGATTTAACCTTGTCTTCATAGCCTGAATAAGTGTGAAGTACAAACCATTGCTTTTTAGTTGTTTCAACCATTACATAAATTCTCCTTTTAAATTTGGCAAACAAAAAAACCTCCAAGTAAGAGGTTCTTCTTAATTAATTTCATTATATCACGAATAGAAAATCATTGCTATTTACATAAACATCTGCGTCAAAATACTGAACAAGTAGTCCAGTAATCCAAGGAATAAAGCGAATAAGACAGAGGTAGTAATTACAATGCCTGTATCATGACGGTTTTGCTTAGCACTTGGCCAAGTGACTAACCGCATTTCATGTCCTACACTCTTAAAAAACTTAATCATTAATCTTTACCTCGTTTCCTTATGCACCGTCATTTTACCGCAATGCTTACAGAATTTCTTTAATTCAAGCCGCTGGGTGCGATTCTTGCTTGCGGTGATTGAGTAGTTACGCGAGCCGCAAATGCTGCAGGCTAATGATGCTTTTTTCACTGCCATAATCTCACTTCCAAACTATTGTATTTTAACAAAAAAAGATAATGTACGCAATTAAGTACAAATTAAAATTAAATAATTAACTAGCCATTTAGTCAAGATATCTGCTTTTAATGCAATTAAACAAAAACAGTTGCCCATCATCGGACAACTGCTTTTAAGTGGTCAAACAAAGCGTGACCACTGGGCGTAGAACATTGTATAGTCGGATTTACTTCTTAAGATTTTCATTTACGAAGGATTCGATTTTATCGTCAGAATAATCGAGAAACGGAAGCATTTCTTCTTCCGTCTTCATGGTATCTCTACCATTCTTTTCCATGAAGTAGTCCCAAAGGGCATCTCTAACTGGAATATCTGAATCACTCCAGTCAAAAACTTCTTTCATGTGACGATCTAACAATGCAGTCTTTATTTCTTCTGCCATCTTAATCTACCTCCTAAAATTATTCTACATTAAAGATTATATCCTATTTCCAAAGCCATAGCTATTAAAATATTATTTTAATAGGCTTGCGCGCATTTTTCTAACCAAGCGCGAACGCGCCCGAACTAAGGTAAGTTGACTTACTTTTAGATAGTTGATTACCTCTTCTTGCCGATATACGCCAAGAATAATTAATAAAGTCCATATTTCTAACAACGAGAGATTACTAATGGCTTCCTCTACGCTTTCAGATAATGGCACACAAGAAACTAAAACTGCTGGACGGCGAACAGGCTTCAGCCCATTGGTAATTGCCGTTTCCAGTGAAATTGCTTGTGTCGAAGCTCGTCTACGATATGCCATGTGATAACGTAAGACAGAGCGAACACGGTTAAGCAGACGAACTTTATAATAACTGCCGAATGTCCCTTTTCCTTCTTGATATTTTAGTGCTGCTTCGTGACACACAATCAAGGCTTCCTGGTTCCAATCCTGCTCATCATAATAACGAACATAATATTGCTGCTTAACATGGTTTATTAATGGGCGATATAAATTGTAGAGTTCTGGTAATGCATCTTGGTCTCCCGCTTTGATTTTTCTAATTAAAATTGCTTCCTGTCTCATTTTACTTGCTCAACCTTCATTTTGATTCTATTTTCAGAGCATTTAGTTATGCCCAAGTTCAAGAATAGAAAAAAATGGTCATAAACTTGACAGAACCTATGTTTATTTGGCACGAGCAAGTTGAAATGTCGAAAAGGCGCATTGCAAAAAAATCATTCTGTCATTTGCTAAGTAAAAATAAACAAAAAAAAATTCTACTATCTCAGTAGAATGCTTTTTAATTAATTAAGTGGATTACGACTATTGAGCATCTGGTAGAGCAGCACACCGGTTGCGACACTGGCATTGAGCGATTGGACGTGACCAACCATTGGCAAAGTTAACATTTGATCCATCTGTTCTTTAAGCAGACGCGAAATTCCTTTACCCTCGTTTCCGATGACAAGCACGGTCTTACCGTTACTGTCCCACCGACGATAATCCGTTCCCTTCATATCTGTTCCAAAAAGCCAGTAACCACGTTTTTTTAGCATTTGACTTGTCTGAACTAGGTTATTAACGCGAGCAACTGGCACGTGATCAATTGCCCCAGTTGAAGTCTTGGCTACAACCGAAGTTAACCCAGTCGCATGCCGTTTAGGAATAATGATAGCGTCAACTCCGGTAGCGTCGGCTGTCCGTAAAATTGAGCCCAAGTTATGCGGATCTTCAATTGAATCGAGCATTAACAGAAATGGCTCTTTTTCGTCACGATCAAATTGAGCAAGCAAATCATCTAAAGCGGCGTATTCAAAGCTAGCAACAGTTAGAACCAAACCTTGGTGATTGCCACCTTGAACCAACCGATCAAGTTTGTTTTTAGGGACTGTTTGAACAATAATGCCCTTCTTTTTCGCTAACCCAAATACTTCATTAGCAAAACTTTCCTGGACTCCCTGCTGTAAAAACACCTTATTAATGCGGTCAGCGTCTTGCGTTTTGAGAAAATCAAGCCCTGCATGCTTACCAAAAACAAAATCTTTATCATTTGAAGTCATATTGATCAATGCCACCTTCCTCTACTGTCTTAATGCACCATGCATTTAATTCGGCAATGCGGTCCGTTTTATTCAATAATTCCAAGTAGCCCCAAACAGCTTCAAAACCAGTGGACAATTGGTATGTAGCTAAACTAGTATTTTTGGCTTTAGTATACGTTTTCGAATTGCGTCCTCGCTTAAACGTTGCAATTTCATCGCTACTAAGTAAATTTTCATCTTGCAGTTTTGTAATTAATGCCGCCTGAGCTTTCGCAGAAACATAATGAGTTGCCTGCCGTTGTAAAACCTGCGGTTTAACAATTCCACCTTTAATTAGGTGCTGGCGGATTGCAATTTCATAAACTGCATCCCCTAAATAAGCCAGTGTTTGGCCATTTAACGTATCCGGATTCACAGTACTTTCGACTAACTTCTTTACTTTATTCACGTATCCACCTTGTTCCTTGTGGGGTGTCCTCCACTGTAATTCCCATTTCTTTTAATTGCGCGCGCAGCTGGTCGCTTTTAGCCCAATCCTTATTTTTCCGCGCTTGTTCGCGTTCTTTAATCAACGCGGTAATCTCATCTTCGTCTTCAGCAGCAGTTGTTGCGGTTAACTGCGTCGTTTCAATACCAAAAACCGCCAGCCAATCATGCAGCAATTGTTTTACTTCTTTTAAAGCCTCTTTATCAGCATTTTCTGCAGCAATATTAGCATTAACAACTGGCAATAAATCATAAATTGCAGCTAGCGCATTTTGCACGTTAAAATCGTCATCCATAGCCGTGATGAATGCCGTTTTCGTTTTCTTAATTGCTTCTTCTAAAGCAGCTGCCTGAACACTGCTCGTCTGATCGCTAAGTCGATATTCCAAGTTATTCAGTGTGTTTTTGAAGCGTTGCAAAATAATTTCTGCTTGCTGCAGGTTTTCCTTGGAATAATTGATTTGGCGGCGATATTGCACGCTAGCCATCAAGAAGCGCAGAACTTGCGGGTCAACTGTTTTCAGCAAATCATGCACCGTCACAAAATTATGCAGCGATTTCGACATTTTTTCTGCTTCTGCGCCAACAGTTACAAACCCATTATGCATCCAATAATGAACAAATTTTTTGCCAGTTGCGGCTTCACTTTGTGCGATTTCATTTTCATGGTGCGGAAATTCTAAATCTTGCCCACCGCCATGAATATCGATTGTCTCGCCTAAGTACTTTGTAGCCATCACGGAACACTCAATGTGCCAACCAGGGCGGCCTTTGCCCCAAGGCGAATTCCACGCAATTTCATCTGGCTGCTTCTGCTTTTTCCATAATGCAAAATCGATTGGATCCTGCTTTCTTTTTTGTTCCTCTTCGTTGATGTGCTCGGAGGCACCCTCTTCCAGTTCAGCGATGTTCTGACTGCTTAATTCGCCATAATGCGCAAATTTTTTAGCATGATAATAAACATCCCCGTCGGCCTCATAAGCATAGCCTTGAGCAATCAGTTGCTTAATAAAATTGATAATTGCCGTTATTTCATGAGTGGCACGCGGATTTTTGGTTGCTGGCTCAATATTTAAGGCTGCAGTATCTTCTTGATAGGCTTTAATGTACCGCTCTGCTAATTCAGGCACCGTGGTCTTTTCGCGCCGTGCTTCATTAATCATCTTGTCGTCCACATCGGTAAAGTTAGAAACAAAGTTAACGTGATAACCCCGATATTCAAAATAGCGTCTGATAGTGTCAAATGCAATGGCACTACGGGCGTTCCCAATATGAATGTAGTTGTAGACAGTGGGGCCACAGACATACATCGTAATTTGTCTAGGGCGAATCGGCTGAAATTCTTCTTTTGTTTTGGTCAGAGTATTATAAATTTTCACGATGGCCAGCTTGCCTTTCTAAAAAACATTTATCTTCATTTTAACAGAAAGTGGCGCATATTCTAGCATGGACTATGAGAAAATAGCGGATTGTGCCTGGCCAGCTTAGCTTTTTTACCTTCAAAAAACACGTAGTAACCATAAAGTGGCGCACTGCACACAAATTTGATGATGGCCCTCCTCCTTTTACCAACCTATTTTTTGCTAAATTAGACAAATGGTTCTTGCCTTCGAGTATGGTATAAGTCATAAAATAAAAAATAATCAAATTATTAAAGATCTTAAACTAACAGTAGCACTTCACATGCTACGCAGTGAATATTTGAAGGAGCCAAGATGGAAAAACAAGTAATGCTAGTTGTTGGTGCAGGGCAAATCAGTCTTGCGATTGCACGAAGATTAGGGGCTGATTACCAAATTATTGTTGGTGACAAGAACTTAGAACATGCCCAAAAGTTCGAACAGACTTTAACAGAAGCCGGCTTTAATGCTAAAGCAAGCGAAATGGATTTAGCATCACGAGATTCAATCAAAGAAACCATTAAATTTGCTACGACCTTTGGTGAAATAAAAGCTTTAGTTAATGGTGCCGGATTATCACCAAGTCAGGCCAAGACCGAAGATATTTTAAAAGTTGACTTGTACGGCACAGCGGTCCTACTTGAGGAAGTAGGCAAAGTTATTGCGAAAGGCGGCGTTGGGATTACTATTTCTAGTCAATCTGGTCACCGTCTTCACGCCTTAACAACTGAGCAAGATCGTCAACTCGCTACCACTCCAACCTGTAAATTATTGCAATTGCCAATCCTGCAACCAGAAAACATCGCCGATACGCTCCAAGCATACCAGTTAGCAAAAAGGTGTAATGAAAAAAGAGTGATGGCAGAAGCAATTAACTGGGCTAAAAGAGGGGCTCGACTGAATGCAATTGCTCCCGGAATCATCGTAACACCTCTTGCTCTAGATGAATTTAACGGCATCAGGGGCGACTTTTACCGAAAAATGTTTGCCCAGTCCCCTGCTGGACGTCCAGGAACTGCAGATGAAGTAGCGAATGTAGCGGAGTTGTTAATGACACAGCAAGGTGCATTTATTACCGGCTCAACTTTTCTAATTGATGGCGGAGCTACGGCAAATTACTTTTATGGCCAGCAAGCTGACAATTAATTCCAGTCGAAAACCAAATTACCGCTAAAACGCAAAAGCACACCACCTCGTTTCGAGATGATGTGCTTTTTATTTCTATTATAAGCCGTTTTCGCTCATTTGCTTCAAGGTTAAGTCCAAGTGCTGCATCACTCTTTGCTTACCTAAAAGTTCCATTGCTTCACCAATGCCAGGGCCAACCATTGATCTAGTGGTTGCAATTCTGATTGGCATAAACAGTCTTCTACCCTTAATGCCCGTTTCTTGACGTGTTGCTTGAACAGCATTCATGATTTGGGGAGAAGTAAACCGTGGAATCAGATCAACTTGCTTCTTAAATTCTTCGATTACAGGTCTAGCTTCGTCTTTGCGAATTTCATCGATTTCTTCTTCACTCAAGTTCTTCGGTGCATCAAAGAAAATTTCGGCCAAATCCACAATTTGCTTAGTGTATGACATTTGCACTGAGTAAATATTTACCAGTTGCCGAACCCATTCCATCTTTTCTGGATTTGGATCTTGTTCCACTAGCCCAGCTTCTTGTAAGTTATTCAAAGCCAAATCAAGCAAGGTGTCACGATCGGCCTTCTTAATGTATTGGTTATTGATCCACTCAAGCTTCTTTTGGTCAAAAGCAGCAGGAGAATTTGATAACCGTGCTGGGTCAAATTGTTTAATCAATTCACGTTGAGTGAAAATCTCATTTTCGCCCACAGGTGACCAACCAAGAAGAGTAATAAAGTTAAACATGGCATCTGGCAAATAGCCCATATCACGGTATTGCTCAATAAATTGCAAAACTGATTCGTCACGCTTGGAAAGCTTCTTACCAGTTTCAGAATTGATAATCAATGTCATGTGACCAAATTTTGGTGGTTCCCAGCCAAGCGCTTCATAAACTGCTAATTGCTTTGGCGTGTTGGAAACATGGTCATCCCCACGCAGCACGTGAGTAATTTCCATCAAGTGATCGTCAATAACAACTGCAAAGTTATAAGTTGGCATACCATCACGTTTTTGAATAACAAAATCGCCACCGATCGTGTCTGATTCAAAACTCAGATGGCCCTTAACAATATCTTCCCAGGAATAAGTTTCCATTTCAGGAATGTGAATCCGAACAACTGGCTTCAAGCCCTTGGCCTTAGCTTCTTCTTGCTTTTGCGCAATTTCGTCAGCTGTCAGGCCCTCATATTCATAGGTGTAGTGCGGTGCAATCCCCATTGCGCGCTGCTCTTCACGTTGCTCTTCAAGCTCTTCTTCAGTTTTATATGAATAATAAGCTTTACCTTCATCAATTAATTGCTTGATGTACTTATTGTAAATATCTTTACGTTCTGATTGCCGGTAAGGACCAAAGTCACCGCCCTTATCAGGACCTTCATCCCAATCAATTCCAAGCCAGCGAAGATTATCCATCTGAGACTCAGAGCCACCTTCAACGTTCCGCTTTTGGTCGGTATCTTCAATTCTTAATACAAAAGTACCTTTATTATGGCGCGCAAATAGATAATTAAATAATGCAGTACGCGCGTTACCGATATGCAAATGTCCCGTTGGACTTGGGGCATATCTTACCCGAATTTTTTGTTTTGCCAAAATTCATGCCTCTTTCAAAAAGTAAATCTCAATAAACTAAGTTTAACGGTTGAACCATAAAAGTTCAATGGTTGCTTATCCTAAAACCAATTTCAATGCCTGCGGGATGCTAGCCACTGGTATCACTTCAATGCCAAGGTTCTGCAGGCTAGCCCGCATGTTGTGTTTAGGAATAAAAATGCGCTTAAAACCTGTTTTAGCGGCTTCTTTAATGCGGGCATCGATTTGATTGACCCGACGCACCTCACCGGTTAAACCAACTTCACCAACAAAACAATCTGTCGGTAAAATTTCTTCATTTTTATAGCTGGAAGCAATTGCCATTACTACTGCTAAGTCGACAGCCGGTTCATTTAACCGAATACCACCAGTAGCTGTTAAGTAGACATCCTGGTTTTGGAGCATTAAATTGCCCCTTTTTTCTAGCACCGCTAATAATAAGCCAGCGCGGTTAAAGTCAATTCCAGAAGTTGTTCTTTTCGCATAACCAAAGGCTGTTGGTGTAACCAGTGCCTGAATTTCAGCTAATATTGGGCGAGTACCTTCTAGTGATACGACAATGGCCGAACCTGTTGAATTTGGCAAGCGCTCATCAAGAAAGATTGCTGACGGGTTGGTTACTTCTTGCAGCCCCTTATTGACCATTTCAAACATCCCGATTTCATTGGCAGCACCAAAACGATTTTTAACCGAATGGAGAATTCGGTACGCGTGATGCTCATCGCCTTCAAAATACAGAACTGTGTCAACCATATGCTCAAGAATCTTGGGACCCGCAATGGCACCTTCTTTGGTAACGTGCCCGATCACAAAAACCGTAATCGCATCCATTTTCGCTATTTTCATTAATTCACTGGTGACTTCACGTACCTGCGAGGCCGAACCGGTCATTGAATCAAGACTAGGTTCATTCATCGTTTGAATCGAGTCGATTACGACAAAATCGGGTTTAATGGTGTCAATCTGTTGCCTAATATCCTCCATATCAGTTTCTGGATAAAGCATCATTTCATTACCACTAAGACCCAACCGGTCCGCGCGCAATTTGATTTGATTAGCAGATTCCTCACCGGATACGTATAAAACCCGGTAGGTTGCGGACAATTCACTCATGATCTGTAACATTAAAGTTGATTTCCCGATTCCGGGATCTCCACCAATTAAGACCAATGAGCCTGGTACTATTCCACCGCCTAAAACACGGTTTAACTCACCCATGCTCGTTTTGATCCGCTCTTCTTTTTCAGCCTTAACAGCGGTAATCTTAACTGGTTCATTAATCCCAGTTTTCTTAATTAACCGGCTCGGACTGCCCTTAGTGGAACGAGCTTGGACTGTTTCAGTCTCTTTTTCAAACTGATTCCAAGCACCGCAATTAGGACAGCGGCCCAAATAACTGGCAGAAATATAACCACAGGAATGACATTTGTACTTAGTTTTAATCTTCGCCATTAGTCCTCCTTGTTTGTTGAACCAAATCCGTTTGCTCTAATCCGGCTAACTGGAAGGTCATCATCAGCTTTTTGGTATTTCATAAAAATCCCTTGGGCAATCCGGTCGCCTTTATGAATCTTAATCGGCCTAACCCCATAATTAATGAGCTGTGCAAAAATTTCGCCCTCGTTAGCTTCATTATTATAATAATCAGAATCAATTACACCAATGCCATTAGGCAAACTCAAGCTACGCTTAAAAGTATTCGATGAGCGGTTTGCCAGCAGCAAAAATTCATCTTCTGGCATGTAAGCTTTGACCCCAGTCGGAATAAGAAATGGTTTTAAAACCTGCTCCGCCATTTCATAATCTGGTTCATATAATTGGTGCCCGTTTCTAATTAAACGAAAAATCCGCACAAAATTCAGTCGCCAAATGCTGGGAATCACCATATCTTTAGCCGCCGCAAAATCATACCCAGCGCTCGCAATTGTCTGCCGCCTAGGCAAAATAATATTTTGATCTTGATACTTAGATACAACTTCAAAGCCACGTAATTTAGTCATTTTATCTCCTTTAAATCAACAAGAACTATTTTACCTTAATCGCAATGATTTATCCTTAATTTGCGTAAGTTCAAAGAATTTATTAACTTATTTTTTAAAAAGTGGTACCTAGCTATTTTAAATAATCCGTTAGTTACTCTTTACCTACCTAGTTGAGGCTGACCACCTAAACTTTTTGCTTTTTTTTAATGCAGATATTCTATAATAAGATACGCAAAAAAAATATGGTTGTTTTTTAAAAGGAAAATTTATGTTTAATGTTAATAACCCGCACCAATTCTTTCAAACCGATGATGATAACGGCGTTATGGTATGTCGCTGGACGATGGACAAAATCAAGCGCAAAGATGGCAAAGTTTGGTTAATGAACCACTTTTTTATCAATCCTAGTGCAAATAAAGCTGAAGTCTTAGATCAAGAAATGCGCATCGCAATGCTTGTTGCCCAAGAATCCAACTTAAAAATCTGGCCACTTGATCCTTTAATCATCGCATATTTTGCTGAGCATCCCGCATTTGACCAAATTTGGTATCACCGACCTTGTGCTAACTAATTAATGCAAGAAAAATTAAGTTGAACAAGCCAAAACTGTGCACTTTTTACTAATCTTAATTAGACTACTCTACTGAGTTAAGCTAAAATGGTAGTTATTAACTTAAGGAGGAATATATAATGACTAAAGAAATTACCAATGACGCTATTGCCAATTACACCGCTGATTTGGCTAAGCATCCTAGTTTTAATATTGCCAGTCATGCTGCTCAAGAAAACGGCATCTACAAGGCAAGTCAAAACCTGCAATCAAAGATTGATTTAAACCCAACTTTTTCAGTAGAAATTGAAACTGGTAAGCCAGCTGATCAAAAGCAATCCGGTCGTTGCTGGATGTTCTCTGCCTTGAACACCATGCGCCACCCATTACAAAAGGAATATAAAGTTAAGGACTTTGAATTATCGCAGAACTACACCAACTTCTGGGATAAATTCGAAAAATCCAACTGGTTCTTTGAAAATGTGATTGCTTCAGCTGATAAGCCACTTGGTGACCGTAAAGTTAGCTTTTTGTTCACTACCCCACAACAAGATGGTGGTCAATGGGACATGCTATGCGGTTTAATTGAAAAATATGGAATTGTGCCAAAATCAGTTTATCCAGAAACTGCTAACGCAACAAATTCTAGCGCTTTGAATGACACTTTAAACACTTTATTGCGTAAAGATGGGTTAGAACTGCGCGATTTAGTTAACAGTGGCAAGTCCGAAGATGAAGTTGAAGCACGCAAGAACGAATTCTTAAACGATGTTTTCCGGATCTTAGCAATTTCACTTGGCGTTCCACCAAAGAAATTTGACTTTGAATACAAAGATGACGATGGCAACTACCACCGTGAAGCTGGAATTACACCAAAAGAATTCTTTGATAAATACGTTGGCATGAACCTGGAAGACCACGTTTCAATTATCAACTCACCTACAGACGATAAGCCATACCACAAGGTCTTTTCTGTTGAATACCTGGGCAATGTTGTTGGCGGCAGACAAGTTCGTCACCTTAACTTAACCATTAACGAAATGAAAGACCTAATCATCAAGCAATTAAAAGCTGGTGAAGTTGTTTGGTTTGGTTCAAATGTTGGTAAGGATTCCGAAAGACAACTCGGTTTACTCGACACTAACATTTACAAGCGCGATGAATTATTCGACGTTGATTTCTCAATGACTAAGGCCGAAAGACTTGATTCTACTGAAAGCATGATGGATCATGCCATGGTCATCACAGGTGTCGACTTGGTTGACGACAAGCCAACTAAGTGGAAAATCGAAAATTCATGGGGTGAAAAGCCAGGATTTAAGGGTTACTTCGTTATGAGCGACTCATGGTTTGACTCCTTCGTTTACCAAGCTGTTATCAACAAGAAATTCTTGCCAGATGACATGAAGAAAGAATTTGACGACGGTGCTAAGAACCCAATTCAACTTCTTCCTTGGGACCCAATGGGTGCTTTAGCTTTTAAGTAAAATAAATGGTTAAAAAAATGCGTTACTGCAATTAGTAACGCATTTTTTATTTACCGTAAAAGCTTAATTCATGCTAAGCCAACCTCATTAACAAAACGCATGAATGCGGCCTGCCCAGCAGGTGTTTGCTTAAAAACACCTGCATCTTCTAAAACGCGAGCAAAAACTTGACCTAATTCATCTTGCAATATCTGGTTTACGTTAGCAGCCTGAATTCGCTGCCGTTCTTTAATTTCTTGTGCCCACTGCAGGTGAATCTGCTTAATAGCATTAGGCTGCCCTAAAAGATATTTCTTAACCTCGTTCATCTCTGGTACTAGGCGCGGTGGCAAAATCGCTAGTCCTAATACTTCAATTAAACCAATATTTTCTTTTTTGATGTGCTGCACATCGGGATGCGGGTGAAAAATCCCAGCCGGAAAGGCAGCTGAAGTTTGGTTATCACGTAAAACGAGGTCAAGGACATAATCACTGCCCTCTTTACGCGCTATCGGCGTAATGGTGTGGTGCTTTTCGCCGGCACTGACGGCACGCACATTAACCGTTTCATCCGAATATGTTCGCCAAGCAGTAAGAATTTTGGCAGCTAAAGAAACCAGTGCTTCCTTGTCTATGCCGCGCAATCGAATCACCGACATGGGCCACTTAACTAGTCCAGCTTTGACGGTGGGAAAGCCAGCAAACTGCAGCTTAGTTGTAATTGGAGCCTCATCCATAGGAAAACGGTGCTTGCCGCCTTGGTAATGCTCATGTGACAATATTGAACCGCCCACAATCGGCAAATCGGCATTGCTCCCCACGAAATATCCGGGAAACTGATCAACAATTGTCAATAAGTTATTAAAAGTTGATCGCGCAATTGTCATCGGTTCATGTTTGGCTGAAAGAAAAATACAGTGTTCGTTAAAATACGCATACGGTGAATACTGGAAGCCCCATAATTCACCATTAAGCTTAAAGCGAATAACGCGGTGATTTCTGCGCGCCGGATAATCCGCACGGCCCTCATAACCCTCATTTTCCAGACATAATTGACATAACGGGTACCCAGTTGATTGTGTTTTGGCTGCTTGCGCAATCTTCTTCGGATCCTTTTCAGGCTTGGCCAAATTAATGGTAATCTCTAACTTGCCATACTTACTAGGCGTAACAAAATAGCTATTTTTAGCAATTGCTCGCGTCTTAATATAGTCGCAGCGTTTGCTCAGTTCGTAAAAATTGTTAATGGCTTTACTGGCAGATTTTTGGTAAGTCTGCCAGAAACGCTTATTAACGACGCTAGGTCGTGGTGTAAGCAAAGCCATTAGATCGGCGCCAATAATTGCCCGTTCAGCGCTATCCCCTTTACATTTACCATTTGCCTGTGCAATTTGAACTAATTCATCTTTTAAATCAAGCAAGTCACTTTTGCTAGTTACCGCGCTGACAGCAGAATCGCCCACAATACTTAAAATTTGATTCCGTAAATATATTCGATCTAAGTCAGTATAATCGCTATTGGCAATTACCTGCGTAATAAATGCTTCAACTAGCTTTTGTTCAGCCATTTTTTATCCTATTCATGTAAAATCTTGGTGCCATCAGAGGTGGCAGCTAAATAAAATGATGGTGCATAACCAATTTGGTGCTGGTAGACCGCTGCCACATTTTCCTGAAAGGCTGTCACTTGTTCCTTAGCTACGAGTGCAATCGCACAACCACCAAAGCCGGCTCCCGTCATTCGCGCACCTAACACGCCAGGCTGCTTCCAAGCAGTGTGAACCAGTGTATCCAGTTCCTTGCCAGTAACTTCGTAATCATATTCGAGTGAAAGATGCGAAGCATTCATTAACCGGCCGAATTGAGCTAAATTGCCTTTTTGTAAAGCCTTTTCTGCTGCCAGTGTCCGCTGATTTTCCCATACAGCATGTCGGCACCGCTTTAACAGCATTTCATTAGGTAGCAAGTAGCCGTATTCATCAAGTAAATGACCGGTAAGTTCCCCCAAGGCTCTGATATTAAGTTCTGTTTGAAGTATTTTTAATCCTTCTTCACTTTCCTTACGCCGCTCATTATATTTGGAATCCGACAATTCCCGCTTCTTGTTAGTATTCATGATAACAATTAGATTGTTATTTAACTTTAAGGGCACCATTTTATAATGCAATTTACCAGTATCAAGCAAGATAGCCTGATCACGCTGCCCCATTGCAACGGCAAACTGATCCATGATACCTGAATTAACCCCGATAAAATTATTTTCGGTTTTTACGCCAAGCTTGACTAGCTCTAAACGGTCAATGGTTAAATTAAACTGATCCTTCATTATGAGACCAATTAACATTTCCAGCGCTGCCGACGAAGAAAGACCGGCTCCATCAGGAATGTTGCCACTAATGTAAATGTTTAATCCGTGATCAAAGTGTGCACCACTTTTAAGCAAATAATGCAGCATCCCCTTGGCATAATTAACCCAGGAATCCTTTTTGACGTATTTTAGCTGTGCCAAATCGACCGTTACAATACCAGTTTTAGCAAAATTAGCCGAATAAAAGTTAAACTGTTGATCTGTTCGCGGACTAACTGCGCCATAGATGCCTAACGAAATCGCACACGGAAAAACATGACCGCCATTGTAATCAGTATGCTCGCCAATCAAATTAATGCGCCCAGGAGAAAAATAACAGCCTGAGGGTTGGTCATGATAAATATTGGCAAAATCTTGTTTTAATTCTTCAATTTTCATTGCTCCCGCCTTCGCCAAATAATAAAGCGTTATCATTTTTACATTCTAATTATACGGTTTTCCGTTGAGCTCAACAAGTGAATTAATTAGCACAACATTTTCATTTATTCACCACTCAAATACCAAATAAAAAACGACTTTGCTGTAAGTTGCAAAATCGTTTCTTTTGTTTTTACCAAATATGTAACAGCCGGTCGGGCTGCAGTTTGGTTAAATTAAACTGGTGAACATGCTGCGGTTTACTTTGCGGAAATATTTCCATAAAATCGGCCAGATTCACTAAGCCGGTCGAATATGTCCACACACCCTTTACCTTTTTTATTGGATCAAGCATTTCGTTCCTGATTGGACAAGCAGAAATTAAGAAATGCTTGTGATGAAATTTAAAAACAAAATACGGTAACCGAAAGTCATTAATAATTTCTTCTTTTGTCTTACCAATTGTAACCACATTTCGGTATGTACCATACATTTCAGTAAAACGGTCATTAAACGAAAAATAAAAATTTGAAATGTGAACATGCGGAAAATCTTCTTCCGCTACCTGGTCAGGAACTGCAACAACGTGAGCAAAATGATCTAAATTACTTTCACGCTGTGATAATGCTTTCCCCAATTGGTTAGGACTAATAACGTGTGCCCATTCCGGAACCGCCAAATTTTCCTGATAATTAATATACATTTGCCTGACCACTTCAGGCTTAACCCAATCATATTGCCTGCGAATTTCATTGCGGTTCAACAAATTGCGCAAGTTCTTATGATACATCAAATCAACGATAAACAATTCATAGCGATAGCACTCAACCCACGGCTTATAATGCTCAATGCTTTCTTCAACGATGTGGGTACTATCGACAATTACTGTTTCGCCACGTTTCATCTTCTCTTCTACGAGGTAGTCCACCACTTTTTCCGTTTGTTCATTTGCATATCGCGGAATTACTTGATGTAAGCAATCGGTATCTTCTTCATAATAGTAAGTTAAATTCGCCAATAATAGCCTTATTTGATCACGACTAATCGCATAGGGCTGCAAGTGATGACGAGCAATAAATGAAGATTTTCCGGAGCCGGGTGCGCCTCGTAATAAAAATATTTTACGCATACCTATTCTCCAAACTAAGAATGTAAAAACTCTATTTAGTATCGTAATAAATTTTAACATACATCTAGAAGATTCCTCACATCTAACTAAAAATGCGTGGAAATTTTAGCGCAAAATTTCTTTTTTCGTGATTTGTAAATGCTCATCAAAGGTGTAAATAATTGGCTGTGCATTAGGTACTTCAAGCTTAAGAATGTCATGATTGTCAATATACTCAAGTTTTTTAATTAATGCCCGCAAGCTTGATCCGTGAGCAACAATTAATTGATCCTCACCCTTTAACAACCGGCTTGCAACTTGATCATGATAATAAGGCAGCAACCGCTTTTGCGTCTGGTAAAGGCTCTCAGCCCGCGGCAACCGTTTCCGATCACATTGATCATAGCAAGCCGCTGTTACCTCATCACCTGCTGGCGGAACTTCATAAAACCCGCGGCGCCATCTTCGCACTTGTTCTTCGCCAAAGATTGCCCGGGAAAGATCTTTATTGATCCCCCGCAATTTACCATAATGCCGTTCGTTTAACCGCCAAGTCTTGGTAATTGGCAAATATAAAAAATGACAAGTTTCCGCCACAATATTAGCGGTAATAATTGCCCGTTGCAAAACCGAGGTGTGAATGTGGGTGGGGTAAAAGTCGGGAACCTGCTTAAGCAATTCTCCCGCCGTCTGAGCCTGAATCCGCCCCTTGGCAGTTAATGCAACATCATTCCAGCCCGTATAAACATTAGCAAAATTAGCGGTACTTTCACCGTGTCTAAGAAGCACCAATTTGACCATTTTAGCCCATCCAATGTCTAATTAATAAAAAAATACCAAAAACCGTAAAGATAATGCCTAAAATCATAAAGGGGCCAAAACTACGGCCATTATTTTTATACCGGCGATTAAAGGCATAAGCCATATCATATAACCCAACGATTAAAACAATAATCGCGGTAAATAAACTCACTTCAAACTTCATTTGTTATTCTTCCTCTTCTTGATTGCGATCCGAAACAATCATCTTGTTGTTACGCCCACGCTCACATTCAACCTGAAAGTTGGTGTGATTAATGCCCAAAACCTGCAATTTTCGGCTAATCTGCTGGTTAATCTGTTCAATCTGCCTAGCTGTTAAGTCAGGAGCAACATTTACGTGAGCATCCAGCATAACGTAACGGTCGCTATAACGCCACAAATGAACGTGATGAATGTTCTTGATTTCGGGAAAAGACAGGACAATCTTATTAACTTGGTCAAGATTAATATCAGGATTAGATTCCATCAAGACGTTAGCGGCCTTCATAGTTAACTCCCAAGCCTCATGAAAAATAAAGAGGGAAACTAGTAAAGTCATTAACGGGTCAATCCAAGTAATGTGCCAAAAGTAAATAAAAATTGCACCGACAACGACCGCAACACTAGATAAAGCATCACTCATCATGTGAATAAAGGTGGAGCGGACATTAAGATTCTCTTGGCCGTCTTGGTGCATAACGAGCATCGAGATCACGTTGGCCACTAAACCGATAATGGCCACAACCAACATAATTTGCCCACTAATTTCCGTTGGGCTCCAAAAACGTTCGATTGCCTCAATAAATAAAACAATGCTGATGAGCAGTAAAACGATCCCATTGGTAAAAGCAGCGAGCGTTTCAGCGCGATCATAGCCAAAGGTCTTTTCTTTGTTGCTACCCCGATTACTAATTAAATGCGCCACAAAGGAAATGATAATTGCACCGACGTCACTTAAATTATGCACCGCATCAGATAACAGTGAAAGTGACCCGGAAACAAAGCCACCGATAAACTCCGCAGCAGTGATAATAACATTAAGTGCCGTAACGTAGGCATAACGCTTAGTTGTGTGATCTTTCATATGTTTTTTTCCTCATGTAATAGTGTAACAAAAAGTCCTACTTTTGACAGTAGGACCTTACATATCTTCTGCGGCAACATTATAATCGATTATTTCGAATTTGCCATTATTATAGAGTATGCCCCTAGTAACGCTACCGTTATCAGGGAAAATAATATCATGGAGCCCATCGCTTTGGTTCCAATATTTAATTGCTAAGGTTTTAATGAAATCACCGTGCGAAACGATTAACACTCGCTGTTCGTTTCTAGTTAAATCGCCCAAAACCGAAATTGCCCTGACCATCCGGTCATCAAGTTCTTCCTTGTTTTCAGCTAAATGACGGGGATCAGCCTTTTTAGTTGCTTCCCGAAATTCATAGATTCCAACTTGGTTAATAATCTTGGTTACATCCTTTTCGGGACCAATTCCGGCGGCTAAACTAACCTGTTCCCAGGTATTTTGAATATCATCGCCTTCAAAAGAACCGAAGAAAACCTCCCGAAACTCGGGTAACTTTTTTATTTTACCGATTTCTGATACCTGATTGGCATCCTTCATCAAGTGGACTGTATCAATCGCACGTTTTAAATCGGAAGAATACATATTGTCAAAACGAACTTGACTAAGCGCCTGCGCTGTTACCTTCAGGTCATTAATACCCTTAATTGTTAATGGGGAATCACACCATCCCTGCACTTTGTCCAATTGGTTGAACATTGTTTCGCCATGACGTACTAAATAAATCTCTGTTGCCAACTTGCATTCTCCTTCCATTTAAATAATGTGCATAAACTATAACATATATGCCTTATAAAAGAAATAGGCAGCCTGAATGAAAGCCAGTGCAGCAATGAAGACGCGGACATATTTGGCCGGAACAACCTTCAAAATATCCATGCCTAAATAACCGCCAATAAACATACCAACTGCAAGTGGAATTGCCTGCAGCCAATAAATATGCGAAGTAAAGGCAAAGACGATTAAAGCGACCAAGTTAGCTAGACCACACACCACATTTTTAATTGCGTTTACCACAATAAACTTTTCATTAGTGATATATGTTAGCAAAACTAGGACGATTACGCCACCAGCAGCTCCGAAATAGCCCGTATATACGCCCATTGCCAGCAAGGCAGCAATATAAAAAATTTCCTGCCAAAGTGGCCGTTTGTGCGGTTCTAAATTATGGTGCTTGGCAGAAACAATGACCATAACGCCAGAGCCGGCAATAAAAAACGGAACGACTTTTTCAAATACTTTGGAGGGAAAGGACAATAGCAAATAACAGCCTAAAATTGACCCTAAAACGGTGAACATGGCGTAAAAGGCAACTTGTTTCCAATGACCTTTGAGTTCTTTGAGTGAAGAAATTGTCGAACCAATCCCGGTCCAAATTAAGGCGGCGTCATTAGTGACATTGGCATACACTGGCGGAATCCCAACCGCAAGCAGCACGGGATATGAAGCCAGTGACGCCATGGATGCAACTGATGATAATAAACCGCCAGCAATTCCGCCAAAGAAGATAAAAATTATGGTAAAAAAAGATAACATTTAAATTAGGACTTCCTTTTTAGCATTGATATCTATTATAATGCAATTAATATCAAATTAAGAAGGGATTTTTAAATATGGGAAAATTTGACTCTTTAATCTTTGTACCTGAGGGAGCTATCCTCAATGAAGGAGTTGCTGAAAGGAATGCTCTCCGGCAAACATTAGATGAAGTCGCTAGCGGTTTTGGACCAAAACAAAGGATCCAATATGCTGAACTGCTCAGCCAAATCAAGTTTTTAACATTCAGTGATCGGATTGAACTAGTTTTACAGACTTTTTGTCGCCACGAATTGTATTCAGCAAGAAAAATCTTTTATCAGAAGATGAAAGAGCAAAAGCAATTAGTCAAAGATGTTGGGCTATTTCTTGGAGAATTAAGTGATATGGATGATCAAATCAAATTAATTCTGTGCTCCAAGGAAGACCGGGAAACAATCTCCTCGCGCTTGGACGAAAGTGAATTGCTCAATTGCTTTTCAGCTGTTTACACTCAGGATGACTTTGTGCAAAGGTTACCGAATGAAGAGGTTCTAACGACAATTGTTCAGGAACAAAATCTTGATCCTGCTACTTGTTTGGTCATTGGAACTGATCTTGCTGATGACATCCAAGGCGCAGAAAATGCTGGTTTAGCTTCTCTTTGGATTGCACCAAGAAATATTAAAACGCCAATTCATCCTAATCCTACTATTCACTTAACCACATTAAGTGATTTGTTGTTTTACCTTGAACTAAGCTAGTTTATAATAAACAATAAAACGGATTGTGAGGTTGCGAAAAATGAAAAAAGCTGCTGTAGTTTTTGCCGATGGCTGCGAAGAAGTCGAAGGCTTGAGTGTCGTTGATGTTTTACGCCGACTAGGCGTTCAAACTGATATGGTTGGACTTACCAGTAAACAAATTAATGGTGATCATCATATTCTATTGACTTGTGATCAAGTTGTAGATGAGCGCCTGCTTGACTATGATGTAGTTGCATTTCCGGGTGGTAAAACTGGGGCTGAAAACTTACGGGCTAGCGAACAATTGCGCGACCTAATGGTTAAACGGCACGAAAACGGCATGTGGGATGCAGCAATGTGTGCCGCTCCCATAGCTCTCGCAAAATATGGTGTCTTGGATGATGCAGATTATACTTGCTATCCTGGCTTTGATGAACAAACTAAAAAAGATGCCCCAACTGGACATTTTAAAGAAACGATCACGGTGACAGATAATAAACACAAAGTTATCACTAGCCGTGGTCCAGCAACGGCCTGGGCATATGCCTATGCGATTGCTGAAGCACTGGGAATTGATACCCACGAGATCAAAGAAGGCATGTTGTATAATTATTTAGCTGCAAATATTTAAAATTGCGACTAGTTAAAGACGGAACTGAATAGTTCCGTCTTTTTTTATAATAAAATTGCCAAGCCCCTACTTTCTAACTGTTTAGTAATTAATAACCGCAATTTCTTTTCAGAGCTAGCGTTAAAATATGCTAAGATTTACTTGCACGTAAAAATGCAAATAACTAAGCAGGAGGTAACAAAATGTGTACGAGTATTGCTGTGACGGCAGATAACGGAGATGTATTTTGGGGAAGAACAATGGATTTTACCTTTGATCCATTTAAGCCAAGTGCTGATAGCAAAATGACGGCTTATCCCGCAGAATATGAATTAAAAGGATTGCACCAAAGTTGGACAACTAAATATGCGTTCATGGGCATTAATGTTAATAACTCGCTCTTTTTTAACGATGGGATTAACAGTGCCGGTATTGTTGGCGATGCCCAGTACTTGGAAGAAGCTTCCTGGGACACGGCTTCAAACCTTGAAAAACGTGGTTTAAAACCGATTATTGGTGAAGAAGTCGTGAGCTACGTCTTGAGTAATTTTGGCTCTATTGCCGAAATAAAAGAGGCTTTCACTCATTTAGGTCAGGAAAAAACAACTTATCCTGATTGGGAAGAAGCCGATACCGGCATCCCTACCCCAATTCCCATGCACTATACTTTTAGTGATACTGAAGGCCATAGCGTTATTTTAGAACCGGTAAAACAAGGTGCATTTAAGATTTATGATGGTATCGGGGTCATGACTAATAGCCCAGAATATTCGTGGCACCTGGATAATTTGCGTAATTATTTACAGTTGACCAACCATAATTTGGGCCACCAACAACTGACTGAAAAGCTAAATATTAAGCAAATTGAGAGTGGTTCCGGCTTAATCGGCTTACCCGGCGATTATACTGCGCCATCGCGTTTTGTACGCGGAACCTATCTTTCCAAGTTTTTAGCGCCATTCCATTCTGATCAGGGTATTACCCAGCTATACAATGTCTTTAAAGCGGTGATGATTCCCCGTGGAATTGAACATCTACAAGAAAATAGCACTAAATGTGATTATACGGGCTACTGGGCAGGTTACGACGTCACTAACAGAAGTCTATATGTCCAGCCTGAAGACTGCCCTACGATGACAAAGTTTACCCTAGATCCAACAATCACCACTAAGGTAACTGAGCCTATTCAACATGATTTCCAGGTTTTAGAAGCTAAAAAATAATCGCTAAACCCCAAAAATAGCAAAGGAAAAAGGATTAATAGTCACAATTGACTAAATACTAATCCTTTTTTGCTTGCTAAAAATTAATTGCATAATAATTAATGACCAGCTATATTATTAGTTAACCGTCTACTTTTAATTAACGGAAAGAAGCTAATTTTATGCTAACAGATGCTCATTGCCATTTAGAAAATAATCAAGAACTGGCAAATTTGCTCGTCAAAAAACAGATTACAACAATCGTTAATTGCCAGACACCAGAGGAATGGCACATTAACCAAAAACTGACCCGGAACATGGAGCCCCTTAGCTTTGGCATACATCCATGGGATGCTAACAGACTAACCCTGCAAGAGGTATTGCCCTATCTTGAGCAAGCTGATGTTGTAGGTGAAATCGGGCTCGATTCCGTTTGGACAGAAAATAGCTTGGACTGCCAAAAGGAAGTTTTCACCGCACAAATTGAGTGGGCCCAAGCATCCAATCGCCCAGTTATTTTACATACTAAGGGATGCGAAAAGACCATTTTAGCTACAATCAGGCAATTTCCCAATCGCTATTTAATTCATTGGTACGATTGCAGTAATTACCAGCGTGAATATGTCGATCTTAACTGCTATTTCAGCTTCTGCCTAGCTATTTTAGACGATGCTAACGTAGTTAAGCTGGCAAAAAAGGTCCCCTTAAACCGCTTGCTAATTGAGACAGATGGCTTAAGTTCGGTTGAGTGGTTGGAAAATAAACCAGTAAAAGTCGAAGACTACCCTCTTATTTTAGACCAAACACTAACGGCCTTAGCGGACTTGCGTCAGGTTGATAAAAATATGCTGGCAAAGCAAGTCGCCGCTAATTTACAACACTTTTTAGGCAAGTAATAAACTTGCTTCATTAACTTCGAATTATTGTTTCAGACTTTTTCTGTTGGAACCGATCAAGAAATAAGGTAGCCACTAACAGAATTAAAGTACCAAGAAGCAAGGTGATTAAACCATGAGCAAAATTAACCCGCATATTATTAAGATCGTAAGCTGTAGAACCAGAAATAGCTCTGAGCGAGTTAAGGTAAGTGGTAGGTAGCCAAGCTGCAAGCGCCCTAATTGGCTCAATAATTACCGTCGCTAAACTGCCCACGGCAACGAGGAAAGTCGCCACCAGCATTGTCGGGAATAAATGCCGAAAAATTCGTGCCAGTAAGTTGACATAAACAGTAATCAGTAAAAATTCAAGTAATTGAATAATAATCGTCTGCGGAATTAGCTTAACTGCTGGAACAACATCCAGCACAGCTTGCCCATTTGTCATTTTGTGAACAATATAAGGATAGTTCATATTGCCCATCCCCAATATTAGGGATGAAACTAAGAATACTACTAGATTGAGACCAAGATAAATCAAACTGACGAGCAGTAAGCCCACCCCAATATTAGTTAAGAACTTTTTACCAGAACTAATAGGAATAATGGCGGAAATATCATCACCATCTTTATATGAACTAGTAAACAGATATGACAAAACAAAAATAATGACTAAATTAAATAAAACAGGCCAAAACTTATTATTTAGTTCTAGTAGAAGCTGAATACCCGTCATGTCACTTAAGTCCTCATGTGGAATTGGATGTTTTCCTAAATTTGCTAGAAATTGTTTGGTTTGTTTAAGCCAATCTTTTTCTTCATAATTGTTTTCACTCAGTTTTAGCTCATCAGAATCATTATTTGATACTTCATAAACCTGGTGCCAGTGTTTAGCCTGCTCATCCCTAGCTAGCCGGGAATCCTTAGTCGAAACTCTGGCTGCATTTTTTGATTGAGGCTCGGTTTTAGCCTGGTGAGACTTATTTTGAGCTTCTGCTGTTGGCTTGGAGTCATGAACGACAACGTGATTAGCACTGACGACGCAATTATTTTGTCCTTCAAATAAGGCGCCATTTGTCAGAAAATTCAGATCAAGATCAAGAAAACCAAAAAGCACAATTAACAACACACTAATAATGATTGTTTTGAGATTCTGTTTAACAATCTTTTTGAATTGAAATGAAAAGTACGAGTTCATTTCACCACCTCGTATATCATTTGCTTTTGAAAGACCATCTTATGCAAGTTCGAAACTTCGATGCCGCTGTCTTGATGTGAAGTAGCAATCACACACTTATTTTGCTCACTAACTTCTTCGTCAAGCCGCGCATAGACCTTCAAACAAGTTTCTTGATCAAGGTGATTAGTGATTTCATCCATTAAATAATAAGTAGCACCACTAATAAAATACATTGTAATCAGCAATTTTTGCTTCATTGCCTGCGTATATTTGTGAATAGGTACTTTGGCATATTCACTTATCCCTAAAAAAGCTAATTCATCGGTCAAATTGGCATGAGATTGCCACTGATGTTTAACAAACTTCAAATAATCCAAGCTATTAAAGTTTAAATTAAACCAATCGCAGCTTTCAAAGAAAAATACTTTCTCTTTTGCCACAGAGTATGGCTGTTCATCAATTAAGACCTCCCCTTTTGCAAAAGGGGTAATATTGGTTATTGCCCGCAAAAAGCTGCTTTGGCAAGTATAATTTTCGGATGTGATTTGATAAAACTGCCCTACTTGAAACTGATAGCTAAAATTAAGTAAGATTGGTTGCTGATAGTCAATTGATAAGTTATTAATCGTTAGCATTTAGGACTCCTTTAAAAGTAAAAATGATTGGAATAATAACTTGTCTTAGCATCAATTACTGTATTTAACGTTCTAATCAGTTAGACAACTTAAAATTACTTTGTTTTAAAATTTCCAAAGCATTTTTACTAAGTGCTAAAATTAATTGTAACTTATTAAGCAAATATAATCTGCAAAATTATCGTTTTTTCAAAATTTAATTAATAATAAAGTAATTTATTTATTAAATTTGATAGCAAAGATAGAAAGAAAAAAATGATATTTTAGACGTAAATATTATTATTCCGCTAATCATAAATTAAAAATAACAGTCTTAACTAGTAGGATTAGCTTATATTGCTAGAATATCAAAATTTCAAATTTCAGAAAAAAATCGTTCACTCTGTTGAACAAGTTTGGCATGAATTAGCTATAAGTGTACCATTAATACTGGTTTAGATTACTTTTTTGGAGTAGATCTTCTTAATCCGCTTAAAACTCTTTTTTAAGTCGGCTGCTAGTTGACCAATACCGAGATAATCCAAGCAGGGGAAGAAAACTTGTTGCATTCGAGTTTCATCACCCGTTTGGATGTAAAGCATAACCTCATGAGCAAATTTAAGACGAACTTTTTCAAACGTAAAGGAATAGCCCATATTGATGGTATCAAGTTCTGTAACTAATTTCTTTACCTTGGCAAATTTCCGATAAAACAAAGTGAAAACAGCATTTAAGCATGTATTCCATGCAGAATGCTGCCACTGGTCATAGGCTTTTTGCTGGTTTTGGCTAAGCTTCTTGATTAGTAACTTGGTCAAACCGTATATGCGGTTACTGGGGAGCAAGCTTAAAGTATTGCCAAAATTATAAACGTCTTCGTAATACCATTCATCAATTTGTGACAGCAACTCTTCGAGTTTCTCCAAATCTTGGGATGAAAATAGATTCTCACCTGTGGCTGCCATTAGATGATGGCAGGCAATTGCGGCTCGGATTAACTCACGCCGACTTGTTGGGCTTTTACGTCTTATTGTTAAATATTTTTTAGCAAGTGACCTTAGGACATCATAATTATTTTCTAGATAAGCAGTACTAATATCACTGATATCTAAGTATGCGTTCAGGCTATTTGCTAAGAACTCCTCCGGTCTGATATGCAACCGTTCAAGCATTTTAATAACTTTACTAAACGACATATCACCCATTCCCTTTTCCCAATAATAGAGTGATGATTTTGAAGTAATACCCCGAGAAGTAGTTTCTAAACTAGATCTTTTTTCTTCGCGTAATTGTTTAAATTTTTTACCGTATATTTTATCGTACATGGAGGGACCTCAGATGAAAAAGAACTTATTGAAAAAATTTGTAATGACGATTTTAATTGGTGACTCAGTTGTTACGATTCCAGCATTAATTATGCATGCAATCGCAGCTAGCAATATCTTCTTAGGCTAATTCAAGCTAACATCTAATTTTTAACAATGTTTAGGCCATTTATGTACTGACAATAAGCCTTTTGGAATTACCTTTGAAGTATAAATTGAAAAATCAGACATTAATTAAAATCAGTACAAATTTACTACACGATTCCGTTAACTTAAGGAATCGTGTTTTTTTGTAATTATTTCAATAAGCTAATTGATTAAAAAGTTTTTCCTAACTAATTATTATGTCATAAAACTAGGAGTTAAACATGTTAGCAGTCTGCCTGAAATGGCTCTAGAACAGCAAATTGAGCTAATACAAACAAAAAAGCCCTATACTTGGGGCTTTTTAATTTAGATTAAATTTTTACCAGATTTTACACCTACTAACAAATGATGGTCAAATAGAGAAATAGTAAAAAAAACTATTAAAGGCGCAAGATAATAGAATCGGTAATTTTTCACGTCTAACTTGAGTAAATAACTGTCCGATTAGTTTGTCTTCTTTTTATCTATATAGCACTTAACAAAAAAGATTTAGCGTTAATACCTGGGATATTCACCGATCAAAAGGGCGGGAATGTCTTTATATTCCATTGCACCTAGCCATTTCTGCAACTCCTTAACAGAAGTTTGGCCAATTGCCTTATCAGTGCCAGTTAGCTTGTTAGCAATTTTAGTCACTTTTTTCATCTGCTTTTTGGCTGCTTTCATATTCATAATATCGGCATAATCCATTACCTTAAGCTCGGCTTTAATTAATGGTCGCAGGCTCTTTTTCTTTGAATTAATATTGTACAGATCGCTCACAATATTAACCCAGCCTTGATGCTTGCCAGTCTGATCTACTAAATGAACTTGAACGCCATTACGTAAAGAACTAACTTGGTCAATTTTAAATAATACTCGGTCATTAATCAGTTGCTTTACTTCTTCTTTCGGCAGCGTGGCTGCCTTATGTGCATGAAGAGAAATCCTGGCATCTTGATTAAGACGAAAGACATAACCGGCCTTAGCCAATCTCTTTGAAGCCTGCTTATCAGTCTTTCCTTCCTGCTTTTGTTCAGTATTAGATGACGCATCAACAACCGCAGTAGCAAGTGCCCCAGTCGCAATTGAAAATAGTGTTACGGCAGCGGATATTCCAAGGAACTTTACGCCCTTTTTCATTAATAATTTCCTCCGATAAGTAAAAAATAGTTCTTACTATTGTAACATTTATCCTACAAATTCATTAATGAATTTTATTAATAAATAAAAATTTCGTACATAGTGTTAACTAAGTCCGCTAATCCTTTCGATGCTATTCCAGCCATAAGACTTTAAGAAAGAAATAAAAAAATAGTTTCTAAATCTAACATAATTTAGAAACTATCATTATTAATAATACTTATTGAGCATTATTTAGTTCAGCTTGTTTCATTGCCACGCGCTCCGAAATCTTGATAAACGGAATATAAAATAGTGTACAAACAGCCAAGATAATAATTTGTACTAAAACCACTTTCCAATCGCCACCACTAGATAGAATACCACTTAAGATTGGTGGCGTTGTCCAAGGGACCATATAGGCTAGTGGCTTAACAAAGCCAATGGCTGTTGCAAAGTATCCAATTAACGACCCAATTACTGGGCTCAAGACGAATGGAATAATCATTGGGATGTTAAAGACAATTGGAAAGCCAAAAATAATTGGCTCGTTTATTTCAAAAATACCAGGAACGATGGCTAACTTAACCACGTCCTTATAAGGCTGATAATGTGATACTAGTAAAACGGCTATAATTAACGCAATTGTCAAACCAGTTCCACCCATTTGAGAATAAACTGTTACAAAATCTGTATTAATAATATGCGTAGCTGGTCGGCCTGCTGAAACTGCAGCGGTATTTTCATTCATATTTACTAAATTTAATGGATCTAGCAATGATCCGTTAATAACTGTTTGGTGAATACCTAGTGTATATAAGAAGTTGCCCGTCGAATAAATTAGTAAAAACCCTGGAAGAGAAGTATTAACCTTTCTTAAAGGCTCTTGGATTAGCCGCGAAATCAAGGTTACTAAATCAACGTTAAAAGCGGCAAAAATAGCGGCAGTAATTCCAAATATACTCAAAGTTATCAGTGATGGTAGAAGAACGGAAAAGCTTTGACCAACTGCTGGTGGTACCTGATCACCTAAATTAATCTTTAATGCTTTAATTTTGGATAGCCTTAAATAAATTTCGGTTGCAAGCAGACCAATAATTATACCGGCAAACATCCCCGTCGTACCAACCTGCGAATATAAGACAGCTCCAGTAACGTCAATTGCTTTTTTTGCCCCTTCTGGCGTAATGCTAACATGAATTGCCAGCATAATGAAAACAGCGGATAACGCAACAGCCGCCGCTGAAATTGGGTTTTCGTATGATTTGTTTTTAGCTAAATAAAAGGCAATCATTGGCGCTATTAAAATACTGGCAACATTTAGTGTACCGTTTGTTAGTGCTGTTCCAAAAACCTGAAATTTTGCTAACATTGCTCCTTTTAAGAGCCAAGTAAATAATACGTTGTTGAAAAAGACGGCAATCCCAGCCAAAATAAACATCGGCATTAACGTCGCAAATGCATCCCGTAATGAGCGCAAATGCACCTGATTACCTATCTTAACCGATATGTCGGTAAATTTATCCAAAAATCGTTGCAGCTTTGGATGAGCCTGTGTACTAGTCGAATCATTCATATCGAATTCCTCCAAAAATCAAGATAAATCACGGCCATTAGACCGAATTACCTTTTTCAGCCAATAATAACTTTTCTTGGGTACCCGCTTCATATCACGGAGATCATGATTAGTTCGATTGACATACACAACGCCATAACGTTTGTCCATGTCACCTTGTGAGCTTAAAATGTCAATCAGGCCCCAACCTAAATAGCCAATTACATCAACGCCATCTTCTTTGATGGCTGCCTGCATAGCCTTAATGTGACTGCGATGATAATCAATCCGGTAGTCATCTTGAATCGGCGTTTTACCATCCCATTTTTCACGCACGCCAATACCGTTCTCTATTGGAAACACTGGCAAGTGATAACGCTGATAGATTTTATTTAAAACATCACGAAAACCGAGCGGATCAATCTGCCAGCCCCATTCACTTGTTTGCAAAACGGGATTAAGCTTACGACCAAATTCTAAATATTGATTTGGTGCTGTGTCGGCCGGAATCTTGCTTGCATCAATTGTGCTGGAAGCATAATAGCTAAAACTTAAAAAGTCGCTTTTAACTGCTGCAATCGTTTCTTTTTCCTTATCAGTCACGGCAAGCTGCAAGTGATGATTTTTGATAAAGGCTAATACAGCAGCGGAGTGCTTCCCATAGCTGAACACATCGAGCAAGTCATAATTTAAAAACTCGTCAATCTGGTGTGCCGCAAAGGCATCCTGCGGATCCGCGGTTGCACCGTAAACTTGGTTATAGGCTAGCATGCCGCCAATCTTAGCGTCCGTGTTTTCATGAAGATAATTGGCAATTGCGGCATGACAATACATGACATTATGCGCAATTTGATAAAGCTCACTTAACGTTTTTTCACCCTTTAGATAACCTGCGATCTTAAAGGCTTCGGAAGTATGGTAAAGATTTTGTTCATTAAAAGTGATCCAGTATTTAACCCGGTCAGCAAAATGATCAACGATAATCTTGCCGTAGCGGATAAAGGCATCACAGACCTGCTTATTAATAAAGCCGTTATACTTTTGAGCTAAATGAAGTGGCATATCAAAATGATATAAGCAGATCATTGGCTCAATGTTGCGTTCCAGCAGTGCATCCACTAGCTTGTCGTAATACTTTAACCCCTCCTCATTGACTGCACCATCGCCATCTTTAATTACCCGTGACCAAGAGACCTGGAACCGATACATGTTCATGCCTAAATCTTGCAGATAGTCAAAGTCCTCGGTGAAATGATGGTAGTTATCGTTAGCAAAATGCCAATCACTTGTATGCTTGCCGGGCTTACGAATGTCATAAACGGATAAGCTCTTACCGCCTTCATTCCAGCCACCTTCGGTCTGCATACTTGAAGTTGAATTACCCCAGAAAAATTTTGTCATTTGTTTTCTTCTTTCTTTTATTAAAAGCGCTTTCAGGATTAATGTTATTTCATCTTGCACTTGAAGTAAATCTTTGCCAAGATGTAAGTAAAGCTATTTGTTTACTTACAATTTAAGGGGAACACTTATGTCAGCTAAACCACTTTATGTTAAAATCGCTAACCATATTGAGCAGGATATTCTAACGCATAAATACCAAAAGAAACTCCCTCATATAGATCAACTCGCCGATATTTACCAAACCAGTAAAGTAACGATTATTAAGTCACTTAGGTTCTTGCAATATAAGGGGATTGTGCAGCCTATCCGTGGTCATGGCACACTCATTTTGACTGAAAAAGAAATGGAAATTGCTAAAAAAGATAATGCTAACGAACATGTCGGCTTTACCGAGAGAATTAAAAACACCGAATTCTTAACGAGCAACATTATTTCCTTTGCCACCCGTGAGCCGACTGAGAAAGAAGCATCTTATTTAAAAATTGGTCTTAGTGATCCTGTCTATGACATCATTCGGCAACGTTTATTAAACAATTTTCCTGTTAGACTGGAATATACAATTATGCCTGTCAAGGTCATTCCTGGTATCACAATGGCAGTGCTTGAACAATCGATTTATAGCTATATTGAAGGCAAGTTGCATTTAAAAATTGGCAAGGCCAATCGCACTTTTCGCGCCGATAAGCCTGACGCCTACGATCAGTTGTATTTGAAATGTGATCAGACCGACCCCGTTTTTGAAGTTGAGCAAATTTGCTTTTTGGATAATGGTCTACCGTTTGAATACTCGCAGACCCGTAACAGATACGACCATGGCGAATTAACCCTAAACCAAGTCTAAATTTAGCTAAACAAAAAGAGGATTCCGCATTAACGGAGTCCTCTTTTGCTTTAAAAAATATTACTTGTTAGCCTTATAGTAAACGTCAACTCGTTCATTTTGACTATTGGCGTTAATTACCTTAGTTGGAATAACACTCTTAGTTGGTGTATATCCCGCAATTTGTGGTAAACGATATTTTTCCCAAATATCTGTGTGCCATGAGCCCGTAGTTCTCTTACCGGTAGCTTGATCAATTGTTACCGTCCGGCGTACAACGGCCACTTGGTTAATTGTCTTAATCGTGCCATCTGGCTGATGAACATTAATTGTTCGTGTGAAAGTTTTGATTTCAGTACTTTGAACTAATTTATGGTTAACATTAACTTTAATTACTTGCTTGCCCGTTGCATCAACCTTGATGGTTGGCTGAGGCGAAGCAGCTAATTCGTAGCCTGCAGGAACATGGTAATTTGGCGTGATCGTTTCACCAACATAGCCAGTAAGCTGTTGTGTACCTACGACCTTGCCATTATCTAAATATTGCACAGTGATAGTTTGCTCAACTGGTTCGTAAAAAATATCAACTACCTGATCTTGCGTTTGCCCATCAACAACAGCCGCAGGAATTTGCTTTGAACTTGCTGAATAGCCAGCAAAAACCGGTACATCATATGCTTCCCAGGTTGCTGTTGACCAAGCACCATAATCAATCGAGCCATCTTCGTTTGTATTTACTTGTCGTTTAATCATGGCTGTTTGAGTTATCGTTTTCGTAGTATCATCAGGTTGATGAATATTAATTAACCGGCTAACAGCTCTTGACTCAGTTGAGGTTTCTGCAACTGGTGCAGCAGCAACCCAGTCGTAAGTCGTTATTGCATCGCGACTTTCCATTTTCATTAATTCATCAGAAGTATACTGTTTGCCCTGCTCATAACCACTAGTTGCCACCCAATATGGAGCGGTCACTTTCTTATTAGTGCCTGGTACCAACGTTCCTACTGCTGGAACATCTGGTAATCCCATTTCAGCGTATTGTGAAAACAGTACCTTTGTTCCAAGAACTAAGTGATTTAAGTTCTTACAGTCTAAAAACATATTGTTCATAGGAATATATAAATCTCTAATTTTCAGATTTCTTAAGTCCAGACTGGTTAAACTAGTACAACCAGCAAATAAATTATTTAAATAGAAAGCATTTGGCGCCTTAAGGCTACTTAAGTCTAAAGTCTTCAGACTTGAACATCCCGAAAACATGTATTGCATATCACCTGCGTTAGGTAAAACCCAACCGCTTAAATTTAAGTTTTCTAAACTCGTGCAATTTTGAAACATCCACTGTAAGTTGACAAAATTGCTAGTATTAAAATTGCTTAAATCTAGGCTTTTTAAACTAGAACAGCCAGCAAACATTTGCGAAATAGTTGTAACGTTTGAAGTATCAAAATGACTCAAATCTAAACTTTTCAAGCTTTTACATCCCTGAAACATTCCAGACATATCAGTACATTTTGAAGTATCAATATTAGATAGTCCTTCAATAGTAGTTAGGTTTTCAAGATAACCAAAGTGAAGTGGGCCGTCACTTTTTACACCTGGATCAATTACAATTTTAGTTATTCTATTATCGCGGCTTGGTATATCGTAAATTGTTCCTTCATGTATATATAGAACATAGTCATTACTTTCTTTTTTGAATTCCCATTTACTTGTGCCTTCAATACCTTGATCAATTAATTCTGGAGTTGTTGCCGCTTTTGTAGTTGGAGTTTGCTTATTTGCTTCTTCGTTACCTGCACTGACATTTGAATCAGTGTCTTTAGCAGTAGTAGCTGCTGGCTTATCGTCAGTAACATTAGCAGTTGAACTATCATCTGCAGTCGTTTTATCGTTAGAATTGACATCTGCTGGAATAGTATTGGGCTCAGTTGCTTTATCTGCCTTGGGTGCCTGAACAATCGTGCTATTTTGATCATTAGCTGAATCTACTGTTGCAGCTTTGGCTTGTTGCTGCGTTAATGCTAATCCGCAAACTAATCCGACTACTGTTGAAGAAACAATTAATCCTTTTTTCTTATTATTTTTCATGATTTTTCCTTATTTTGCTTTTTTATAGTAAACGTCTACTGTTTCAGCTTGAGTAGTTGCCGTTACTGTCTTGGCTGGTACAATTGTGCTGCTGGCTGTGTAACCCTTAATTCTTGGAATCTGAATCTTGTCCCATCTGCCATTGCTCCAAGAGCCGTATGTCCGTTGACCAGTGACTAAGTCTTCTGTTACTGGCCGGCTTAAAATCGCTTCTTGATTAAATGTCTGTACCGTGCCATCCGGCTTGTGAATGTTTATTGTTCTGGTAATTGACTTTAATTCATTTGTCTTCATCATTTGGTGTTTAACATTAACGTTAATAATTTGCTTGTCTGACTTGTTAATCGTAATTGTTGCTGGCGGGCAAACTACTTCGTAGCCTGCTGGTGCCTGATAATTTGGCTTAATCTTTTCGCCGGCAATTCCAGTAATTTGTTGCGTGCCAACAACCTTACCCTTGTCAATATATTGAATTGTTGCGGTATACTTAGCCGGACCATAGGTAATATCAATTGTTTGATCCTTTGTTTCAGCAGTTACAGTTTGCGCCGGAATTTCCTTAATGCTTGCTTCATAGTCCTTAAAAACAGGTACTTCGTAAGCAGCCCATTGTGCCGTTGACCAGTCACCATAAACAGTTGAACCATCATCGTACAAATCAACTTTACGGCTAATCGTAGCTGCCTGGCGATCATTCTTTAATTTACCGTCTGGCTGGTGAACGTTAATTGTCCTGGTAATGGTTTTACTTTCAGTTGAAGACTTAACCAAGGACTTTTCTTTACTCCAATCATACGTAGTTACTTGATCACGATCAGTAATTGCCATTAACTCAGCTGAGGTATACTTTTGACCCTGATTATAGCCCGTAGTTGCCACCCATTTGATCTTTGGATTGGCATTCTCTGGTAACGTTGCATCGGAAGTAAACTTCGTTTCAGAGCCTAGCACTAAATGATTAATCTTATCGCAATAGCTGAGCATACCATTAAAATTGGTTACGTTAGATGTATTAAAGTGGCTTAAATTTAAACTAGTTAAACTCTTGCAGTCATCAAACATCCATGACATATCTACTACATTGCTAGTATCAAAATTACCTAAATCCAAACTGGTTAAACTGTTGCAACCGTTGAACATTCCGAACATACTAGTGACTTTAGCAGTATTAAGACCACTTATATTTACATTAATTAAGTTTGTACACTCGGAAAACATCCTTTCCATGTTTGTAACATTAGCAGTATCAAAATGACTTAAATCCAAACTGGTTAAATTACCGCAATAATTAAACATCATCGACATATCTTTTACATTGCTAGTATTAAAATTGTCCAAATCTAAACTGGTTAAGCTACTACAACCATAGAACATGCTATTCATATTTGTAACTTTAGATGTGTCAAAATGACTTAAATTCAAGCTGGTTAAGTTTGAACAAAAAGAGAACATATAACTCATATTTGTAACTTTAGAAGTATCAAAACTACTTAGATCTATATTGGTTAAACTTCTACAGCCGCTGAATATGCCGACCATATCTCTAACATTAGATGTGTCAAAATGACTTAGATCTAAACCGGTTAAACTGCTAGAGAAAAAGAACATATAGTTCATATTTGTAACTTTAGATGTGTCAAAATGACTTAAGTCCAAACTGGTTAAATTCGAGCAATAAGAAAACATGTCGCTCATATCTGTAACGTTGGCTGTATCAAAATGACTTAAATCTAAACTGGTCAAACTCTTGCAGCCATCAAACATCCATGACATATCTTTTACATTGCTAGTATTAAAATTGCTTAAATCTAAACTGGTTAAGTTGTTACAATCACGGAACATGGCATACATATTTGTAACTTTAGATGTGTCAAAATGACTTAAATCTAAACTGGTTAAGTTGTTACAATCACGGAACATGGTATACATATTTGTAACTTTAGATGTGTCAAAATGACTTAAATCTAAACTGGTCAAGCTGGAACATTTACCAAACATACTATGCATGTTTGTGACCTTAGCAGTGTCAAGATTGTTTAGGCCTTCTATTGTGGTTAGCCTGCTTAAGCCATAAAACAATCCACCTGATTCCTGATTAGCAACTACACCTTGATCAATCTTAATTTTCGTTAATTGGTCTTTAAAAGTACTGTTTAATTGAAGAATCCCGTTATATAAAAAATCGCTATTAATCCATTTGGATTCGCCTAATGTACCAGCATGCAGATATAGCACATAGTCGTCACCTTCATGCTTATACTCCCATTTACTCGTGCCCCATGTTCCTTGATCAATTACTTCTGGAGTTGTTGCCGCTTTTGTAGTTGCAGTTTGCTTATTTGCATCTTCGTTACCTACACTGGCATTTGAATCAGGGTTTTTAGCAGTAGTAGCTGCAGGCTTATCTTCAGTGACATTAGCGGTTGAATTATCATCTTTATCCGCATTTTCTTGGGAGTCAGAATTAGCTGGAAAGGTATTTTGCTCAGTTGCTTTATCTGCTTTGGGTGCCTGAACTATTGTGCTGCTTTGATCATTAGCTGGATCTACCGTTGCAGCCTTTGCTTGTTGCTGCGTTAATGCTAAACCACAAACTAGTCCCACCACTGTTGTTGACATAATTAGCCCGTTTTTCTTTATATTATGTTTCATTATTTTCTCTTTCCTAATATACGTAATAATAATTAATTTATCTTATTTTTGTTATATACACTCTAGAAATTAAAGCAAATACTTGTATAAATAAAACAAATGGTACCATGCAGATGGTTAGTCTTCACAGTACCATTCACTTGTTCTATATTAATTATAAATATTTAACTTTACTTATTTACAGAATAGTATATTTCCACTTGTTCATTTTCACTATCCGCTGTTACTTCTTGACCGGTTACTGTTGTTTGACTTGGCGTATAACCAGTGATTGCCGGTACCTTGAATTCGTCCCAGCTGTCATTGTGCCAACTGCCATAGGTCTTTTCCCCTGTTATTTGGTCTAGGCTCACAGTTCGTCTGATAACCGCCACTTGATTATAAGTTTTAATGCTGCCATCAGGTTGGTGGACATTAATTGTTCTAGTGATAGTCTTCAGCTCCGTATTTTGAACTGACTTAGGATTAACCGAAACTTTGATAACTTGCTTTCCTGAACCGTCAACTTTAATACTTGGCTGTGGTGCAGCGGCTAGTTCATAGCCAGCTGGCGCATGATAATTAGGCGTCAATGTATCGCCGGTGTAGCCAGTTAATTCCTGCGTACCAACGACTTTACCACTAGCATCAACATATTGCACCGTGATTGTTTGTTCAATTGGGTCATAGTATATATCGATTGCCTGATCACCAGTCTGACTAGTAACTGTTTGGGCAGGTATCTCTTTAACGCTTGGATTATAACCAGCAAAAGCGGGTACTTCATGAGCAGTCCATTGTGCTGTTGTCCAATTGCCCCATGAAATTGAACCATTTGGCTTAATTATTACAGGTCTAGTAATCATTACCGTTTGCGCGTCTGTCTTAGTTGAGCCGTCTGGCTGATGAATGACAATTAAACGCGTTACTGCCTTAGTTTGCGTTGTATTAGCCGCTACTGTTTGCGTAACCCAGTCATAGGTTGTGACTTGATCACGCCCAGTTAATGACATTAACTCAGCTGATGTATAACGCTTACCTTGTTCATAACCGCTAGTTGCCACCCAGTAAGGCGCAGTTACAATTCGATTAGAGCCGGAAACAACGGTATTAACAGCAGGCACAGCAGGCAATTTAACATCAGAAGTTAACTTAGCTTTTGCTCCAAGAACTAAGTGACTGAGGTTTTTGCAATAACTAAACATATATCTCATGTCTGTAACATTGACTGTGTCAAAGTGACTTAGATCTAAACTGATTAAACTGCTACAACTGCCGAACAGGCCATACATATTTGTAACTTTAGATGTGTCAAAGTGGCTTAAATCTAAACTGGTTAAATTGCTGCAACCATAGAACATGTAGCTCATATCTGTAACTTTAGATGTATCAAAGTGGCTTAAATCCAAACTGGTTAAACCATTGCAGTTATAAAACATCCATGACATATCTTTTACATTACTAGTATTAAAATTACCTAAATCCAAATTTGTTAGACTGCTACAATCGTCGAATAAATTATTCATTTTTGTAACATTAGTAGTATTAAAGTTGCTTAGATTTAAATCTGTTAATTTTGAACAATCGGCAAACATGTAACCCAAATTTGTAACATTAGACGTATCAAAATGGCTTAAATCCAAACTGGTTAAACTCTTGCAGCCTTCAAACATCCATGACATATCCACTACATTGCTAGTATCAAAATGACTTAAATCCAAACTGGTTAAACTGCTACAATCATCGAACATACCATACATATCTGTAACTTTAGATGTATCAAAATGACTTAAATCTAAACTGATTAAGCTACTACAATCTCTGAACACACCAAACATATCTGTAACCTTAGATGTATCAAAATGACTTAAATCTAAACTAACTAGGCTTTTACATCCCATAAACATTCTACGTATATCTGTCGCATTAGCCGTATTGAAGCTGCTTATATTCAAAGTTGCTAAGTTACCACAGCCAAAAAACATCATCGAAAATCCAAAGTCTGTAACTTTTGCAGTATCAAAATTACTTAAGTCTAAGGCGGTTAGGCTGCTACAATCTTCAAACATGCGATACATAGAGATGACTTTACTAGTATTAAAATGACTTAAGTCTAAGCTGGTCAAGCTGGAACATTCACCAAACATATCACGCATGTTTGTGACGTTAGCAGTATCAAGATTGCTTAGGCCTTCTATTGTAGTTAGCTTGCTTAAACCGTAAAATAACCCACCTGATTCCTGATTAGCAACTACACCTTGATCAATCTTAATTTTTGTTAACTGATCTTTAAAAGTACTGTTTAACTGGAGAATCCCGTTATATAGAAAATCGCTATTAATCCATTTAGATTCGCCTAATGTACCAGCATGTAAATACAGCACATAGTCGTCACCTTCATGCTTATACTCCCATTTACTCGTGCCCCATGTTCCTTGATCAATTACTTCTGGGTTTGTTGCCGCTTTTGTAGTTGCAGTTTGCTTATTTGCATCTTCGTTACCTGCACTGACATTTGAACCAGCGTCCTTATCAGTGTTATCTGCAGGCTTATCGTCAGTAACATTAGCAGTTGAACTGTCATCTGCAGTCGTTTTATCGTTAGAATTGACATCTGCTGGAATAGTATTTGGTTCAGTTGCTTTATCTGCCTTGGGTGCCTGAACAATTGTGCTGCTTTGATCATTAGCTGGATCTACCGTTGCAGCCTTTGCTTGTTGCTGCGTCAATGCTAAACCACAAACTAGTCCTACCACTGTCGTTGACACAATTAACCCGTTTTTCTTTATATTATGTTTCATTATTTTCTCTTTCCTAATATACGTAATAATAATTAATTTATCTTATTTTTTGTTATGTAAACACTAAAAGTTAAAGCACATACTTGTATAAATAAAACAAATGGTACCATGCAGATGGTTAGTCTTCACAGTACCATTCACTTGCTCTATATTAATTATTAATATTTAACTTTACTTATTTACAGAATAATATATTTCTACTTGTTCATTTTCACTATCCGCTGTTACTTCTTGACCGGTTACTGTTGCCTGACTTGGCATATAACCAGTGATTGCCGGTACCTTGAATTCGTCCCAGCTGTCATTGTGCCAACTACCATAGGTCTTTTCCCCTGTTATTTGGTCTAGGCTCACAGTTCGTCTGATAACCGCCACTTGATTATAAGTTTTAATGCTGCCATCAGGCTGGTGGACATTAATTGTTCTAGTGATAGTCTTCAGCTCCGTATTTTGAACTGACTTAGGATTAACCGAAACTTTGATAACTTGCTTTCCTGAACCGTCAACTTTAATACTTGGCTGTGGTGCTGCGGCTAGTTCATAGCCAGCTGGCGCATGATAATTAGGCGTCAATGTATCGCCGGTGTAGCCAGTTAACTCCTGCGTACCAACGACTTTGCCACTAGCATCAATATATTGCACCGTGATTGTTTGTTCAATTGGGTCATAGTATATATCAATTGCCTGATCACCAGTCTGACTAGTAACTGTTTGGGCAGGTATTTCTTTAACGCTTGGATTATAACCAGCAAAAGCGGGTACTTCATGTGCTGTCCATTGTGCTGTCGTCCAATTGCCCCATGAAATTGAACCATTTGGCTTAATTATTACAGGTCTAGTAATCATTACCGTTTGCGCATCTGTCTTAGTTGAGCCATCTGGCTGATGAATGACAATTAAACGCGTTACTGCCTTAGTTTGCGTTGTATTAGCCGCTACTGTTTGCGTAACCCAGTCATAGGTTGTGACTTGATCACGGCCAGTTAATGACATTAACTCAGCTGATGTATAACGCTTACCTTGTTCATAACCGCTAGTTGCCACCCAGTAAGGCGCAGTTACAATTCGATTAGAGCCGGAAACAACGGTATTAACTGCAGGCACAGCAGGCAATTTAACGTCAGAAGTTAACTTGGTTCCAGACCCCAGCACTAAATGATTAAGTTTATTGCAACCGTCAAACATTCTTGACATATTTTTTACATTGCCTGTATTAAAATTGCTTAAATCTAAACTGGTTAAACTGCTGCAACCGCTGAACAGGCCATACATATTTGTAACTTTAGATGTATCAAAATGGCTTAGATCTAAACTGATTAAACTGCTACAGCCGCTGAATGTATCAAACATATCTGTAACTTTAGACGTGTCAAAGTGACTTAAATCTAAACTAGTTAAGCTGCTGCAACCATCGAACATGTCATAAATATTTGTAACTTTAGATGTATCAAAATGACTTAAATCCAAACTGGTTAAACCGCTACAATCATCGAACATATTATCCATATCTGTAACCTTAGATGTGTCAAAGTGGCTTAGATCTAAGCTAGCTAGGCTTCTACATCCATCAAACATGCAATACATATTTGTTGCCTTAGCCGTATTGAAACTGCTTATATTCAAAGTTGCTAAGTTACCACAGCCAAAAAACATCATCGCAAATCCAAGGTCTGTAACTTTTGCAGTATCAAAGCTACTTAAGTCTAAGGCGGATAGGTTGCTGCAACTTTCAAACATGCGATACATATTTGTAACTTTAGATGTGTCAAAATGACTTAAATCTAAACTGGTCAAGCTGGAACATTCACCAAACATACTACGCATGTTTGTGACGTTAGCAGTATCAAGATTGTTTAGACCTTCTATTGTGGTTAGCTTGCTTAAGCCATAAAATAATCCACCTGATTCCTGATTAGCAACTACACCTTGATCAATCTTAATTTTGGTTAATTGGTCTTTAAAAGTACTATTTAATTGAAGAATCCCATTATATACAAAATCGCTATTAATCCATTTGGATTCACCTAATGTACCAGCATGTAAATACAACACATAATCATCACCCTCATGCTTATACTCCCATTTACTCGTTCCCCATGTTCCTTGATTAATTACTTCTGGAGTTGTTGCCACTTTTGCAATCGCAGTTTGCTTATTTGCATCTTCATTACTTGCACTGACATTTGAACCAGTGTCTTTATCACTAGTAGCTGCAGGCTTATCTTCCGTGACATTAGCAGGTGAATTATCATCTTTATCGGCATTTTCTTGGGAGTCAGAATCAGCTGGAAGAGTATTGGGCTCAGTTGCTTTATCTCCCTTGGGTGCCTGAACAATCGTGCTGCTTTGATCATTAGCTGGATCTACCGTTGCAGCTTTGGCTTGTTGCTGCGTTAATGCTAAACCACAAACTAGTCCGACCACTGTCGTTGACATAATTAGCCCGTTTTTCTTTGTACTATTTTTCATTATTTTCTCTTTCCTAATATACGTAATAATAATTAATTTATCTTATTTTTGTTATATACACTCTAGAAATTAGAGCAAATACTTGTATAAATAAAACAAATGGTACCATGCAGATGGTTAGTCTTCACAGTACCATTCACTTGTTCTATATTAATTATGAATATTTAACTTCACTTATTTGCAGAATAGTATATTTCCACTTGTTCATTTTCACTATCCGCTGTTACTTCTTGACCGGTTACTGTTGCCTGACTTGGCGTATAACCAGTGATTGCCGGTACCTTGAATTCGTCCCAGCTATCATTATGCCAACTGCCATAGGTCTTTTCGCCCGTTATTTGGTCTAGGCTTACAGTTCGTCTGATAACCGCTACTTGATTATAAGTTTTAATGCTGCCATCAGGCTGGTGGACATTGATTGTTCTAGTGATAGTCTTCAGCTCCGTATTTTGAACTGACTTAGGATTAACCGTAACTTTGATAATTTGACTTCCTGAACCATCAACTTTAATACTTGGCTGTGGTGCTGCAGCTAGTTCATAGCCAGCTGGCGCATGATAATTAGGCGTCAATGTATCGCCTGTATAGCCAGTTAGCTCTTGCGTGCCAACGACTTTGCCACTAGCATCAACATATTGCACCGTGATTGTTTGTTCAATTGGGTCATAGTATATATCAATTGCCTGATCACCAGTCTGACTAGTAACTGTTTGGGCAGGTATTTCTTTAACGCTTGGATTATAACCAGCAAAAGCGGGTACTTCATGTGCTGTCCATTGCGCTGTCGTCCAATTGCCCCATGAAATTGAACCATTTGGCTTAATTATTACAGGTCTGGTAATCATTACCGTTTGCGCATCTGTCTTAGTTGAGCCATCTGGCTGATGAACGACAATCAAGCGCGTTACTGCCTTAGTTTGCGTTGTATTAGCCGCTACTGTTTGCGTAACCCAGTCATAGGTTGTGACTTGATCACGGCCAGTTAATGACATTAACTCATCTGATGTATAACGCTTACCTTGTTCATAACCGCTAGTTGCCACCCAGTAAGGCGCAGTTATAATTCGATTAGAACCGGAAACAACGGTATTAACAGCAGGCACAGCAGGCAGTTTAACGTCAGAAGTTAACTTGGTTCCAGAACCCAGCACTAAGTGATTAAGTTTATTGCAACCGTCAAACATTCTTGACATATTTTTTACATTGCTAGTATTAAAATTGCTTAAATCTAAACTGGTTAAACTGCTGCAAACATAGAACATGTAGCTCATATCTGTAACTTTAGATGTGTCAAAGTGGCTTAAATCTAAACTGATTAAACTGCTACAGCCGCTGAATGTACCAAACATATCTGTAACTTTAGACGTGTCAAAGTGACTTAAATCTAAACTAGTTAAACTCTTGCAGCCATAAAACATGTCATAAATATTTGTAACTTTAGATGTGTCAAAGTGACTTAAATCTAAATTAGGTAAACTGCTGCAACCATCGAACATGCCATCCATATCTGTAACCTTAGATGTGTCAAAATGACTTAAATCTAAACTGGTTAAACCGCTACAACCATCAAACATACTACCCATATCTGTAATATTAGATGTGTCAAAGTGGCTTAAATCCAAACTGACCAGATTTTTACATCCAAAAAACATGCAATACATATTTGTTGCATTAGCCGTATTGAAGCTGCTTATATTCAAAGTTGCTAAGTTATCACAGCCAAAAAACATCATCGCAAATCCAAGGTCTGTAACTTTTGCAGTATCAAAGCTACTTAAGTCTAAGGCGGATAGATTGCTGCAATCTTCAAACATGCGATACATATTTGTAACTTTAGATGTGTCAAAATGACTTAAATCTAAACTGGTCAAGCTAGAACATTCACCAAACATATCACGCATGTTTGTGACGTTAGCAGTATTAAGATTGCTTAAGCCCTCTATTGTAGTTAACTTGCTTAAGCCATAAAATAATCCACCTGATTCCTGATTAGCAACTACCCCTTGATCAATCTTAATTTTTGTTAACTGATCTTTAAAAGTACTGTTTAACTGGAGAATCCCGTTATATACAAAATCGCTATTAATCCATTTGGATTCGCCTAATGTACCAGCATGCAGATATAGCACATAGTCGTCGCCCTCATGCTTATACTCCCATTTACTCGTACCCCATGTTCCTTGATCAATTACTTCTGGAGTTGTTGCCGCTTTTGCAATTGCAGTTTGCTTATTTGCATCTTCATTACTTGCACTGACATTTGAATCAGTGTCTTTAGCAATAGTAGCTGCAGGCTTATCTTCCGTGACATTAGCAGGTGAATTATCATCTTTATCGGCATTTTCTTGGGAGTCAGATTCAGCTGGAAGAGTATTGGGCTCATTTGCTTTATCTGCCTTGGGTGCCTGAACAATCGTGCTATTTTGATCATTAGCTGGATCTACCGTTGCAGCCTTTGCTTGTTGCTGCGTCAATGCTAATCCGCAAACTAGTCCTACCACTGTAGTTGACACAATTAACCCGTTTTTCTTTTTATTATGTTTCATTATTATCCCTTTCTAAAAATTAGTACTTTGTTATATAAATATTTTTGTTATAACAAAGCCTTAAAATATTTTATTTACATATAAACTATTTTAATACAACTTTTTAAAAATAGAACCATATTCATAGAAAAATCACAATTTTTTTGAATTAATTTAGTTATCAAGCTTAAATATACTTATAAATCATAAAAATGTATAAACATTTATCAGCTTTTTCAATAAAACAGATATTAATTCAACAATTTAATTTAAGCAAAAAAAGACCGCAATTGAATTGCGGTCTTTTCGAAAAAGGTAGGAGTGGATGTTAATCCTTTTTTAATATACCATAAATTTCTAAGAAAAAGCAACATTATTTATATTATTTAAATCAATCCAGATACCAGAAATTACTATTTCATCTATCTGATACCCTTGTACGAAACCGACAATATCAGGTTGTACTTTCCCCTCAATATCAAGTTCCTTAAGCTGAACTGAAACTTGGCGATGGTTGGCATAAGCATTCATTAAAATTTTACTAACTTCTTCTACCGTCATCGGCTCTTTTTTATGATAAATAATTGAACGTTGCCGATTGTCTTTGTTCATAGTTGCTGTATGATCACTTAAAAAGAAACCCTGCCATTTTTTCATGCCCCGATCTTGATAAGTTTTAAAAAAATTATCAAGAATCTGGTCGAATTCTTCTTGATTAAATTTTTTATTCATTTTCCCTCTCTTTATTACGAACATACGTTTAAAATAATTATAAAACAAATTATTGGATTAGTAAATTTTTTCTAGCATCACAAATTAAAGATTAGAACAAAAGAAGCCCCTACCTCTTATGAGATAGGAGCTTCTTTCTTCTATGGTTATTTAGCTAACCTTTATTTTTATTCAAAGGCTGTTTGCTTAATAAATTCATCGTTACCGATTGCATAGTAAGCTTTGCCCTTAATAACAACTATATCACCGTATGTCTGAACAGTTTCGCCTTTCTTCATTGCAGGCTTACTTGTCTTGTTACCGTACTTATTGTAAATAGCTGCCTTAGTAGTTAATTTACGAGCCGTTCCTGTAACATTATCACTTGCTACATATTGACCGTTAGCAATTTCAACAAATTGACGACCATCAATTGTCTTAGTATCGCCAGCTGTAATCTTGGAGCCAGCCTTAAGAACTACTTGGTTAATTCTCTTGCCATCTCCATTATATATATAAGCATCATGCTCAAGAACAGCATTTGAAGTTACGCCATCTGCGATAACGTTATTTGCTTCTTTTCTAGCTGCCTTAAAGTTAGCTGCCTTAACATAACGATTAGTACCAACAATGTAGTAAGACTTGCCATGAATTGAAACTGGATCGCCGTAAGTACCAACCTTACTGTTCTTCTTCAGTAGTTTAGTACCTACACGCTTACCATTCTGGTTATAAACAAATGCATTGTGCTTCAATGTCCGCTTCTGCTCTTTAAAGTTATTAGCAGCAACATATAGACCATTATCAGTCAGGTAGAATTCACGACCACCAATATTAGTAGCTTCACCAAAGGTAGAAATTGTTGAACCTTTCTTGGCAACTAATAAGTTGGCACGTTTACCATCCTTGTCATAGAAGTATGCATTATGTTTAAGCTTCCGATCTGTTGCTTGAGCTGCATCAGCACCAGCACCGGCAGTTTCTGCAGCAGTACCTTGACCAGTAGCAGAATCACTGCCAGTTGAGCCTGTAACAGTAGCGCCAGCACCACCAGTACTTGTAGAGCCTTGTGAACTTGAACCGGAACCGTTTGAGCCTGAGCCATTTGATCCTGAGCCGTTGGAGCCGGAACCATTTGAGCCTGAGCCGTTGGATCCTGAACCGTTGGAGCCAGAACCATTTGATTCTGAGCCATTTGAGTCAGAACCGTTAGATCCTGAACCATTACTGTCGGAGCCGTTGGAGCCGGAGCCATTTGAGCCAGAACC